>NZ_JARXOW010000001.1:2105789-2406616 GCF_030182585.1 Pedobacter faecalis | reverse complement strand
CCTTGCCGCCGGTTACGCTACTCAGGTATTCGGCTGCGATCAGGATAGAGGTGGCCCCGACAATTTCGCTCATGGCCCTCACTACGCTCAACACATTACCTTCATCGCGCAGATGCTCAAAGCATAAAGCATTGATCTTCTTAGCCAGCATGGCCTTCAGGTAACTTTCATTGATGCCGCCCATCTGCATGGCAGAGATCAGCGTTTGCCCCTTGTGCATCAGTTCAATCTCCTCCAGTGTCGGCGGAGCGATCTTAACCAGCACATCGGCAGCAAAAACATCCTTCTTATCGAAGGAAATCTGCGCGCCCTGCTCGCTGTAATCCTTGTCGGAAAAGTTAGCGCCCTGTCCCGCACCCGACTCAATGAGCACCTTATGCCCGTTGTTGACCAGCAGGGCTACCGACAAAGGCGTGAGCGGAACCCTGTTCTCCTGAAAAGAGATCTCCTTAGGGATACCGATAAAAAGACTGTTACTTTTCGGAGCTATTTCTGACATTGCCTCTTTAGGCTGCAACAAACCTTTTTGTGCAATAGCGGCCATTCCTTCGCGTAATCCTGTTGCCATCTTACTATTTTAGTTGCTGAAATTAAGCATAATAGCTGAAAAAAAGGTACTTATACTGTTAAATTTTTGCTAAGCTAAGCCTACGTTCCGTATCGCTAAGGACAATAATGCTGATTTCCACATAATGTTCAGGCAAAAGCGACTCAATTTTCTCCGGCCACTCCACAAAACATACATGTCCCGAGTAAAAATACTCCTCATAGCCGATGTCGTACGCCTCCCGGATGTCCTTGATCCGGTAAAAATCAAAATGGTAGACCGGCTCGCCCTGCGCATCGTATTCGTTTACAATAGAAAAAGTAGGGCTCGAAACGACCTCGGTCACCCCCAGCTCCCGTGCCAGTTCCTTGATCAGCGTGGTTTTTCCGCCACCCATCTCTGCCCGCAGGATAAATATGCGTTCGCCGGCGGCAAAGTCCAGGATCTGCGCTGCAGCGGAGGATAATTCATCCAATCCCCTGACCTCAATGTCAACCTTGTTCATAGCCTGCAAATCTAGCAAATAACGCGCTATCTATTGCAGGGTTACCGCGCCAAGGTACTGACTATTGCTTTGGTGCGTTTGATCGATCGTAACGAAAGCAAGATAAACGTGAAACACCCTGCCCACATCGGTTGGACTCAACTCAAAATCAAATGTGCCTTTGGCTCTCCATGCTGCGGCTGTGTCTATGTAAGCATGCCTGTTCTCGATATTGTACAACAAAATCATGGCTTTCTCCATGGCTACCTGTTCGCCTCCGCTCCAGTTTACCGTAATCGTATTAGGTTTCACACAGTCTGCCCCGGCCTGATCGGCCTGGCTCAAATGTCCGTAGCTCACCAACGCCTTGGCCGGATCAACCCATATCTCAGGGTATTCACCGCCTCTGGCGACCTTACTGTTGTACGATTTGGCGCCTAAAAAACCCTCGAATGTCTCGGCATAGTTTTTAAAGCCGATCCTGAGAAATGGCGTGATCGGCTGCAGCCAATGCTGGAGCACCTTAAACCAATCCCTGTTGGATTGCTCGGGATCTGACACCTTCCTTTTTTTGTTCACCCTTGGTCGGGAGCGCATAACGCCTTGTCCCTTCAATTCATACCCCACCGCAGTGCCAATTGTGCCACTGAACGGACCTAAAATACCTTTTTTTATTCTCGCCATATCGTTGATACTTGGTTTATACTAAGTTAAGGAATAGTGGCATGAAAACAAAATTTTAATAAATAGTTTATAGAGGATTAACCCGGATCTTACCCGAATTTGGCTGTGTTTGATCCGGGTTATGCCCCTGTTAAGCCCCTGTTATCCCCCTGTTATCTGGCATTCATGCACAGACGAAGTGGCATCTTGCCGATTAACTAACAGGCTAAATTAGGGAAGGGCTACGATTGCTTTTCCGACCGTTCTTCCGCTTTCCACCTGCCGGTGAGCCTCGGCCATTTGGCCGAATGAGAAAGTTTGAGAGACGTGTGCCTTAATCACACCCGTTTCAAGAAGATCAGCAATGTGCTTCATGTCTTCCCCGTTCGATTGCACGAGGAAGAAGTAGCCGTTCACACCTTTCGACTTTGCCTTGTCCGTCACCTGCTCATTAAGTCCGGATGGAATGCTGATCAGGGTGCCACCTTCTTTGGTTACTTCGAGCGAGTGATCGATGTTTGCGCCGCCAATGGTATCCAGTACAAAATCGTACTCACGCGGATGTGCACTCCAGTCGTAATTGGTATAATCAATATGCTCGTTGGCCCCAAGCGACAACACAAAGTCTTTGTTTTTTGCGGAGGAAGTTCCAGTGACTACCGCGCCCAGATGTTTGGCAATCTGCACGGCGATATGTCCGACGCCACCCGCCGCCGCATGAATCAGCACTTTTTGCCCTTGCTGAACCTGGGCATTCGTAACCAGCGCCTGCCATGCTGTAAGCGCCACCAGCGTAGCAGCTGCGGCCTCCCCGTGCGAAACATTTGCCGGCTTCAGCGCCAGTTGAGCAGCAGGAGCAGCCACATACTCAGCATAAACCTTGCCGTGGCCGGGGAAGTTGACCATCCCGAACACCTCATCGCCAGCCTTAAACAAGTCGCTCAGACTTTCTTCCACCACGCCCGAAACGTCCCAGCCTATAACCAGGGGCTGTTCAGCTTTGATGCGCCCATAAACACCTTTGCCAGCACGCGTTTTCACGTCGACAGGGTTAATGCTGATCGATTTTACCCTGATCAGGACCTCGCCCTGCACAATTGTGGGTACAGGCAGGTCGGTATATTCCAGTTGCCCGGCCTCGCCAGGTTCTTTAAATATAATGGCTTTCATCATTTGCGGAGTTGATTTGTACAAAAGTGGCGTTAATTTCAGTGTTTCAAAGCGTTGTTTTTGTCAAAATTTTCTAATTACATTAGTGGGACGAAAAACAGACGCTCAGGCTCTAATGAGAACATTACAAGTATTAACGCTGGTTCTGACAGTGCTGATTGGCACCAGCGTTTCCTCATGCAAGAAAGATAATCCGCAAAAATCCCAGCAAAGGATTAAATCGATTACGACTGTTGAGGCTGAGATATCCCGGAAAACGGAGTTTTATTTTGATGACAAAGGGCTGCTTAAACAAACCCGGCAGTATAAGAATGGTAGTATTGAAGTCTACACAGATTACGAGTATTCGGCCGGCAAGATAACCGCCGCCAAGACTTATGAGCAATCGACAGACGGCGCCGTAAGGTTATGTACCCAGGCGAACTTCAGCCACGAGGACGGCAGGCTCTCCCGTGTGGAGATTGCAGATCTTCCCACGAATCTAAAAAGGGTTGCTTACGTGTTTGATTACAGTGTAAGGGATATCCCGAGGGTGACACGGATGATTCCCAATAGTAGTTTGCCGGACTACTGGAGAGCACCAGGAAGCGAAGGGGACAATATAAGTGAATGGATAGCCCAGCCTCATCAGGTTACTGACATGAAGCAGGACTGTACATTCGATGACAAACAGAACCCGCTCCGCGGAATTCCATTCCTGTCCGTTACCATTGGGACGGGTGTTTTGAAGACTTCCTTTAATTTTGATGTCAGAGCCTTCTTCCTTCCGAATAATTTGACCAGCCAAAAAATGGAGTGGGGTGAATTAAGAACAAGTCAGTACAGTTACAATGCGGTCGGATTGCCGGTTAAGCGTGTGACGACTGGCAATGCGGCAACAGGGTCAGGATTCGAGGTGATGTTTGATTATGGGGAGTGAGCCATCTAAAAGAGATCGGGTGCGTGATAAAAGTAAAGTAGAAGAAGCAAATGGATTTTAAACTATTTTTCACTGGTATCGGGTTTTTATTGGCTGCCTATTTAATATATCGGAGTGTTAAAAATGATAAGCCTTCGTCGGAAAAAACAAATTGGGAAGGCCCAACACTTTCTAACTACGTTGGCTTATGGGGAAGCGTAATTCTGTGTACTATGGTTGGTATAGTGTTTATTTTGAAATCTTTGCCAGCTCAGATTTAACTGATCTCTCAGAAGCCATTCATAGGGTACTGGCAGATATCGGAGGGGTCAAATTCTCAAGGCAGGTAGGTTGCTGTTGGTAGCTTCAAGAAACAGCAATAAAAATAGTATTTCTTTATCTTTAACATTTAATTGGAATCATATCTAATATTTTAAGATGATAAAAATTTCTAGAGATAATCTATATCTATTAAGCAGAGCGTTACCTTTCGGGCTTATCTTGATTGATTCTCTTATACTTCTTATGTTAATACATGCTAATCTTCTTCCTCTGTACATAGTATACGTTGTGATTGTGTCCGGGCAGTTTTTTATCGCAAGAGCTTGGCGTCTTTTTTTATTAAAAGATGTTTATCTAACAAAAGAGAATAAGATTGTTTACATGGATGGGCAAATCAAAATTGAATTTGAACAATCGGAGATACGCGAATTAAGAACCACCTTTGGTATATCTGAAATTGAAGTGTCTAACTTAGATCGAAAATTATATTGTATAATAGGGAGTTCTGAAAACTTGAAGTATTTAGCCCCGATATCAGCATTGTGATAGCGCCTAATTGTTAATGGAAGTTCTGAAGAAGTAGAGAAGGTTGCGTTAATGCAGAATTTCGATCTCGCTGGTAGATTTTATTGTTTTCGTTTTTCTATTTACATTAGGGGCATCTAAATTAATGTATATGAAAAAGCGCGCAATTAATCTCGAGAATATTCCTTGCTTTATTAAACATCTTCATGCATGAGCACTACGATTATTGTATCCGAAGACATCATTATTAATAAAATATACCTGGTTCGGGGTCATAAAGTGATGTTGGACAGAGACCTTGCAGAAATGTATGGTGTGGAAACTCGTATGTTGAATCAGGCTATAAAACGGAATGAAAAGCGGTTTCCTGCCGACTTTATGTTCCGGATGACCAGTGAGGAATTGTCGGATTGGAAATCACAGAATGTGATATCCAATAGAGAGAAAATGGGCTTAAGGAAGCCACCAAATGTTTTTACTGAACAGGGTGTCGCTATGCTGTCAAGCGTGCTTAACAGCGAAACAGCCATCGAGGTAAATATACAGATTATCAGAACCTTTACTCGCATCAGGCGGATGCTGAGCGAACACACTGAACTTCGTCTCGAAGTAGAGAAAATCAAGAGGAAACTGGATAATCAGGACAAGAATATGGAATTGGTATTCCAATATTTAGATGAACTGCTAGACAAAAAAGACCAGCCTAAACCGGAACGTAAAAGCATCGGCTATAAAATCAGTTCCGGTAAAATTAAATAATGGGTGCCGTCCATTGGAATAAACGGGGCAAACGGAAGTTAGGCAAGTTAGAACAGCCGAACCGGAGATCTTAAAAACGAGTATGCTTTGACGGCCCGATAGCAAAATAGCATCATATTGTTAAACGATATTCAAAATGCACTTTCAGGTAATTAGCGACGATTATTATAATAGAATACTATCGAGAATTCAGAAGCATATTCCCGAGTTTCATTCGTTATTCAGCCCAGAAGATGGGGTATATCCAGTTCTTGGGGAATTAGGAAGCTTTATACTCGATAATTTCCATAATGAAGTGATTATAAGTCACTCTGCTAATTTTATCAATGAAGCGTTCCGAGACGGTAAGGGTGATACTGAAGATACAATCGTTGTTCAAGTTTATCAAAAAATGTACGAGCGAACAGACTTTACGAATTTTCGAATGCTTCTTTCAGAAAAAGCCGGGGTTATTTTCGATAAATATTTGGAACTTTATAATAATAAGGCCTGAAGAAAATGAATGCGAACCTGCATAAGACCGGATGTCTAGAACCTTAAGTATGGAAGATGTACTTACGTATGAAAATAGCCAAGTGCTATATAAGTTTTTAATTGAACGATATGGTTTTAAAAAGATAGAAGACCATTACGCCCCGCTTTCCTTTGGTAATTTTTATATAACGCTGCAACTGAATGATTTACTGGTAACTTATATAAACGATAGATCTTATATTACGGTGGAACTTTCAAACAACAATCATCCGGATAAAACTACGCCTTTAGCGGCTTTAATGCGACTTCTTAAAGTACCAATTGAATGTCAGGTTCATGATACAGATACAAATGCCGAACGGGTTAACAAGCTCAATTCGTTTCTGGAGACGAACCTGTCAATGATCGTACGATTGTATTCAAAATCAAATTACCTGATCACTGATGAAAAAATTAACGATCTTTTGAAAGAAGAATTTATCAAAAGGAACCCAGGCCTACTTTAAAACGTTGTTGAAGATTGTGTTTGAGCTTTTGGTGACGCATAATTAGGATTTTTATGAATGACGTGTTTTATGTTGGGGCATATTGGTCAAATCGGAAACAAAGTATTGACGAAATATTAAGGCCTTCGCTAAATGTCTTGGAGGGCTTCGCCGCTTTAGATTCCCAATTTCAATATTATTATGAAGCTGGCATGAGTAGAGAAGAAGCATTAGCTAAGAAAGTAACGTTAACTCAAGGTGAGTTGCGTCGCCTTTTTTTAGTTGGCGTCAAGAAAAACGACTTAGATTTTGAGGGCCACAGAAAAATTGGATATAGTTTGAGATTTTGGAACGGGCAAAGCGATCGTGAGTCGAGTTCTGTATCATTTAATCTGGGCAGCAATTCGCCAAGGATTAGTAACAATTGTTTAGTAAAAATTCCGGCCGAAGGAGCAGCGAAGGAGCGATTATTGGGCTTTTCTAAATCGCGTCAGGTAATTGATTTAATCATTGAAAATTTTGAACCGGAAATTTTAGTGCTGACTTCAAGAAAATTGCAAACAGACTTAGATGTGATAAATGAAATAGGCTGGGTGACGTACAAGAAGCAAATAATTTCAAAAAAAATAATGAGTACAAACATAATTCACGAACCTAATTATAAGAATGGACATCTTTTCTATTTAAACACCGATACTGGGCTGGTCTATAATTATGATATGATAGGTGACTTGGAATCATTAAAAGGTATTTAGTGAAGGCGATTATAGTCTATGAGCACACAGCCATGGTCTTGCATAGATTGAAGTCAGATAAAATGGATATATTTATTTTATGCTATCGCAAACCCTAAGACAATCTCAAAAATGGATGTGAAAAATAGTATTTTTGGTTGCTTTTTTAGGATAGGCTTTGACTTGGATTTAAACGAGCAGGACTTTAGCAACTTAGCGAATACGTTTAGAGCTTATATCTGGGGAGATAGAGGTATATGTGACGTACTGAATAGATTAAATCATGAAGATTATGGCAAAGACTTAAAACTGGCTTTATTCCAATTCTATGTGAACCCGCTCCCGATAGAGATGCAACTTCTAAAGCCGATCGAAAATTACCGAAAGCGAGAGAAATCAATCGGCATTCCGATAATCATAAATGCTGAAAATTTTTTCAGCAAGTCCGAGAAAGATAGATACCGATTTCTAAAGCAATCCATTTTACAGAAATTAGATTTACTGGCTGAAGTGGTGAAGCAGAAGAAGCTTGATACAAACATGGACCAGCTCAAGTTGGATTTACAAAGCATCCTGGATTAGAATACTGCTTATATAAGGCCCTATGGAATTTGAGAAATTATTTATAGAAGTTAAGGGTCAGCCAATAATGTATCAAGGCAAGGAATTGCGAATGGTTGATAGAATTAATTTGCCGTCAAGTAAGGTTGTCTTGAAGGTTAATTTTCTATCAACAAATAGTAAATGGAAACAGGGAATTGTATTTCAAACTAAAGGAGAGTTTGAAGTTAACGGTCAGAAGTTACCTACAAAAATTGTTCTTTGGGAAGATACAGCGCCTAAAGAATTACAGTTGTTGGTTAAGTCAAAAGACAAAGTGCTTGTTACTTACAATGTTTGGCAGACCGAATATGGAACGACCCACTATTGGCATAATGGCGGTGCTATGTACATAGAAGAAAAAGACGGTGTAAGAACTTACAACTGTAATGATGGATACGCTGATGATGATTTAAACGACCTTGTTTTCACGGTAGAATATCAATAATAACAAAGTGAAGATATTAAATAGGTTATTGTTAGGTGTATCGCTGGCCTTAGTTTGTGTCTGGAGAGGGCAAACTCAAGATTTGAGCGGTTTGAAAAAGGCCTTTGCCGATGTTCAAGTTGACGGGGCAGCCGAGACGAGAGTTCGGTTTTTTCGAGAATTCCCGTCTTCGTTCAATACGTTTCAACGTGTCTTTGGATTTGATGATGTTAAAGGCGAAGCCCCTTTATTTTCAACATCTGAAAAATATATTAGTGCATTTTTCGTCTCAGTTATTGCTGTACGACAAGATCAAGCTATCAATAAGCTAATATCGATATCAAAAAATGGGCATTGGGATGCGGATGCGGTAAATTACTTTCAGAAGGGGCTGAGAAAATTTTATTCTGAAAGGCCAGGGGAGTTCGTTTCAATTTTGCGGACGAAAAGTGTGGATGATATTTCCGGATTTTGGTATTTCTTTTTGGACGAGCCACATTTCAACAAAAAGCTCTATAATCAAACTGTTAAGTCCTTAGGGGATTTGACGCATCTTAAAAACATTTGAAAGAACGCTGCTGATAAGGTTATTAAAGACAGTGCCCACTAAGATGGGTATTCCGGAAAAAATGGAAACAAGGAGTTTTATACCTGTTGTTGGCTGGGGGGTGGCAGCAGGTATCGGAGTGGCCGATTATTTTTTTTGGGATTCTTACTATAATTTTATAGAAAATAGAATGAAGTAGAAGAAAAGTTATGTGGATTTATAATCACCTTTTTTTTAAAGGATATCAGTTGGCGGTAAGATCAAGAAACTTCGATAATATGCCAGTACTAGGAGCCATTGTATTTGTTGTGGTATGTGTGATGTTTAATATATTTACAGTGCTTTTGTTCTTAGAGGCGTTAGGTTGGGCAGATGTGTCTTTTAATAAAGAATATAAGCTTCCCTTTGCAATAGGATTAGTCTTAGTGATTCTTTTCTACTATTCATATAAAGGAAGGTATAAAAGAATTCTGGAGAAGCATGAAAAACAAGAGCGTGTTCGCGGTGCAGGATTGCACCCTGTGCTAGCATTCGTTGTGTATTATGGAATCAGCTTTGGTTTGATGCTTTTAGCGGGACTATATAAAAATGGAGATTTGATATTTGCTAAATAAACGTCGCTCATATCGATCCGAGGAAGTGTAATGCGAACTGTTGTCAGTTTAAATTAACACCTCTTCCAAACATCTGTTCTCCTGAATAATTCCCATCAATTATAAAACTTGCTACAATGCCGTCAAGTTATAGGTCGGCATTGTCAGTACTTGCTGATATTTTCTGATGACCGGGTACCTAGTTTCAAGACGACTATTAGCTATTTTTATGATGGTACTGGAAATAAACTACAGAAGAGCTATTTTGACGGCACAATTACTTTGACCACAGATTACACAAAAATATTCAATACTAAGCCGGCAGCTTAAATTTAACATAGACGCGGGGGTGGGTATAGTTGGAGTTATGACGTCAGCAGCCAGTTACTACACGGGGGCACAGATACCGTATGTTGGAGAAGCTGTAATGGTTTATGGAACAGGACGATTGCTGTGGGATGTTGCTTCTTCTCTCGGAGGAAGTTATGGACCCAGGAAATGGTTTGGAAGTGATGATTCAAAGTATTTTAAATAGCTAATAGATGTTGAAGTGAAAAATATTTATTATTTGATATGGGTTGATGCGATTCTGAGTTTTAAAAAACATAATCCACGGAATAAAAATTGGAACTGGACTGTGTTTTTTATCAATACGCATATGAATTCTCTTAATTTCTGGGTGGTATTTATGGCAATAAAATACCTTGCCGACGTTAGTCTTCCTTTGACTGAGCTTAATCTGTTTCCAGGACATTTGTTGGATGATTTTTTTAATTTCACAATAAGTTTTGCGTCTCCCTTTGTGGTTTTGAATTACTTTTTAATCTTTCATAACGATAGGTATGAAAAGCTAATAAAAAAATATGGAAAGCAAAATATCAAGTATGCCTTGATTTATTCAATGATCAGTGCTCTTAGCGCTCTAGCGGTGGCATTAGTACATGGAGTAGTTAACGGCATACTAATTTGACCGGTGTTGGCTGAGGGAAATATCAACTGTAGTTTCATTTGTGCAAACCAAGGGATTTCTAAGTTTGCCCCTATAGGTAGGGCTCATTTATGACCTATTAGTAAATTAAAATAAGTCATGGGGTTGTTTTATTACCTAAATTATTTCATATATCGCTTTTACGAACGCAGAGATGCTGATCCATTTATTTATTCGTTAAACGGAAGCGCTTTACTAGTCTTATTGAACTTTATGACCGGGTATTACGGCATAACGTATTTTGTTTTGCATAAGGAAGCAAGCCTGAACTTTAATGCTATTTTCATTTTGCTAAGTTTGATTGGCGCTAATTATTTTTTGCTTTACCGAGGGAAAAAGTATGAGCAAGTTTTTAAGCGTATACGAGATAATGACAATAGTGCTAAATAATTCATTTGCATTCTCTATATCATTTTTACATTTGCTGCATGTTTTTTTGTGATTTTGTTAATGAAGTATCAGAAATACGGCAGTCTATAGCTTTTGATCTGTAATGAACGTACTAAAGGTAATGTACTTCCATGTCTATAACGTTTATTATAAAGATGGTAGTTATAAAAGTGACATTCCTTATTTAACAGCATATTGTATAACGAGCACTTCTTTGGGGTGTTTAGTTCTTACAGCAGTTTCTCTTCTTAATTATAGCTTAACCGGAAATAGGCTATCGATAGAAGTTTGTTTTACGGTCTTTCTGGTATGTTTAGCGATGTTTTTTTACCTATTTGTTTATAATACGAGATACAAGGCCATATATGACCGCCTTAAAGGCTCTAAGTGGGACAATGTATCCATAAAAATAATGGTATGGATTATCATTATCTTTGGTTTTGCATCAGCAGGGCTATATTCTTATATATTTAATAGGTAGCTGGTAATTATGGACAACCTTTGCCTTCGGGAATCTGTGGGTGTTTCAGCAAAAATGGCCACCCTTTTCGCAGCAAAAGCATTATGTTTAACGCTAACTATGGAAGATATGGAAGAATATAAGATGACTTTAAAAAGTCATCTTGATAACGGATGGCTGATCTTTTTGGGTTTAATTATTGGGTTAAATGGCGGTTGGTTATACAAAAAATGGAGACCAAATTCTGATCCTGATGCAGGGTCTATAGGTGGAATCGGCGTGATAGTCATGTTTGTCTTGCCTACGGTAGTTGTTCATGTTAATTATTATTTAGTAAATCGCGGGGATATAGTCCGTTATTGGCCCTCCGAAGGAGTAATTGAGATTTACCACCGAAGAGTAACGACAACCTTTAAGATTGATGATATAGAAAAGATGGTAAGGTCAATGTCGTGTAACAAGTTCGCAAATAGGTCGGGTGTAGCGCCTTGGGAGGAATATAGCCATGTTGTTCTTTTCTTGAAGAACGGAAAGAGGTTTACAATTACCAGCCTGTTAATTAATGATCTGACTTTGCCTATTGAGGACGAAAAGGTTTTTACCAAACAGAATTTTTATCGGTTGGCTAAGAACTACTCATAATGATAGTATTCGATTACATATTTTACAGGGTTGCAAAGTTCTTTTATAAGAAAGATGGGATTGATGCTTTTCGAGCTGTTTGTACTGTAAGTATGATTCAAGGGCTCACATTTGGAGCATTTGTGTTTTCAATTTTGAGAATGATTTTTGGACTATCTGAAACAGCCAAACATGTTAACAGTAGCGGTGGGGTTGGTATAGCTATAGGTGTTATCTTATTAACGCTCAATTACCTTCGCTATAAAGGCAAATATTGGCGCTTCGCAGAACGCTGGAAGGATAGTGAAACGGAACAGCAAAGAAAGTTGCGCGGTGCTTTGGTCATTTTGGCGATAGTATTGCCTGTCTTTCTGGTTTTTTGGATGGGAACTTCCGGATATCGCGAATGAAAGGAAACTTAAAGTTTTTGGCCCTCTACTCTGTTTATGGAAGAATTGAATGAACAAATTCAGGATGGTCTTCCATAATGGCTTTAAAATCCTTCATGGGGAGCACCACAGATATTTTTTTACCTGCGTTGTCGGTTTTGTATTGTGGGCGTACTGTAAGCATATCTAATTTATTTTGCTGCAATGTCTTTCGCCTTTCCTTTTGGAACGGATGGACGCCAGGGACAAATTTGGTCAAATTGTCTATTAAATACAATATGGACAATGGTACTGGCGAAATGGTAAGCTGCGGTACACTTGGAACATGATAAGCGCGTTTCTTTCTGAAATTTTATTTACATTAGTGACGTATAACTCGCTCAATGAAACCATCTAAACGTCTCACGGTATGCTTGCTGCTATCTGCTTGCTGCGCTGCTTTTGGTCAAAAGGCCATAAAATCAAAATCATTTAAATTCGGGAACGTTGACCCCAAAGAATTTGCTACCACAGTTTCTGGTCAGGATTCGGCAGCATCGGCTGTTGTTTTGTTTGATGTGGGGAGTGGCTCTTTCGAGTTTAAGCCGAACGGTCGGCTGATGTACGTTTTCGACCGGCATACCCGGTTTAAGATTCTAAATAAGGAGGGGTATAGTTACGGAAACCTGGAGCTCCCGTTTTACCAGACCGGGGGTACTGGCACGTCTCTGCGAAATATGGAGGCGGCAACATATAACCTGGGCGAGGATGGTAAAATGGTGGTTTCAACAATTGATAAAGACGCGAAGTTTACAGAAAGGACAGATAAAAACTCGACGATAAGAAAGTTTGCCTTGCCTAATGTGAAAGAGGGCTCCATCATAGAATATAAGTACAGGATTGTTTCTGATTTCCTTTTTACGCTCAGACCCTGGTATTTTCAACGAACTATTCCGACGCTGTATTCGCAATACGATGTTACCATCCCAAAGGCTTACAGGTACAGGGTGAATGGTGGGGGGTATATTTATCTTAACCCTGCCCAGGAATATGTGTTGAAAAATTTTTATTTCGATGGCGGACAGGAGAATGTCGACTGTCTCCATATGCATTATCACGCCGACAGTGTGCCCGGACTTAAGACTGAGCCTTTTATCACGACCATAGAGGATCATGTAAGTAAAGTGGAGTTTGAACTGGCTTCTATTACGATTCCGGGGCGGGCTTACGAGGATTATTCGGGTTCCTGGCCAAAGGTTGTTAAAGTTTTGAAAGATGACGAGAATTTCGGCCGTTTTATCGATAGGCGCTCTTTCGCCAAGGCCCTGTTTAAAGAAGGACTGAAGATCAGCGGTAATAAGGACACTGCAATGGTGGAGGTTTTTAACTACGTTAAATCCAACATGAAGTGGAATGAGGAAACGCGGCTGTTTAGTTCTCAGACCAACCCTAAGGTGGTATTCGATAAAAAAACAGGGACTTCGGCCGATATTAATCTGTTATTGCTCGCACTTCTTAAAGAGGCTGGAATTGAGAGTTATCCCGTTTTGCTGAGCACACGCAGCAACGGAACGCATCCGGGACTGCCTATGCTTAGCGGTTTTGATAATGTGATTGTTGCCGCTCAAACCAATGGGAAACGTGTGTTTCTGGATGCCACCGACAGGAATCATGCGCCTGGATTGGTCTCTTTTGAGAACCTGAACCATCAGGGATTGAAAGTGGATCTCGACAATGAGACTTCTGAGTGGATTTCTGTAGATGACGAAAAAATGAGCAGGAGCAACATTACCTATAATCTTAAACTTGATGAAAGCGGGAAATTGCTAGGCGGTAAGCTCTACCTCTCGTCGAGTCAGTATGCGGGCTTGAGGCACCGAAACAGGTTTATTTCAGCGGGCAGTCAGGATGAATATCTGAAGGGATACCGGGCAGACAGGCCAGGCATGGGTATTGCAAACTATGAGATCACGAATCTGGACAAGCCGGGGGAGCCGCTTTTGGAAAGTATGGATGTCCGCATTGAAGACAATGTGGAGGAGGCTGGGGAAATAGCTTATTTTTTACCTCTGCTGTTTGAGCAAACAAAAGAAAACCCCTTTAAGCTGGAAGAGCGGAAGTTTCCGGTCGACTTTGCTTACCCTAATGAGGAAAATTACCGTATCATGGTGGAACTTCCTGAGGGCTATCAGATTCAAACGATGCCTAAGAATGAAAAGGTATCGCTTCCGGACGACGTTGCTTCATTTACATTTATGTGTGCTATGGAGGGTAAAGTGCTTACAATCTTGAGTAAGATAGCCATTAAAAAGCCCGTATTTACGCATGAAGAGTATCATGGGTTAAAGGAATTGTTTAAGAATATCGTCCGTAAGCAGGCGGAGCAGATTGTGTTAAAGAAAATATGAGAAAGTTGAGTTTGCTGTTTGCCCTGGCGTTGTGTCTTTGCAGGGCGGTCGGACAGGAGACGTATCCTGTAAGTAATATTGCGGTAGATATGCTTCGGGGAGCGTCGGTAGTGGTCCGGAATGAAGAGCTTCGCTACGAAGTCAAGAGTACTTCGAGCGCTACAATGACTTACAAAATGGTAGCAACCATTTTGAATAAGGGTGGTGAAGAGGCTGCGGTGATGTATGAGCATTATGATAAATTTTCCAATGTCTATAACCTTAAGGCGACAGTTTACGATGCTCAGGGTAAAAAGATACGGACGTATAAGGCATCCGACTTCTCGGACAGGAGCGCCGTGTCGGAGGGCACATTGTATCAGGACGATCGGGTAAAGTACGCGGACTTCAGTCACTCCGTTTATCCGTACACCGTGGAATACAGTTATGCTGTCGATTACAACGGGATCCGGACTTACCCCGCGTGGATTCCTGTAAACGCCTGGAATATGGCGGTCGAAAAGTCGAGCTTTGTATTTACGGTGCCGGGAAGCCTGAAGTTTCGTTATCAGCAGGGACAGGGTTTAAAGGCAGATTCTGTTACGCTGAAAGATAAGGTTCAATATACCTGGAGCTGCGGACAGGTGAAGGCGCTTGAGTATGAGCCGATGAGTGCAGGGCTCAATCATATTACGCCTTGGGTAAAGCCGGCGCCGAATTTGTTCGATTATGATAAGTCTAAAGCCAGCATTGAGAACTGGGAGCAATTGGGCTTATGGATGTACGGCCTGAGTAAGGATGCGCAAAAATTGCCGGATGTGGTGCGGGCGAATGTTTCGAACCTGACGAAGGATTGTAAGTCGGACCGGGAAAAAATAGCGGTGCTGTACAGGTACCTGCAACAAAATACGCGATATGTTGGCGTTCAGCTTGGTATTGGGGGATATCAGCCAATTTCTGCTGAAAAAGTGTCGGCTGTGAACTATGGCGACTGCAAGGGCCTTTCTAACTACATGAAGGCGATGCTGGAAGCTGTTGGAATCCGTTCACATCTGGTGGTCATAGGCCATGATTTGCCTTCTTTTGATTCATCATTTGCCAGTATAAGTCAGGGCAATCATATGATCTTGTGTGTTCCAATGGAAAAAGATTCGGTATGGCTGGAGTGTACCAGCAGATATCTGCCTCCAGGTTATATTGGGGAGGGAAACTCTGATAGGACGGTGTTGCTTGTGACAGAGAAAGGCGGTCAGTTGGCGCGTACGCCTGCATATCGCCCTGCGCAGAATTTTTTGAAGAGGCAGGTAGCGGTAAGGCTGAAAGGTGAAGGGGACGCAGACATCAGCATTAATACCAGATATGGCTGTGTGCAGTACGAAGACAATATGAGTATGCTGATCGTTGATCCGACGGATCGCCGCAAAAAGCTTCTTCAGGAGTTGAGCATTCCGAATATTCAGTTGGGCGATATCAGCTATGTACAGCCCGATTTGGGCGAGCCTGTGATGCAGGAAAAGCTAAGTATGAAGTCGTCGCAGTTGCTCACCAAGGGTGCGGATAAGTTGTTTCTGACGCTGAACCTGTTGCAGCAGCAACGCTCTGCTCCGGAGTTTTCGGAAGTGAGAAAGACGCCCTTCATTGTTAAATACAGTTATGACGACGATGAGGAGATCATATACACCTTGCCGGAAGGTTACAAGGTTGAGTTTGTACCAAAGGATGTGGTCATTGAGTCTGAGTTCGGAAAGTATACGGCCAGCGTAGTTGCAAAGGATAATGCCTTGGTGTATACGCGCCGTAAAACGATGACAAACCGTACTTACGCGGCAGAGAAATACAAAGATTATGTTGCGTTCTCCAAGAAGATATACCAGGCGGATAAGATGAAGGGTATCCTTGTAAAAGTGCAGTAACCTAGTAAATCCAAACTTAAAGTTGGGATTTACTAGGTTAATCGGTATCTTTGAATCATGATTAAGAGGAATCTTGAGGCGGAAATTAAAAAGAGAATAAGTCAATCCCCTGCTGTGGCGATCTTAGGTCCGCGACAGGTGGGTAAAACTACTTTGGCTAAAAACCTGGCTTCGGATGACCGGCAGTATGTTTATCTCGATATGGAGAACCCTGCGGATCAGGCCAGGCTGGCCGATGCGTATGCTTATCTGAGCCAGTATGAGGATTCGCTGGTAATTATCGACGAGATACAACTGATGCCATCTGTATTTTCCATACTTCGTCCGCTGATTGATGCCAATAGGAAACCTGGGAGGTTTGTTCTTTTGGGCTCTGCATCGCCGCTATTGGTGAGAGGAGTGTCGGAGTCGCTGGCGGGTCGTATATCGTACAGGGAGCTTACTCCGGTTGGCATTACAGAGCTAGAGAACGAGTTCAATTATAGAGCGCATTGGTTTAAAGGGGGATTTCCTGAAGCTTTGCTTGCAACTGATGACGAGAATAGTAAAGCGTGGCTGAATGACTTTATCCGGAGTTATGTGGAAAGGGATCTGGCGATGTTGTTTGGTGTGGCTTTGTCGCCCGTTACCCTGCGTAATTTTTGGAGTATGCTAGCGCACTCTAATGGAAACTTGTTAAATGCTGAGGTGTTTGCGCGTTCGTTGGGTGTAAGCGCAACCACGGTGATGAAGTATCTGGATTTTCTGGAAGGAGGTTATATGGTGAGGAGATTACAGCCTTGGTTTGTTAACGCAAAAAAGCGGCTGGTCAAATCTCCTAAAACATATATTCGTGATACGGGTATTTTGCACAGATTGCTAAATATTCCTTCTTTCGATGCGTTGCTGGGCCATCCGGTAGCGGGCAGCTCGTGGGAGGGCTATGTAGTGGAGCAAATCTATCAGACTAAGCCGGCTCACCTCGACCTGTTCTTTTACCGCACTCAGGCGGGAGCAGAATGTGATTTAGTTTTGGTTGACGGCATCAGACCGGTGGTGTGTATAGAAATTAAGCTGTCGAACGTTCCGTCTGTGTCAAGAGGCTTCTTAAGCTGTATTGATGACCTTCAGCCAGACCGGAGCTACATTGTCGTTCCTGAAGGGGAAAGCTATCCTACGGCGCATAACATTACTGTAATCGGATTAAGGGAGTTGTTGTCTACTTTAAAATAATATAACGACTGCAAGAGGGGCGATTCATTACCTCGTCGTATATGTTACAATAGGTATGATCATCTCTTCCAGGGAAATGCCTCCGTGCTGGAAGGTTTCGTTGTAATAGTTGACGAACTGGTTGTAATTGTTCTGGTACACGAAGTATTTGTCTTCTTTCGCAAAGATATAGTTGGAGCTGATGTTGATTTTGGGCAGGTGGGCTTCGTGCGGGTTTTTGATCAGGAAGACTTCTTTGGCGTTATAGTTCAGATTGCGGCCTTGCTTGTAGCGCAGGTTGGTGTTTGTGTTACGATCGCCGATCACCTTGCTTGGGTTTTTTACCCGGATGGTGCCGTGGTCGGTGGTGATGACAACCTTGACGTTTTTCTGCGACAGGCGTTTCAGCAGGTCGTACAGCGGGGAATGCTCAAACCATGAGAGGGTGAGGGAGCGGTATGCGGCGTCGTCGTTGGCCAGCTCACGGATCATCTGCATGTCGGTACGTGCATGGGAAAGCATGTCGACAAAGTTGTACACAATGGCGTTGAATTCGTTTTTAAGCAGGTTGTTCAGCTGGTCGTTAAGTGCCCGGCCATCGTCGTAGGTCAGGATTTTATGGTAGCTGAACTTGCAGTCTTTTCGCAAGCTGCGCTTGATCTGGTCGGCCAGAAATGCTTCTTCGTGCATGTTTTTGCCGCCTTCATCATCGTCGTTTTGCCAAAGCCCCGGGAAGCGTTTTTCCATCTCCAGCGGCATAAGCCCCGAAAAAATAGCGTTCCGAGCGTATTGCGTTGCCGTGGGCAGGATGCTGGAGTAAATGTCTTCTTCTTCCAGCCGGAAATATTCGGTTATGAGCGGGTTTATGATGCGCCACTGGTCATACCGAAGGTTGTCTATCAGGATAAAGAAGGTAGGTGTGGTACTGTTGATGAGCGGGAACACCTTTTTCTTGAGCAGCTCGTTGGACAGTAAAGGGGCCTGATCCTGACCGTTTACCCAGCCTAAGTAGTGGTCTTCTATGAACTTGGAAAACTGTGCATTGGCCTCCGATTTCTGCATGGTGAGGATTTCGTGCATCTGCGGATCGTCGAGCTTTTCGAGCTCAAGTTCCCAGAATACCAGTTTTTTGTACACATCAACCCATTCCTCGTAGGTAAGCTTGTCGTTTAAGGTCATGCCCAGTCGCCTGAAATCCTGCTGATAGGCCATCGAGGTGCGCTCGCTAACGAGGCGCTTATTGTCGATCAGCTTCTTGATGGTGAGCAATACTTGCTTGGGGTTTACCGGCTTGATCAGGTAATCATCAATTTTGGAGCCGATGGCATCTTCCATCAGGTTTTCTTCTTCGCTTTTGGTAATGAGGACTACCGGGATATCATTGTTCAGGTTCTTTATGGCCGTCAGCGTTTCCAGTCCGCTTAGTCCGGGCATGTTCTCATCGAGAAACACGAGGTCGAAATGTTCTTTGCCAAATGCTTCGAGGGCGTCGTTGCCGTTTGTAAAGGTGGTTACCTGATAGCCTTTCTCGTTTAAAAGAAGGATGTGCGGCTTTAACAGGTTAATTTCGTCATCGGCCCATAGAATCTTGGTCTCCTGCATGTATCGGATAGTTTGAGTTGTGAATAAAAATAGCAATTTTTGTACCGTATAAATTTATTTCACCTATTGAACAAAAAGAAAATTATAAATGATCCGGTTTACGGGTTCATTAATATACCTTCAGCTTTCGTCTTCGACCTGATCTCTCATCCTTATTTTCAGCGGCTTAGATATATTAAACAGTTGGGCATGACGCATCTGGTTTACCCTGGCGCATTGCACACACGGTTTCATCATGCCCTTGGCGCCATGCACCTGATGGGTTTGGCTATTGAGGTGCTGCGGAATAAAGGTCAGCACATCACCGCCGAGGAAGAAGAGGCCGCTACGGTGGCGATCTTGCTGCATGATATTGGTCACGGTCCTTTTTCGCATGCCCTGGAGCACTCGCTTGTACATGGTATCAGGCACGAGGCTATTTCGATGCTGGTGATGGAGCGACTGAACGAGGAGTTTGAGGGAAGGCTGACCGGCGCTATTCAGATTTTTAAGGGGCAGTACCACAAGCCTTTTCTTGCGCAGCTGGTTTCTGGTCAGCTGGATCTGGACCGGATGGACTACCTGAACAGGGACAGCTTTTTTACGGGCGTGAGCGAGGGTGTGATCAGTTCCGACCGGATCATCAAGATGTTTAATGTGCTTAATGATGAGCTGGTTATTGAGGAGAAGGGGATTTATTCCATTGAAAAGTTTCTGGTGGCGCGTCGACTGATGTACTGGCAGGTGTATCTGCATAAAACGGTCGTTTCGGGCGAGATGATGCTGGTGCAGATCTTAAAGCGGGCGAAATTGCTGGCTGTTTCAGGTGCAGAACTGTTTGCTACGCCTTCCCTGGCTTATTTCCTTACGCGGAACCTGAACAGTGCGGATTTTTTTAAGGATCAAAGTCATTTGAAGGAGTTTTTGAAGCTTGATGATCAGGATATTTTTGCTGCGGTGAAGGTTTGGAGCGGGCATGAAGACAAGGTGCTGTCGGCGTTATGCAGCATGATGATAAACCGCCATCTGTATAAGGTGGAGATTAGCAACAAGGCTCCCGATCCGCTGCGGGTGCTGAATATCCGTGATCAGGCCATGGAAAAGCTGGAATTGACGGCCGAAGAGGCGGAATATTTTGTGTTTACGGATGTCATTACGAACAGGGCGTACGATCCGGGAAGCGGAAGAATTAGTATATTAATGAAAAATAACCAAACTACTGATATTGCAAAAGCTTCCGACCTGTCGAATATCGAATCGCTCGATAAAACCGTTAGAAAGTATATTTTATGCTATCCTGCGTCGATTTAACGCGCCGTTAGTTTATTTGTTCATGTCAATTTAACATTTAACTTTGTAAAATGCAATTTACTGCCAAGCAGATTAGCGAATTTATCGACGGAACCATTGAGGGTGATGAAGATGCAAAAGTAAGTGAGCTTTCGAAGATTGAAGACGGTAAATCTGGCTCCCTTTGTTTCTTGTCTAATCCGCGCTATGAGAATTTTTTGTATAGCACAAGTGCTTCGGCAGTGATTGTGAGCAGGGACTTTGTGCCCTCACAACCTGTTAAGAGCACACTGATAAAAGTGGCGGATCCGTATAGTGCTTTTTCCATGCTCCTGGAGCGCTACAATGAGGCTGTAGACCAGTCGCGTTTGCAGAGTGGCATAGAGCAACCGTCTTTTATTCATCCAACAGCTAAGATCGGCGCCAATGTTTACGTGGCGGCATTCTCTTATATCGCAGAGAATGCGGAGATCGGCGACAATACCAAGATCAATTCGCAGGTGTATATCGGGCAGGGCACGAAGGTTGGTTCGGATTGTACATTATATGCGGGGGCTAAAATTTATCATAATTGTGTGGTCGGAAACCGTGTGCTGATTCATGCGAATGCGGTGATTGGCAGCGATGGTTTTGGCTTTGCCCCGCAGGCTGATGGTACTTATTCCAAGATTGCCCAGATTGGCAATGTGGTGGTGGAGGATGATGTGGAGATTGGTGCCAACACTACGATTGATCGTGCAACGATGGGCTCTACATTTATACGCCAGGGTGTAAAACTCGATAACCTGATCCAGGTGGCGCATAATGCAGATATCGGTGCGCATGGGGTGGTTGCCGCCCAGTCGGGAATATCCGGCAGTACCAAAATAGGTGAACGTGCGGTGATTGGCGGTCAGGTGGGCATAGCAGGGCATCTTTCGTTGGCTAAGGGTACGCAGATCGGTGCCCAGGCGGGGATCAATTTCAACATCGAAGAAGAAAACAAACAATGGCACGGTAGTCCGGCGCAGCCGCTGCGCGAATGGATGCGTGCTTCTGTCATATTCAGACAGCTTCCGTCTGTAGAAAAAAGGATTGCAGCGCTCGAGGCAAAAATTAAGGAGCTAACCGCATTAAAGAACACAAAATAGACCAAGAGAATAGCATGAATGTTAAGCAAAAGACGATAAAAACCGAGGTATCGGTAACGGGAGTAGGCTTGCATACAGGGGCAAACGTAACACTTACGTTTTGTCCGGCACCTGAAAACCACGGCTTTAAGTTTCAACGAATAGATTTGCCGGGAGAGCCGGTTATTGACGCGGATTGCGATAACGTAACGGATACCGCAAGGGGCACGACGATATCACAAAACGGGGCCAGCGTAAGCACAGTGGAGCACGTGATGGCTTCTTTAGTGGGTATGGACCTGGATAATGTGCTGATTAAGCTGGACGGGCCTGAAACGCCGATTATGGACGGCAGTGCCATACAGTTTATTGAAGCGCTTGAGGCGGCGGGATCTCAACTGCAGGCGGTAGATCGTGAGTATTTCCAGATTCCGCATAATATTACCTATACCGAGGCCGACAGGAAGGTGGAGATTGTAGCGATGCCGCTGGACGATTACCGCTTTACCTGCATGATCGATTATAATTCGCCGGTGCTTGGCAGTCAGCACGCGGGCATTACAAGCATTGCAGAGTTTAAAAAGGAGATCGCTTCCTGCCGGACTTTCTGTTTTTTGCATGAACTGGAGTATCAGTTGCAGAACAACTTAATTAAGGGGGGCGACCTGAACAATGCGATTGTGATTGTGGATAAGGAGGTGACTAAAGATGAGCTGGATCACCTGGCTACGATCTTTAACCGCACAGCCATGGAAGTAGCGCCGCAGGGTATCCTGAACAATATGGAACTGCGTTATCAGAATGAGCCGGCCCGTCATAAGCTGCTCGACATGATCGGCGATCTTGCGCTGGTAGGGGTTCACCTGAAGGGCCATATCATGGCGGCGCGCCCTGGTCACGCCGCAAACGTTGCCTTTGCCAAGAAGATTAAAGCAGCTATTAAAAAAGAAAAGAACAAGAAGGTACAGCACGTGTACGATCCAACGGTTAAGCCGCTTTACGACACCGTGCAGATCATGAATATTCTGCCGCACAGACAGCCCTTTTTGTTTATCGATAAGATCCTCGAACTCTCGAAAACACATGTGGTTGGGGTGAAGAATGTGACTATGAACGAGGAGTTTTTTAAAGGGCACTTCCCTGGCGCTCCGGTTTTTCCCGGGGTTATTCAGATTGAGGCTATGGCGCAGACCGGCGGGGTGCTGGTGCTGAGCACGGTACCTGATCCTGAAAACTACCTGACCTTGTTCTTAAAGATCGATAATGTACGTTTCAGGGCCCAGGTTTCTCCTGGAGATACGATCGTGTTCAGATGTGATTTGATGGAGCCTATCAGAAGGGGCATAGCCCAAATGAAGGGCGTGGGAATGGTAGCCGGTAAAGTTGTGGTAGAAGCAGAGATGATGGCACAGATCGTTAAAGTTAAAGACACTGAAGTTCCGTCATGATACAACCATTAGCGTATATACACCCGCAGGCTAAAATTGCTGACAACGTAGTTATCGAGCCTTTTGCAGTGATTCATAAGGATGTGGTGATCGGAGAGGGTACCTGGATAGGCTCTAATGTGGTGATCATGGACGGCGCGCGGATCGGAAAGAATTGCCGGGTGTTCCCGGGGTCGGTTATTTCCGGCGTTCCGCAGGACCTTAAATTTGCCGGAGAAGTAACAACGGCTGAGATAGGTGATAACACGACCATCAGGGAGTGTGTAACGATTAACCGCGGGACGAAGGATAAGTGGAAGACGGTGATTGGGAGCAATTGCCTGATCCAGGCTTACTCGCACATTGCGCATGATTGCGAAGTGGGCGACTACTGCATCTTTTCGAACAGCACAACGTTGGCGGGGCATATTACTATTGGTAACTATGTGGTTCTGGCCGGACTTGTGGCCATACATCAGTTTGTAAAAGTAGGTGCTCATGCTTTCGTTACAGGCGGTTCTTTGGTTCGTAAAGATGTTCCTCCTTACGTTAAGGCTGCGCGGGAGCCGCTTTCTTATGCCGGGATCAACTCTGTGGGCTTAAGAAGAAGGGGCTTTTCATCTGAGAAAATCAACGAGATTCAGGAGATTTACCGGGTGCTTTTTGTAAAGCATAACAATGTGACCAAGGCGCTGGATATGATAGAGGCAGAATTTGCGCCTACGGAGATCCGCGACGAGATCGTTGACTTTATCCGCAACTCGAACAGGGGGGTGATGAAGGGCTTCGGTTCGGGTAGCTAAACCGCATGGAGATCTTGCTTGACAAGGCGGGCAGAAGGTTTAACCAGGAATGGGTATTCCGTAATTTATCTTATCGCTTTGTGTCTGGCCAGTCTTATGCTGTTCTCGGTGCAAATGGCTCGGGTAAGTCTACGTTGTTAAGCGTGATTCTGGGCAGTTTATCTTTGTCGGAAGGCGAACTGAAATATGTGCATCAGCAAAAGGATTTGCGGATAGAGGATTTCTACCGGTACGTAAGTTTTGCAGCGCCTTACCTCGACCTTATTGAGGAGTTTACACTCGAAGAAACGGTCGAATTTCATTTTCGTTTTAAGGGTTATTATCCCGGCCTGGACCAGGCATCTGTGCTTGAGATACTGGAGCTTTCTAATGCGCGGCACAGGCCTCTTAAATACTTTTCTTCAGGTATGAAGCAACGTACAAGACTAGTGCTGGCCTTGTGTTCGGACACGCCTGTGCTTGTTCTGGACGAGCCGGCATCGAATTTAGACAAACAAGGACTGGCCTGGTATCAACAACTGATCGGCAGGTTCACTTCAGACAGGCTTGTCGTGGTTGGATCTAATCAGGAAGACGAATATTCCTTTTGTAATCATTTTGTTGAGATGGCGGATTTTAAGGGATAAGATTTATCTTTGAGAGGAGCTAAAAATAATTTTAAAATAGGTATTGTATAATTAAAAAATAGTCTGTACCTTTGCGGCACGAAAAAGGGCCGGTAGTATGGGCGCAATTTCAGGAAAATGGCAAAAGCATCAGATATAAAAAACGGCAACATCCTTCGCTTCAACGGAGAACTGGTACAGGTTGAGGAATTTATCCACCGTACACCAGGTAACCTGCGCGCTTTTTATCAGTCTAGAATGCGAAACGTGAAAACCGGTAAACTGGTTGAATACAGGTTTCGTGTTGACGAAGAAGTAGAAATTTGTCGTGTAGAAACCAATGACTATCAGTATTTATACGAAGATGGTGATGCATTGGTGGTGATGGACAACAACACGTTTGAGCAGTTCAATATCCCTAAGGTATTATTCGGTAAAAGTGTCCGCTTTTTGAAAGAAGGCATGAACGTGATCATCGCATTTGAAAGTGATGAGCCGATCATGGCGCAAACGCCTTCTCATGTGGAATTGGAAGTAACGTACTCTGAGCCTGCTGTAAAAGGAGATACTTCTACAAATGCATTGAAGTATGCGACCGTAGAGACAGGCGTAGAGATCAAAGTGCCTATGTTTATCAATCAGGGCGATAAGGTTAAGATTGATACTCGTACAGGTGATTACGTAGAAAGAGTAAAATAAGAATTTTCATAGTTTAGTTTTAGGTTTAGGTTGATTGAGGCTTCGGAGTGGTTCCCGAAGCCTTATTTTTTGGTGCCTATGGTTGTAAAATGATGTGCTCCTTCGAGGCTGGAATCTTTTGCCCGCTTCGCGGGACAAAATTTCCTAGGCCGCTCAGCAACACATCATTTTAATGCGAAAGGTTCAGTTAAAAAATGCGGTCTTCGGGATGAGGGGTGATGTTATTGCTGGGGTTGTTGATATCTTTGTTGAGAATAATGATGTTTTACATGAAGAAAGCGGAGATCAGAAAGGAGGCTATGAGGCAGCGTAAGGCGTTGTCGGAGCGACAGGTTGCCGAGTTGAGTTTGGGTTTGCTGGAACAGTTTAAAAGGCTTGATTTTACCGGGGTAAAGACGCTTCATGTTTTTCTGCCAATTGCAGAGAAGAACGAGCCGGATACTTTTTTGTTTATTGAATGGTTACAGGCGGAACATCCGGACGTAAAGATTATTGTGCCCCGGGCAGACTTTGATTCTGCCTTAATGACCAGCCACGTGTACGCTGGGCGCGAGGACTTGCAGAAAAATCTTTATAATATCCTGGAGCCGCAGAAGTCGGCCCTGCACACGGGCGATGTGGACATGGTACTGGTGCCTTTACTTGCCTTCGATCGCCGTGGCTACCGCGCGGGCTACGGTAAGGGGTTTTATGATCGTTTCCTAAGCGGCCTGAAGACCCTTAAAGTGGGGGTCTCCTTTTTTGGACCGGTTGAGGAAATTGAGGATGTGCATGAGAATGATGTCAGGCTGGATTGCTGCATTACCCCGGAGCGCATGTACTCGTTTGATTGAGCACCCCTGGATGATCAGAGAGGGCCATGGGTAGCCCCTTCGGCCTGGAGGTCCAGTTCTAACAGTACCGGGCAATGGTCGGAATGGACCGCGTCGGGCAAGATAGTTACCCGTTTCAATTTATTGAGCATCGGCTGGGAGGCCAGATGATAGTCGATGCGCCAGCCGAGGTTCTTTGCCCGTGAATTTGCCCGGAAACTCCACCAGGTATAGTGATGTGGATCTTTATTAAAATACCTGAAAGTATCTATAAAACCGTTGCAGAGAAAGGTTTCCATCCATTCCCGTTCTTCGGGCAGGAAGCCTGAGGAATTTGCGTTTGTTTTCGGGTTATGTATGTCGATGGCGGTATGACAGATATTATAATCGCCCGATATAATAAGATTTGGATGTGTCTTTCTTAGTTCGGCGATATAGCCGTCGAAAAAGCGCATGAATTCGTACTTCTTGATCTGACGTTCCTCTCCGCTGGATCCCGATGGCATATAAAGGCTCATCAGGGAAAAGTCATCGAAATCGGCCCGAATAACACGCCCTTCCCTGTCGATCCATTCCTCTCCGCAGCCTAGCTGCACGTGGTTTGGCGGAATACGGGTAAGTATGGCTACGCCACTATAGCCCTTCTTTTCGGCGGGAAACCAGAAGTGCTGATAGCCTAGTTGTTCAATCAAGGCAATGATTTCCGGAATCTGTGTGGGCAGTGCTTTTACTTCCTGGAGGCATACCATGTCGGCATCGGTAGCCTGAAGCCAGCCGAAAAAGTTTTTAGTAGAAGCGGAACGGATGCCGTTGATGTTGTATGATATGATTTTCACGGTCAGGATTTTGAAAGTTTACGTTCCAGACGGCGTGCTTCACGCTTGCTGAGCAGTTTCACTGCCATTCTCACATCGGTCAGCGGACGGTTGCGCTCGTCGGTGGCTACCGTCGCAATACTGTCGACCATAGCGAAGCCCTGAACGATTTCGCCGAAGACGGTATAGTTTTGGTCGAGATGCGGTGTACCCCCTGCGGTCTTATATATTTCCCGCTGCCATCCTGGTATTTTGAAACCCTGACGTTTACTTTCCAGTGCATCCAGCATTTCGTCTGTAAATATTTTTCCCTGAACAAGATAGAACTGGCATCCGCTGGAGGCTTTCTCCGGGTTATTGTCGCGCGCAGCAGCAAGCACGCCCTTTTTGTGAAACAGGCTGTCTCTGAACTCTGCAGGTACGGTGTAACCCACATCGCCATTGCCCAGTTCGCTGCCAGGCTGGGCTGTTTTAGAGTCCGGATCGCCCCCCTGGATCATAAATCCGTTGATAACGCGGTGAAACAGGGTGCCGTCTATAGTTTTCTTTTTGGCAAGCTTGACAAAATTATCGCGGTGTAAAGGCGTTTCATTATATAGCTTTATGACGCATTCGCCCATGCTGGTTTGAATGCGGACATATTTGTGCTTTGGCCTGGCCCCGAATACTGCGCTAAGGCTTAGGCATAAGAGTAGGGTAAGAAGTCTTTTCATAATCGGGCTGCAAGATAATGCTTTTGGTTTTGATCGGCTTAATTTTATATATTTGTACCTGAGTTGACTCGTCAACCTCCAGTGATTTATGAAGTTACAAAGAAAAATTGCTTTAGGCTTATGTGTCTTTTACCTGTTCAGCGTAATCGGCATTGCTGTCAGTATGCATTTCTGCAACGGCAGTTTTTCTTCTTTTAGTTTCACCAAGGCGGCTAAATGCGGGTCGTGCAAGGCAACAGGAACTGATGCGAAAAGCCATGACTGCTGCAAGACTACGGATGTGGATGCTAAGGTTGAAGACAGCCATGAGGCTTCTGGTAAGATCAGTATTCCCAAGATTGTTAGTCTGGAAATGCTCTTTGATGCGGTGTTGCCGTATTTCAAAGTGGGCGGGTTGGCCGTTGTTTTTAAGGATGCAGAAGGTAAGGCTCCCCCGCTCTCCTCGCTTGTGCGTTTGCATCTTTTCAACTGTGTTTTCAGGAATTAGGAGTTAAGATGGTTTTTTTCCGGCTTGCCAGGTATTGGTTGGCCGTGGCTTATACTATTTTTTAACTTCAAATGATTCTAACATGAAAACGATTCAATATTTCGCTTTAATTATATTCGTGCTGACCGCAGGAAAGGTTTCCGCTCAGCAAATTTCTTCTGCAGAACTTCAGGTTACGGGGCTTACCTGCTCGATGTGTTCTCAGGCTACCGAGAAGTCGCTCCGTACACTGGATTTTGTCAAAAATGTGGAACCCGACCTTAACCGCAATGTCTTTGTGCTGAGCTTTGATGCGGGCAAACGTGTTAATCTGGATAAGATCGCAGATAAGGTACAGGATGCGGGTTTTTCGGTGGGTAACCTGGCCGCTACATTTAATTTTAACCAGGTAAAGGTCGACCCTTCAGGCAAAGCCCTTGCTGGTTCTGAAGTGTATCATTTCGTGAACGCGAAAAATAAGGTGCTCAACGGAAAGGTGAAAGCCAGTGTAGTCGACAAAGGCTTTATTTCTAATGCTGAGTATAAGAAGAAAGCGGCAGAAGTAAAATCAGAGGCCTACAAATCGGGTTACGCCATGGTAAACGGTAAGCGTACACGTGTTTATCACCTGTCTATTTAAAGGATGAGGGGGTTGTTATATGCGCTGGTGCTGGTCTTTTTGGCCAGCACTGCGCAATCTCAGGAATTGTATGTGTTTACCGAGCCTGCCAGCAATATGCCTGCTAAGTCGGTGGGATTAAGGCTAACCAACGAGGGAGTGTTCAGCCCGGAGTTTGCTAACCGCAGTATCCCGGAACTGATGGTCGGTTTTAACAAGAGCTGGATGCTGCACGGACAGGCGTTTTTGTCGGATATGGATGGACGCTATGCATTTGAAGGTGGCAGCGTGTACACCAAATACAGGTTTTTATCTATAGACGATGTCCAATCGCATTTTCGGGCTGCAGCGTATGCACGGGTCAGCAGCAGCAGGCGGCCCACTTATACAGAAGACATTAACCTGGAGGGCGACAACAGCGGCGTGCAGGGGGGCGTAGTGTTTACGCAGTTGTTGCATAAGCTTGCGCTTTCGGCCAACTTGAACTACAGCAAGGCGTTTGTTAAAGCAGACAAGCAATTGCCTGACATGCCGGAACCGGACCAAATGATCGGATATAGTCTGTCGTCCGGTTACCTGCTTTTCCCTTTGGTGTACAGGAATTACAATCAGCCCAACTTAAACTTGTATTTTGAGGCCTTGGGCAAAACAAATCCCGCAAACGGACGTTCCTATGTTGACTTTGCTCCGGCGGTTCAAATGATTTTAAATAGTCGCACCCGAATCGATGTTGGTTATCGCTTCCAGGTGGCGGGTAATATTCCGGGGCGCTATACCCGCAATATGTATTTGGTTCGGGCGGAGTTTAATTTTTTTAATGCCATTAAATAGCCGGCGATTTCTTATCATAGATCAATGGCTTAGGTTTTGTGCGGATGTATCTTTGTATGAAAAATTAGAAACATGAAAAAGACATTTTTATTTTTTATCGCGCTGACATTCAGCGTAGCGTCGTTTGCACAAACCAAATGGACGGTGGACCCGATGCACTCCTTCGTGAACTTCTCCGTGAAGCACATGGGCATTTCCTTTGTAGACGGTAATTTCGGTAAGTTTAACGGCTCGGTTACTGCCGCCAAGGAGGACCTGTCTGATGCTAAGATCAGCTTTACGGTAGACGTTAACAGCATCAACACCAATGTAGAAATGCGCGACAAACACTTGAAGTCTGATGACTTCTTTAACGCGGAAAAGTACCCTAACATGACTTTTGAGAGTACTTCGTTTAAAAAGAAAAGCGGCAGCAATTATGTGCTTGCGGGCAAGCTGACCATTCGCGATGTGACTAAAGATGTACAATTTGATGTTGTTTTTGGTGGAACTGCTAAAGATCAGCAAGGGAATACCAAGGCTGGATTTATGGCTACAACTACCATTAACAGGCTGGACTACAACATAAAATATGATCCTTCAGGAATGGGTGTGGGAAAAGACGTTAAGATCACCCTGAACCTAGAGTTTGCTCAGGCAAAATAAACTTTAAAATATAGTTCTGAATGAAGAAGGGATTGCTCACCTGTTTGTTTTTGTTTTGTTTGCTCCATATAGCTTGGGGGCAGACGATAAAGACGGGTGTGCTGGTGCTAGGCGGTGGAAATAGCGCTGTCGCAGCGAGCCTGCAGTCGGCCATTTCAGGTGTTAAAACGCATTTGCTGCTACCGGGCAATGACCTTGGCCTTTCGATGGAAAAAGCCAGTTCAGGAACTGGCCTGGAGGCTACGCTTACTGCCTTGCTGGATAGTCTTGGCGAGCCGGGGATCAGGAAATGGGTAGACAGCACTAAAAACCTGTCGGTCGTAAGAAGTGTAAGCTGGCAAAAGCTGAAGCGGTCTGGGCAGGGCTGGGTTATGGAACTTGGCGATGGTCGCAAGGTTAGGGCCGAAGTGCTTGTTCGACCTGACTCGGCTAGTGCACCCGCGATTTGGCAGCCCTTTGATTATCAGAATAATAATTACAGAACCAGTATCGGGGCAAATTATGGTGTGGATGCACCTGAAGCCTCGATACTGAGTTTATATGCTTTGCTCGGGGCTTCGAACGAGAACGAGATCATCTTGCCTGCCACTCAGCATTCGCTGGCCTTCGGTCAGGCAGCAGGCGCTACTGCTGCTTATGCGGCTTTCTTCAAGAAGAAGACCAGCGAGGCGAGTCTAAAAGATATTCAGGGCGAACTGATCAAGTATAACCTGGCGCTAATCCCGTTTGAAGATGTTAAACCTGCAGATACCAACTGGAGGGCTATTCAGTTCGCCGGTCTGACCGGCGTCCTCAAAGCTTCCCTGACCAATGGTAAGGCGTATTTTAAGCCTGAGGAACCGGTATCCGTTTCTGAGGTAAAGGATGTGATCAAAGAATATTATTATAAGGCCCAGATATGGTTTGATGACCATAAGTCGGATAAACTGACTGCGGGCGATGCGTTAAGCCTTATTTGTTACGTGGGCGGCAAAGCCCCCGAAAGTACAGAAAAACAGGTAAGGAAGAACTGGAACACATCCTATGGTTTCAAAACGCCCTATAATCCCTCAAAGGTTGTTAGTCGCCGTGAGCTGGCGGCTTTGATGATGGACTATCTGAACCCTTTCAACGTAACCATCGATAAGACTGGCCGCGTTTTGAGGTAATAGATTTTGTCTATACTTCTATCGAGAATTGATATCGGTTTATCGATCGCTTTGCTTGCTTTTGGCGGTGGCTTGCCGTACCTTTGCACCAGTAAAATTTTAAACACGAAACATAAAATTATGGCACTAGTAGGTAGAAAATTTCCAAGCATCAGTGTTGATGCCATGTCTGAAATGGGCGACAATTTGAAGATCAACGTTTTTGAAGAGGCCGTTAGTAAAAACAGCAAGGTGTTGTTGTTTTGGTATCCAAAAGATTTCACTTTTGTTTGCCCAACAGAGCTTCATGCGTTCCAGGCAGCACTTCCTGAATTTGAAAAAAGAAATACCATTGTAATAGGTGCATCATGTGATACAAACGAGGTGCATTTTGCCTGGTTAAATACACCGAAAGATAACGGTGGTATTGAAGGTGTAACATATCCTATTCTTGCGGATACGCACAGGCACCTGGCGAACATTCTGGGTATCGTAGAACAGGAAGTTGAATATGATGAGGAAGGCAATGAGACTTTTTCGGGTTCGAATGTGACGTTCCGCGCCACTTATCTGATCGATGAGACTGGTAAGGTTTTCCATGAGAGTGTGAACGATATGCCGCTTGGAAGGAATGTAAAAGAGTATCTGCGTCTGATCGACGCATACAGCCACGTACAAACTCATGGCGAGGTTTGTCCGGCAAACTGGGAAGAGGGTAAAGAAGCGATGAGTGCGAACAGGACCAGTGTGGCAGAATACCTGAGCGCTAATGTAAGTGCGAACTAACAAAAACAAAGATGTTTGTAGAATTAACAGAAGATAACCTTCAGCAATATATTACCGGCAACGACAAGGTGATGGTGCAGTTTTCGGCCTCTTGGTGTGGTAACTGCCGGATCATGAAGCCGAAGTTCAAGAAGCTTGCTTCGGAGAACGAGGACGTGGCTTTCCTGATCGTAGACGCAGAGAAGTTCCCCGAGTCGCGTAAGCTAGCTAACGTGGACAATCTGCCAACCTTTGCGGCTTTTAGCGGCGGGTCCCTTGCGGGGCAGGTTCAGACCAATAAAGCTGAGTTGCTGACCGAGTTATTTGAAAAAGTAAAGTCATGAAAATTCCTGTAATCAGACAGTTGTATCAGAACAGCACGCCGGAAGACCTGGAGACTACGCTTACCGTTTTAGAGTCGTTTTGCGAGTTCAGGGGTGTGAGCGAGGCGGAGATTGATGTGGCAGGCGAACTGATCACGAATATCTGCGGAGCGCTTGAAGTACACGGCAGCGTGAGATCGGGAATGGCTGAGAAGGATGCATTAAATGCTTTTTCTCAGAAAGTCATGGGCTCGATCGATCGGGGATAGCCCGAAGTTGTAAAAGCAAAAAAGGGGATGCACGATGTATCCCCTTTTTTTTGCTTTGTTTATTTCTTATGCCAGGTTTCTTCCTGCATTAACGATACCATATACCGTTCTGATCGCCAGCTTTTCGTACCACTGACGCTCATCGGCAGATATATCGCCGCGAAGGCGTTCCAAAGCGAAATGCTGGATCAATACCAATGGAAGTACGATCTTTTCTCTCACGGCAATAGAGCGCTTCTCTGCCGGATAATTCTCCATCAGTGTTTCATGTCCCGACAGCTTAAGGAGCATTCGCTTAGATAGCTCAAATTCGTCGTACAGGCTCTTCCAGAACTGGCCATACTCTTCGTCGTTCCGAAAATGGGCGGTTATCGAGAAGTCTGACTTGCTCATGGACATCATACAGTTGTCGATGATGGTCTTAAAGTATCCCGACTCATTGTAGGTTTCCACGACCTTATCCCAGTTGCCCTGTTCTTCCTGGTCTTTAAGTGCCGTACCCATACCGTAAAAACCAGGGATATTCTGCTTTAACTGGCTCCAGGCGGTAACAAAACTGATCGCCCGCAGATCCTCCAGTTTCAATGATCCTCCGGAGCTGCGTTTTACCGGCCTGCTGCTGATGGTGATTTTAGAAAGCAGGGTAAGCGGCGAGAACTTCTCCAGATAGCTCAGGAAAAGGGGGTGCTTGCGGAGCGATACAAACGCGTTGAAGCTGGTCCTGGCCATGTTGTCGAGCAGGTTTTTATGCACCGGATCCAGCAGGATATTGTGCTTCTCCCGGATGCCGGCTGAAATCCCTGCGTTGATCAGCTGTTCGATATTGAATTCTGCGCTGTCGATAGACCCGAATTGTGAACTGATAGTTTGCCCCTGAATGGTCAGCTGAATATTTTTGTTGGCGATCTCTTTGCCCATCGAGGCATAAAAGCGGTGTGTTTTGCCTCCGCCGCGTGATGGCGGGCCGCCTCTGCCGTCAAAAAAGGCGAGTTGTATGTTATGCTTGTTGGCCGTGGATGTAAGCGCAACCTTGGCATTGAATATAGACCAGTTGGCCATTAGATAACCCCCGTCTTTGGTGCTGTCAGAAAACCCGAGCATGATATGCTGCTTGTTTCCGCGACTCGCTAAATGTTTTTTATAGAAGGGGTGCGCGTATAGTGTTTCCATGATATCGCCCGCTACTTCCAGATCGTGTACGGTTTCAAACAACGGTACGAAGTCGACGGTCAAGCTGTCTTCTTCCCATCCGTTCCAGAGAAACAGCTCGATAAGCTGAAGGATGTCGCTTGCCCGCTGGCAGTTGCTGATGATAAACCGGTGGCATGCTTCTTCTCCATTACTTTCCTGGATCTGCTTGATCTCCGAGATGGTCTGTAAGGTGTCGTCAATGAGCGGGTCGGGCGTAGCCGGATTCTGCAGTCGCGCGCTTTTGAATACAAGCGTGTTAATTTTTTCTTCTTCCCTCAGTTCATCGTAGTTTTCAGGGAACAGGGAAATAATGGGCTTGCTTTGACGGCAATATGCATGTACGTCTCTGAGTACCCTGCTGTCCTGCCTGATGTCAAGTGAGGCAAAGTGGCATTTGTAAAGTTCTATTTTGCGTATCAGATCCGACACAAGATCGGTAAAGAGCCCGTCGTGATCTGTATCCAGAGTATTCTTGATGTTGCTGAGATATCCGACAATGCTATCCGATATGTTTTCCATCTGAAGACTGGAATCGAAGGCGTTTGCATACAGGATGTCGTGTACTTTGGCGATGTCGTCTTCTACGCCACGGAAGGTGATGCGGCGCTTTAAGTTACGGAAGTCGCGGTAATAACAACGGAACAGTATCTGACGGAGCATTCGCGCAACTTGTATGGTCGCATCTGTATGTACGTTGGGATTGCCGTCCCTGTCTCCACCAGGCCAAAAGCCAAGTTCGAGGATCTTTTTTGGTTCGAGATTGAAGTCTGTAAGCGTGCGGTCAATCTCAGATTGTATGTTGGCCGCCGCGAAGTAAAAGACGTTTTCCAGGTACCAGGCAAGGCTCAGGGCTTCATCGACCGGGGTGGGCGACTTCTTATTAAAGAACGGCGTTTTGCCAAGCTGCTGCAGGAGCGAATGGATGGTCGACAAATCGTTTGTTTTAATGGCGGTTGTCAGATCCGTAATGATGGAGAGCACACTTCCCGGGTAGAATTGGGTGGGGTGCGCAGTAAGAACCAGACGGAGCGAAAAATCCTCCATAAGCTTCTCAATTTTTTCACTCAGAGGATTGTTGTCGACGCCCTTTTTCAGATAATCGAGCAATGCGCTGTGCTCATCTGAGGCATTGATCTTGGTAAAGCTCGCGTCTTCTATGGCATCGAACAAAACGACCTGGCGTTCGATGTATTGGATAAAGCGAAAGAGCAGGTCTATAACATCTTTGGTTCCCTCGGTCTGGGTGTATTTTTCAAAGAATGCACGAATAATGTCTGCAGGCGTTTTCCGGTTATTGACGCCGTCTTCGCAGGATTTGATAAAAAGAGGAAGCAGTGTTCCTGTGTCTTTGATCTTGTAAAACGGAAGGGTAAGGAAAAGGCTGTTATATAGTTCGAAACGAGATACAACTTCGTTGTTGAATACGGACTCTCGCTGGCCTTTTGCACGTTGTTTCTGCATCATAATTGGGGGGTTGTTTTTTGCGCGCTTAAGCTACCAAAAATGATTCAAATACCGACGGCTTATTTCGATTAAATTTATTTTGATATTTTTCTATAAATCATTAACTTAGTACCATAGAGGTTTAACAAATCCGTCTAGATTTATTTGCCTGCCGTTACAACGCAATGAGAAGCGGACAGGTAGTAATTGTTAATTTTTTGGGGTAGAACAGCCGGCAAGACAACTTGCCGGCTGTTTTGTTAATGTGCATCTGTGGGTACCGCCACGTTCTTCCTGAATTTTTGGAGGAAGACCAAAGGGATGGAAAACAACAGAATTAAACCGGCAACCCAATAGGCGTCGCTATAGGTGAGTAGGAGTGATTGTTTAATAACTGTTCCCTCAATAGCCTTTATCGCCTGATTTTTTGCGTCGAGATAGGTGTAACCGTGTGCCATAAAGTTCTTTATGAATCCGTTAAGGCGGTCGGTAAACGCGGGGTTGTACTCGTTAATATTTACGAGGAGGTTGCTGCGGTGGAATCCCTGCCTCACATGAATTAGTGTAGTTAGCGCGGCAATTCCAAACGACCCGCCTAATTGTCTCATCATGTTGTTCAAGCCTGAGCCCTGCCCGATTTCCGGACCTTTCAGGTCCTGTATGGCCAGCGTCGTAAGCGGAACAAACAGCAGAGCCATGCCAATACCGCGTACAATCAACGGAAGAAAGAAGTCGCCGGTGCCCGACTGTAGGGTCGACTTACTGAGCATGCTGCAGAATATAAAAAACAGGAGCATACCGATCGCTGCCATAATTTGAGCAGGAACGCCTTTTTTTAGCATTATGCCAATGAAAGGCATCAGGATGATGGTGCAAAGTCCGCCGGGAAACAGCAATTCCCCCGTTTGAAGCGGGGAGAAACCTAAGAGGTTCTGGCAAAAAACGGGGAAGACAAAGACGGAGCCGTATAATCCGAAACCTAGAATAAACGAGGTAAACATGCCGATGGAGAAACTTCTGTGGCGCATGATCTTGAAGTTGACTATCGGATGGTCAGTGGTGGTCTCCCGCCAGATGAACAGCAACAGCCCGATCACCGACAGGGCGGCAAGCGCTGTAATATAAGGTGTTGCGAACCAGTCCTCGCTTTCTCCTTTTTCCAGTACGGTTTGTAAACTGCCAACGGCAATGGCCAAAAGCAGAATGCCCCACCAGTCGACCGGCGCTCCTTTATCCTCTTTAGGTGTAGCGCGCACAAAGGTATACGTGCAATACGCCGCCAGGATTCCGACGGGAATATTAACATAAAAGATCATGGGCCATGTGCTGATTTCGAGCAGGTAGCCACCAATGGTAGGCCCTACCGTTGGCCCTACCACCGCGCCCAGACCAAAAAGAGCTGTGGCGATGCCAACGTCTTCCCTTGGCCAGGTTTCGATTAGAATGGCTTGTGCGGTCGATATCAGGCCGCCGCCGGCGAGTCCTTGCAGGATGCGGAAGATAATGAGCTCTTCGAGGTTTGTGGCATTCCCGCAAAGAAAGGAGGCTATGGTAAAGAGGATAATGGAGAACAGGAAATAGTTTTTACGGCCAAAGCGCCCGCCCAGCCAGCCGGACATAGGCAGTACGATGACGTTGGCTACGGCGTAGCCGGTAGAAAGCCAGGCGACGTCTTCCAGGGTGGCACCGAGGTTGCCCTGGATCTGGGGTATTGCTACATTCACGATGGTCGTATCAATAAGCTCCAGCAAGGATGCGGTAATGACTGTGAATGTGATGATCCACTTTTTTAAACCTTTTTCGGCCATGCTTAATCGTTTACGGAAACGGATACTTTAACGCTCATGCCCGGCCTGAGCGAAGGCAGGATCTCTTTAGGGGCTTTGGTAATCTTGATTTTAACTGGTACTCGCTGTACCACCTTAACGAAGTTTCCTGTGGCATTGTCGGGCGGCAAAAGGGAGCCTTTTGCTCCGGTTATAGGGGCGAAGTTGTAGACTTCCCCCTCGACTTCGGCGTCAGGATATGCGTCGACCTCTATTTTCACTTTAGAGCCGGGTTTGATTTCTTCGAGCTGCGTTTCCTTGAAATTAGCAGTGATATACAAACTGTTGTCATTTACAATAGAGAACAGGGACTGTCCTGCCTGGACCAGCTGCCCTTTCTGTACGTTCTTTTTGGAGACCAGGCCGCTTGCAGGGGCTTTAATTAAAGTGTATGAAAGCTGGAGTTTGGCAAAATCTACCTCTGCCTGTTGCTGAGTTACGCCAGAGTTGCTTACCGCCAACTGCGACTCGCTGGTGTTGACTTGCTTAACTAAGGCGATATACTGATCGTTTGCAGCGGCATACTCCGCCTCGGCCGACTCTCTTTCTGCCTTAGCCTGATCGAACTGCTGCTGTGTAACAGAGCCGTCTTTTATCAAATTGGCATAACGCTCGTAATTTTTTCGGGCCAGGGAAAGTTTCGCCTTAGCCGCGTCTATGTTCGCCTTGGCGGTACTGGTATTTGCAGAACTGGCAGAGATTTGCGCTTGCGATACATTAACGCCAGCGCTGGCGCCTTTCTGGCGGGCCTCGGCCTGTTCTAGTTTGACGCTGTAGTCGCTATCGTCTAGTTCAACCAATACATCGCCTTCGCTTACGTGGGTGTTTTCCTCGAACCGGATCTGCTTAACATATCCGCTTACCCTGGCCACAACCGGACTGATGTCTCCATCGATTTGCGCATCATCGGTGTCGACGTGATTGCTGTAATAGATGTATTCTTTAATGCCAAAACCGGCGCCTATGACGATTAATACGGCGAGTATGATGGGGATTATTTTGTTTTTCTTCTTTTCAGTTGTCATTTCAGTAGGATTATTTAGAAGTGTCGATTTTTCCGGTTGATTTTAACAAGGTGTACCAGGCGAGTCCTGCGTCCGCCTTTGCAATTTCCAGATTGATGCGGGCTTGATATAGCAATGTTTCAGCATCTATGCGGTCGGTAGCCGAGGCTACATTGTTCTGGTACTTTGAAGCAAGCAGCTTATCATTTTCTGTGGCCTGTACGATAGAGGCTTCAAGCACTTTGATACGGTTTACCGCCAGCAGATAGTCATGATAAGACTTGTTTATTTCTGTCTTAACCTGATCGGTAAGTACATCTTTCTGCAGAGTTATGCTTTTTTGCTGTATGCGCGCTTCTGCAACTTTGTGCCTAGTTGTCCAAAGGGAGCCGATGTTCCAGGACAGATTTGCGCCGAGCGTTATGGGGGAGATAAACTGGTTGACCGGTGGAATGAAGCGGCCGCTTGGGTTTATGTAATAAAGATTGGCGCCAACACCAACACTAGGTAGGGTTTCTGCTTTCACAGACTTTGTGTTTACTTCCGCAGCGTGATTTTGTAAGTCCAGCTGGCGGAGCTCCTGACGGTTTTCCATGGCCATTTCGGTAAAACTGCCCAGGTTTGGTGCCATTTGGAGGTGGGCTTCGGGATCTGAAATGTCGAGTATTGTGTTTTCATCCAGGCCGAGCATAATGTTCAGATTGTAATTGACGATTTTGCGGTTGTTCTCGATTTCCATCCCGGTAAGCGATACATTTGCCTCCTGTAACTGGAAACGGAGTACATCATTTTTGGTGACAATACCCTGGCTGAAGAATCGCTGAGCTTGCTTAAGCTGGCTGGCAATCGATTCAAGGTTCTGCTCAACCACCTTTTTACTCTGTATGATTTTGAAAAGATTATAGTAGGTAGAGATCACTGCGTAGGCGATTTCTTCTTTGCTTTTGTCGGCATCCAGTCTCGCAACTTCGGCCAAGAGTCGGGTCGACGCTTCGGCATACCTGAGTTTTCCTCCACCATACACGAGTTGCTCGACTGCGGCGGTTCCGACAAAGGCGTCTGCACGTTTCGGTAGGTGCAGCGGTGCGGACTCCCCTATGACCAGCGTGTTGCCCGGGATCTCGGCGTGGTTATATAAAAACGAAGCGTTTCCCGAAGGCAAAGCGTTGTCTTTAACTACAGCAAGGTGAGCAAGGGCTTCATCAATTTTATTTTGTGAGAGGCGTAGATTTTTGCTGTTTTCAATTCCCAGGTTGACCGCCTCACTAAGGTCCAGGTGCCTCACCTGCTGAGCGTAAGTGGTCCCGGAAAGCAGCAGGCCTGTAAGTATTAAATTTTTAAACAGATGTTTCATTTTTGGGGTGCTAGGTATATGGTGATCAAATCGCGCAGATGCGCAATCAGTCGATCGGTAAGTTGCTTGCGGTCTTCCGGCTTGCCAAGATCCTGGCTTGTTCCATGTGTGATCTTTCCGGGCGATATCGCTATCTTGCTAATGGTTCCGACTAGCGTGAGAATGGTTAGCCGGACATCGACCTGCCTGATGCTGCCTTCAGATATTCCTTCGTTGATGATGTTCTCGATAATCTGATAGTTTTCAGCCATCGCTTTTTTGATGTTGCCAAACATTTCAGGGCGTTGGGGGAGGGACAGCTCCCTATGTATCATTTTGTGGAAGCGATGATTGCTCAGGGTGCGAACCGCATACTCGTCAATAATCTTCATCAATTTTTCGATACCGGTTTCACTGCCCTTGCTGATTCGCTCCAGTTGTTCCTTTAGGTCGCTAATCCGTTTATTTATGATTTCCATGAATACGCCTTCTTTGGAACCGAAGTAGTAATTAATCATGGCCATGTTCGCACCTGATTCGCGCGCTATGAGCCGGGTAGACGAGCCTTCATACCCGAGTTCGGAAAACAGCCGCTCCGCAGCTTCCAGAATACGTGTTCTTTTATCTTTTATTTCCATATGTTGATTGGGTGCGCAAAACTAATCAATCGATTGATTAATATTGAGAAAATAAAAAAAGGTAATCTTGAAATTACCTGCGATTGACAAAATGCCGCGACTGAGCTATCCTGGAACTAAGCCAAACGTAATTGCAATACTGTCGACAGGACCACAGCGGGAACTGACAGTTCGTGCAAAAGGTAGCAAACAATAACTTAAATTTAGGAGGGGTTAGTATTCCCTGCCTTTCACGATGCCATTGAGAAATATAGCGCTGAATATAAAACCGACTATGCCTCCAAAGATTGCCCAGAAAAAATTATTTGTGATCGCTAAGGTGGTTACAATGCCGAAGAAGAGTCCTAATACGTAATATACCCAGTCAAAAGTGTTGTTATTTTTTCCTTGCTCAGTCATAGTGAATATCTTAACGGCTCAAAGATATCGATTATTTTAATTTGGGAGGTAATTTTTTGTTACTATGCCGGAGTGCCTGAGGTAGGCTCGTAGGTGATGCTGCTCTTTAATATGATGCGGAATGTGGTTCCCTTGCCGATTTCCGAATCTTTAATAAAGATTTGACCACTATGGTAATTTTCGACGATTCTCCTGGTCAATGAAAGGCCCAGTCCCCAGCCTCGCTTTCGTGTGGTATAGCCGGGCTGAAATACGGCGTCGAATTTAGAGCGGGAAATGCCCGATCCGGTGTCTGTAACGTCTATCAGAACTTCTTCCTTTGCGAGGTTCTCGGCGATGTTTATGCTGATCTTCCCTTCGTTATCTATAGCGTTTGCTGCATTTTTCAACAGGTTTTCAATTACCCAGTCGAACAACGGTACGTTCAGCATAGCGCGAACCTGCTCATCACCGGTAATCTCAAATCTGATCTTGTCAGATGTCCGTAGTTTAAAGTACTGGACAAAGTTATAGATCGCGGTATAGACCACGTGGTCCTCCAGGATGGGTTTTGAGCCGATCTTAGAAAAGCGGTCGGTGATTACTTCGAGGCGCTTGATGTCGTTCTCCATTTCCTCAATAAGCGGGTCGTCCTCGGCGTTAAACCTTGATTTTATCAGTTCTACCCAAGCCATCAGTGATGAGATAGGTGTGCCCAACTGATGTGCCGTCTCTTTTGCTAGGCCGACCCAAACCTGGTCCTGTTCGGCCTTTCTGGCCGAACTGAAGGCTACGTAAGCCGTGAGCAAAAACACGGCGATGACCGCCAGCTGGATGTAAGGGAAATAGCGGAGCTGTGTCAGGGTTGGGGAGTCGCGATAATATAAATACCATACTGTGCCGTCGAGACCGATTATCGGTGTGGGCGCATGCTGCTTTTTCATGCGAAACAGCTCTTTCTTGAAATATAACGGATCGTATGTAATGCCTTCTTTTTTCTCCAGGTTATAGTTGGTTTTAGTTGAATCAAGTCCTTGGAAACTGATGATTTCCCCCTGAGAGTCTGTAAGAATTACCGGAAGTTTTGTGTTGCTGCGTATGAGGTCGATCATACTGGTATAGCGATCGTCGTCGTACATTAAAAACGTCTGTTCGGTTACTTTAACGTACAACTGAAACTGGAGCTGCTCCTCGCGCTCCATTTTCTTAACGAACGAGTTACTGTAAAAAACGGAAGCGGTTCCGATAACGATGGCAAAGATCAAAAGAAAGAATTTCCAACGGCGCTTTTTTTCGTACGGATTCATAGAATATGAAAAAGGCAAATTACAAAAATATATCTTTGCGGATAGTATATGGAAAAGAAAGTTAGAGTACGGTTTGCTCCCAGCCCCACGGGTGGACTTCACTTAGGAGGCGTTCGGACAGCGCTGTTCAACTATTTGTTCGCAAAGCAAAATAACGGCTCATTTATCCTTCGTATCGAAGATACGGATCAGACGAGATTTGTGGAAGGCGCGGAGGAATATATTGCTGACTGTTTGGATTGGTGTGGGCTGGTGCCCGATGAAAGTCCGCAAAAGGGCGGTAACTATGGACCATACAGGCAGAGTGAGCGGAAGGCGTCTTACCGTGTATTTGCTGAACAGTTGATTCGTGAAGGACATGCATACTATGCTTTCGATACGCCGGAAGAGCTGGAGATAAAGCGAAAAGAAGTGCCTAATTTTACTTACGGGCAGGCTACGAGGGAGAGTATGAGAAATTCCCTGTCGTTAACTTCCGGAGAAGTGGAAGAACTGCTTAGTCGCAACGTTCCGCATGTGGTGCGCATCAAGATGCCGGAAAACGAAAGTGTATCATTCTATGATTTGATCAGAGGTCATGTAAGCTTTGACACCAATTTGGTTGATGACAAGGTGCTGCTTAAAGCAGATGGCATGCCAACGTATCATCTTGCCGTTGTTGCAGATGACAAGGCGATGGAGATCAGCCATGTATTTCGTGGAGAGGAATGGCTTCCATCAGCTCCCATCCATATCCTGCTATGGAAATATCTGGGCTGGGCCGACGCTATGCCACAATGGGCTCATTTTCCGTTGATTCTTAAACCTGACGGGAACGGAAAGCTGAGCAAGCGAGATGGCGACAGACTTGGGTTCCCGGTGTATGCTAAAAATTGGACTGACCCGCGTACCGGGGCAGAAACCAGGGGTTTTAAAGAGCTTGGTTTCTTGCCAGAAGCGTTTGTAAACCTTCTTGCCATGTTGGGCTGGAACGATGGTAGTGAGCAGGAGTTATTCTCGCTTTCTGAGCTAATAGCCAAGTTCTCGATAGACCGGATCAGTAAGGCTGGAGCCAAGTTCGATTTTGAAAAGGCGAAGTGGTTTAACCAGGAATGGATAAAGAAAAGCGAAGCGGAAGTGCTGATGCCGCTGGTTAGGTCCGTGTTGGGCGAGCAGGCCACGGACGTAATAACCGACAAGTATTTTCTAAATGTTGTGAGGCTGGTGAAAGACCGGTGTACATTGCTCAGCGATTTTAAACTTCAGGCAGGTTATTTCTTTAAGGCTCCGGAGGTTTTTGATGTGGATGCAGTGAAGCCAAAATGGACTGAGATTAAAGCCAATTTTTTCTCCGCATTTGCGGACACAATTACCGATGAACGCTCTGCATCTGACCTTGAGGAAAGATTTAAATTGCTGTCCGCCGAACACGGACTAAAAGCTGGTGAGGTGATGCTGCCCTTCAGGGTGATGCTTGTTGGTGGAAAATTTGGTCCGGGCGTCTTCGATATCGCCGCGATGCTGGGTGCACAGGAAACTATACAGCGCATCCGATCTGCGGTGAATATGTTTAGTGAATAAAATTCCTGCATAGCATATTATGCAATAAACCTGAAACCTTTGCTATTTTGGTATAATCCTTGTCGCAATACACGGATAAACCAAAACTCACTACAAATATGCAATGGTTCGGTAAAGGAAGCGGCAATGTGGACGATAGGAGAGGAATGGGCGGCGGCGCCATTGGAGGCGGTATCGGCGTCATCATTGTTGTTCTCGGGTTGCTTTTCGGAACTGATCTGAGTGGGTTAGTTAGTCAGCTCCCTTTGCAGCAGGGCGCTCAGGCCGAACGGGCTACTGGTAGCCCCGAAGATGCAGAAGGGAAGTTCGTTGACGGGGTGCTGGAATCGACCAATCAGGTTTGGGAGCAGCAGTTCCAGGAGATGGGACAACGCTATGAGGAGCCTACACTTGTTTTATTCACGGATATGGTGCAGTCGGCCTGTGGTAATGCCAGTGCCGCAGTAGGGCCGTTCTACTGTCCGGGCGACCAGCAGGTATATATTGACCTCTCGTTCTATAAAGACCTTAAAGATCGTTTTGGTGCGTCTGGCGACTTTGCGCAGGCCTATGTTATCGCACATGAAGTTGGCCACCATGTACAGAATCTGCTTGGTATTTCTGAAAAAGTGCAAAGGGCAAGGGCTCAGCTTAGTGAAAAAGAATATAACAGGCTCTCTGTGAAGCTGGAGCTTCAGGCAGATTTTCTGGCGGGGCTTTGGGCTCATCACGCACAGAATCTTAAGGACTTCAGGCTTGACCCTGGGGATCTGGAAGAGGCATTGAATGCAGCCAATGCTATTGGTGATGATAAACTTCAGCAGCAAACCAATGGGGAAGTGGTTCCTGATGCGTTTACGCATGGAACTTCGGCGCAGCGTGCGTTTTGGTTTAAAAAAGGATTTGAAACGGGTGATTTTAGTCAGGGCGATACATTCAGCTCGGAGGAACTCCCTTGATACTGAAAAGTAACATGTAAGTTATAACATGAATTTATCCCTGTGGTGTTATAACTTTATGACGGATATTTAAACATGATATTAATTGTAGATGATACGCCCGAAAACCTGATTTCTTTAAAAAGGGTTCTGGAGCGGCATAATTTTGAAGTAGATACGGCATCATCGGGAGAAGAGGCCTTGAAAAAGGTGCTCAAGCATGAGTATGTGCTTATCATTCTGGATGTGCAGATGCCAGGGATGGACGGCTTCGAAGTCGCAGAGGCCATTTCCGGTTACAGCCGGGCGAAGGAGACGGCGATCATATTTTTGTCTGCCGTTAACAAGGAACTGAAGTTTATTACACGCGGCTATTCTTCCGGCGGGCTCGACTATATCACCAAGCCGGTAGATATGGACATTTTACTTTTGAAAGTAAAGACTTTTTACCGGATTTATGAGCAAAGCCGTAAGCTGCGCGAAATTCAGAAGGCTTTGCTCGAGGAGATTGAATTCAGAAAACGCGCTGAGCGTAAAAAAGACGAGTTTATCAGTATTGCCAGTCACGAGCTAAAAACTCCGCTGACGAGCGTGAAAGGTTATGTACAATTGTTGGCCAGAAGCGTAGAAAAAGGCGATATAGATAAGGTTAAGAATCATCTTGCCAAGGCAGAAGTTCAGTTGGAGAAGCTCAACGAGCTCATTGCAGATCTTCTGGACATTTCTAAAATTGAAAGCGGTAAGCTCAAGTTTACCAAAAAGCATTTCGTTATGGACGAGTTGCTTGACAACGTGATAGAAATTATTCACCAGTCGAACCCAGGCTTTAACATTGTCCGGAAAGGCAAGGCACCAGGCCTTATATATGCTGACGAGATGCGTATTGAGCAGGTAATCGTCAACTTTCTTACGAATGCGATCAAATATTCTCCCGGCACGGATGAAATTCATGTATATCTGAATGTGAAGGATGATAAAGTATACCTTGGTGTGCGTGACTTCGGTATAGGGATTGCGAGGGAGCAGCAACAACATGTGTTTGATAAATTTTATCGCGTAGAAGAGACCGCGATCCATTTTCAGGGACTTGGCATTGGTCTCTATATCTCTGCCGAAATCATCAGACGGCACGGTGGCGAGGTAGGCGTTAAAAGCACCCTCGGCGAAGGTTCAGAATTTTACTTTATACTTCCCTCAGATACAGGGACCGAAAACGATCAATAAGGACTTATGGAGAAAACATCACTCAAAAACAATTTGCGTATTGGGCTTGGGCTGTCATTGCTGATCTTATTTGTGTCATCACTGGCGTCCTACAAGAGCATTACGAATTTGATTAAGAGCGCAGAACTGGTATCGCACAGCAATGCGGTCATGACCGATTTAGACGGGGTGCTTTCCGCCCTGAAGGATGCTGAAACCGGTCAGCGAGGTTACCTGCTCACAGGCGAGACGGAGTTTCTGACACCCTATAATGGAGCGCGTGGCAATGCCTTGGAACTGCTTAACAGGATAAGTCTGGCAACAGTAGATAACGGTCAGCAACAATACCATATTGAGCGCCTGCAGGACATCATTGAAAACCGGCTTAACGCTTTACAGAAAATCATTGACATCAAAGACAGCGGAGGTCAGATTACGGTTTCCGAATTGCGGGTGGGAAAGTCATACATGGACCGTGCACGGGCCTTGATCAAGAAAATGCAGGAGGAAGAGATGCGACTCCTGAATGAGCGGACGACCGAATTAAATAAGCAAGCCAGCTACACGCCGCTTGTAATTATTGCTGCGGCTGCGCTTGCCGTACTCATAACGCTTTTCTTTTACCTGCGTGTATCTAGAGATCACGACGAGCGCATGAGGCTGCAGGAAGAACTGAGGGCAAACAATGAGCAAACGGCGGCCAGAATAGCCGCAATTCAAACGGTTGCCGCGCAGATATCTAAAGGCGATTATGGTGCGCGACTCGACGAAACACAAAAAGACGGGTTAGGTAGTTTGTCTGGATCGCTCAATGCCATGGCTGAATCTCTCGAGTATTCTTTCTCTAAGCTTGCGGATAAGGAATGGCTTCAGTCGGGAATAGCCACGTTAAACGAAACCATGGTTGGGGAGAAGACCGTGGAAATGCTGGCCGCTAACATTTTAGAGCATGTTGCAGATTATACGGAAAGTGTTGTCGGCGCATTGTATCTTCTTGAGTCTGACAACAGTCTTTATCTTGCAGGCGGGTTTGCCCTTGAAGCCCAGGCGAGGCGTAACCGGATTAGCCTAGGTGACGGGCTTGCGGGCCAGGTAATAAAGTCGGGAAAGCAAATTCTGGTGAACGATATTCCGGAAGGTGAGATGACCGTGAGCTATGCTACCGGAAGTACCAGTCCCCGAAATGTGGTGGCGGCGCCAATCACACGTCATGGCGAAGTTGTCGGCGTTATGGAGTTTGGTTCGCTTTCAAGCTACAGCCCGCTTCAACTGGAGCTGTTAGGCAGTGTTGCGGATAGTATTGGTATGGCAATCCATGTGTCGCAAAACCGAAAGAAACTTCAGGAACTGCTGGAAGAAACGCAGGCACAAACCGAAGAGCTTCAGGCTCAGCACAGCGAACTGGAGGGGCTAAATGCGGAACTGGAGGCTCAGGCACAGAAAATACAAACTTCTGAAGAGGAGTTGCGTGTACAACAGGAAGAGTTGCTGCAAAGCAATCAGGAACTCGAAGAAAGAACAAGCCTGCTTGAAGAAAAGAACCAGCTGATACACGAGCGGAACCTGGATATTCAGCAAAAAGCAGAGCAACTCGAGCAGAGTACGAAGTACAAGTCTGAATTCCTTGCAAACATGTCTCACGAGCTGAGGACGCCGCTTAATTCTATTTTGCTGTTGTCTAAGCTTATGTCTGAGAATAAAGAGCTGGATAAGGAGTATATCGAATACGCAGAAGTAATACAAAGCTCGGGACAGGGCCTACTAGGCCTAATAGATGAAATTCTTGACCTGTCGAAGATCGAAGCAGGAAAGATGAAGCTGGAATTTGCGGACGTTAATATCTCCGAGGTGGCTACAGATATGAAGTCACTTTTTACCCCGCTTGCTAAAAACAAGGGGCTGGAGCTTGTTATAGATATAGCGGATGGCTTGCAGATTAACACGGACAAAATGCGTCTGGAACAAATCCTTAAAAACCTGCTTTCAAACGCCGTTAAATTTACGGAACGCGGCAAAGTAGCCCTGACGGTTAATAAGGACGATGCCGGCCGCATGCTTTTATTCAAGGTAACGGACACAGGTATCGGTATTCCTGAAGAAAAGCAGGGTTTAATCTTCGAAGCATTTCAACAGGCCGACGGGTCTACACGCAGAAGATTTGGCGGGACAGGCCTTGGCTTATCGATAAGCCGTGAACTTTCAAAACTTCTGGGAGGTGAAATAGAACTTACGAGTAAAGAAAATGTTGGAAGCGAGTTTTTACTCAGGCTGCCGGTTGACCGAAACGCTGTCACTGAGGAAGTAACGCAATCAGATTCATCCGAACCCGAAAAGCCGAAACAGGAAACACCAAAGCAAGCCAACGCTGAGAGATTTACTGTAAGTGTTATTCCGAAAGATATTGAAGACGACAGGGATGACATAGGAGCACAGGACAAAGTGATCCTGATCATTGAGGACGATACGGCATTCGCAAAGACCTTGTTGCAGTTTACCAGAAAGCGTGGATATAAGGGTATTGTGGCTGTGCGGGGCGATGCAGGTATAGAACTGGCAAACAGCTTCAGGCCGCTCGCAATTTTGCTGGACATCCAGCTTCCAGTGAAAGATGGGTGGCAGGTGATGGAAGAATTGAAGTCTAACCCCGCCACACGGCCAATCCCGGTGCATATCATGTCGTCGCTTGAAGTAAAGAAGGAAAGCCTGCTTAAAGGAGCGGTAGATTTTATCAACAAGCCTGTAGCGCTTGAACACATGAAACAAATTTTCCAGAAACTGGAGTATGCGCTTAGCAAGCATCCTAAAAAGGTGTTGATTGTGGAAGAGAATAAGCAGCACGCCGAAGCGCTGAGCTACTTTTTGAGCAATTATAATATCATGACCCAGGTTGCCAACAATGTTAACCAGAGTATCGATGCGTTGCAGAAAAAAGAAGTAGATTGTGTGATTCTGGATATGGGCATACCGGATAAGAATGCTTATGAAACGTTGGAGACCATCAAAAAAAGCGAAGGACTGGAAAACCTGCCGATCATTATCTTCACCGGGAAGAACCTTTCTAAAGGCGAGGAAAGCCGGATCAGGCAGTATGCCGATTCGATCGTAGTGAAGACCGCCCATTCGTACCAACGTATCCTTGATGAGGCAGGCCTGTTCCTCCATCTTGTTGAAGCAAACGAGAGTGATAAAAGAAACCGGCCCGTGGTCACGGAAAAACTTGCAGGCTTGTATGACGTCCTGAACAATAAGACTGTCCTGATCGCGGATGATGACGTAAGAAATATTTTTTCACTCACAAAAGCACTGGAACAGCATAAAATGAAGGTTCTCGCGGCTACTGACGGCAGGGAAGCCCTACAGATTTTAAAAGACAACCCAAAGGTAGATATTGTTCTTATGGATATGATGATGCCGGAAATGGATGGATATGAAAGCACACGGGAGATCAGGAAAATACCTGCTTTCAAACAATTGCCGGTGCTGGCTGTTACTGCCAAAGCTATGATGGGAGATCGGGAGAAATGCATTGCGGCCGGTGCTTCGGATTACATCTCAAAACCTGTAGATGTTGACCAACTCATTTCGTTGCTTAGGGTCTGGCTTTATGACAGGATATAATATGGCTAATAAGATTTTGATTGTTGACGACGATAATCGTAATATTTTCGCTTTAAAGGCAGTGCTCAAGTCGAAAGGATACACCTGTTTGTCGGCAACAAGCGCCGAAGAGGGGATACGAATGCTTAGTGCTGAGCCAGGGATTTCGGTTGTGCTTATGGACATGATGATGCCGGATATGGATGGTTATGAAGCCATGGCAAAGATCGCTGAAACCGAGCAGTTGAAGCATATACCGGTAATTGCGGTTACTGCTCAGGCGATGGTGGGCGACAGGGAAAGGTGCCTGGATGCGGGCGCAGCAGGCTATGTTTCGAAGCCCATCAATGTCGACGAATTAATTAAGCTGATAAGTCAATACGTTTGATGTGGAGGGAGCGGTAATTAGTGATGAACAGGTAGATTTATTGCTCGCAGATACTTTGGAGCAATATGGTTACGACTTTACCGGATATTCCAGAGCCTCGCTGAAGCGTAGAATTTTGAGACTCTTCACGCTCGATAAAGCACTTAGCTTTGCGGAATTCAGGTACCGGATAAACAATGACAGCTCGTATTTCAAACGGTTTGTTGAGCAAATCACTGTAAATGTGACGGAAATGTTTCGTGACCCAATGTTCTTCAAGACGCTCCGCGAGGAAGTGCTGCCGAAGCTTGGGACCTATCCCTTTATCAGAGTGTGGGTGGCAGGGTGTTCGACCGGAGAAGAGGCATATTCTATAGCTATTATCCTTAAGGAACTCAATTTGCTCGAAAAATCCCTGATATATGCAACCGATATAAATCCTGCTGTTCTTGATCGGGCCGCTCAGAGTATTTTTGCACTGAGCTACATGAAACAGTATTCTGAGAACTACATTTTATCTGGCGGCAATAAGGAGTTCTCCGGTTATTATACGGCTAATTATTCCCTGGCTAAATTCAATGATGATCTGAAGAAGAAAATTATTTTTTCAACGCACAACCTCGTGTCGGACCGGTCGTTCAATGAGTTTCAACTGATCTTGTGCCGCAATGTACTGATCTATTTCGACCGGGAATTGCAGCATAAGGTATTCGGACTTTTCGACGACAGTCTTGAGGAACTGGGTTATCTTGCATTAGGAACCAAGGAGACGATCAATTTTTCTCCATTCTTAAAGAAATACAAGCGACTCGGCACGGAGAAAATATGGCGTAAAATACAGAAATGAGGGCGTGTGAAGCATTTATAATCGGTGGCTCGGCTGGTAGCCTGGACGTACTGCTTAAGGTGCTTCCGATCGTTCGTATCCCTGTCCCGTTTCCGATCATTATTGTCATACACCGTAAGCATGGAAGCGACTCGCTGCTCCCGGATCTTTTAACTTCACGGACCGGGCTGACGGTGAAGGAAGTTGATGAAAAAGAGGTTGTTCAGCCCGGCGTTGTATACATTGCACCATCAGATTATCACCTCCTGATAGAGCGGGACAAAACGTTTTCGCTGGATTATTCGGAAAAAGTGAATTATTCGAGGCCATCAATAGATGTAACTTTCCATACCGCTGCAGAAGTATACAGAGAGGGTCTTGTATGCTTACTGCTCTCAGGGTCGAACGCCGACGGTGTGGCAGGGCTGAGGCAGGTGAAAAAATGGGGAGGGGTGGCTGCGATTCAGGATCCCGAAACAGCTCAGGTGTCTTACATGCCTGCTCAGGCAAAGCAAAATGTATCCGTAGATCATATTCTGACTATCCCACAAATAGCAGAGTTTATAAACACGTTATCTAAATACCATCATGAATAAACCCAAAAGAGTATTCGTCTTTGACGATAATGCCGATATACTCGACTTATGTACAATCATTCTGGAGGACGCCGGCTACGAGATCAAAACCTCGGTGACTTCGAATAACATTATTGATCAGGTAATGGCCTGTGTACCAGATATCATTTTCATGGACAACTGGTTGCCTGATGTTGGCGGAATTGAAGCCACCAAGGCGCTTAAGAGCCATCCGGAGCTGAAAAACATCCCGGTAATCTATTTTTCCGCGAACAATGATGTGAAATCTCTCGCAGAACAGGCTGGAGCCGATGATTATCTGTCTAAGCCATTCGATATTCAGGATCTGGAAGATATCATAAGCCGTTATATTTCGCCTTAATTACTTTACGCCCAGGACATCGACCCCCTGCTCAAATACAATGTCTACAGGAATACCTTTTTGAGTAAGGCGGTCCAGATCCTGCTTAAGTTCGGCGCCTATAACTGCATTTTCTTTCTGGGCCCGCTCCGCAGCAGCCCTGTCGCCGTCGCCCTGCAGCTGCAGAATAAGGCTGCTTAACGCGTTCATCGCAGTTTCGAATTTGCTGAAATCTACTTTGTAGGTACCGTTGGCATTGCGGACAAATGCGCCCTTGTCTTTAAAGAAGTTAAAGCACTGCATATTTGCTTTTCCGTGTGCGCTGGAGGCGCCGAAGCGAACAGACCTCAGGATACCGGCCATGTAAGTCGTATAATAGTCCTCAATCTTTCCTTTGAGTTCCCCCTTCTTTAAAAGACCGGTAACCATGTACAGCCCCAGGACATCCGCTTTTCCTTCTTCAAGCCAGGAGTATTGATCCTGAAGTGCTTCTTTGACGAAGCCTTTGCCGTTTACCGTTTTTTTGATGCCCAGTCCGTGGGCAACCTCGTGAAACATAACATTGGAGAAGAACGCGTCGAAGTTGATATAATTTAGCTGCGACTTATCAATCAGTTCGTTAGCAACAGGAATCAGGATCTTGTCGAACTTCGCTTTCATCGCATTTTTGAGCTGGGAACGTCTGGTACCTTTCTTCTGCTGTATTATTTCATCGTTGGGAAGATTTACCGCAATGGTCTTTGAGCCCGCATTGCAGTCGCCCGCATAATAGACAACGTCATAGGCGTTAAGCTCAGAGTCTGTTCCCGGTTTTTCCTGTTTGTACTTTTCAGGCACGGGAAGTCCGCGCTGCAGCTCGGGGAGCATAGCAACATATTTGGTAAGGCGCTCACTCCATACTTTGTCTTTTACGAGGACATATGCCTCGTAGGCGGCGCGGGCATTGAATAACTTATCTTCATAGTTCTCAATAGGCCCGATGATGATGTCCAGCGTATTGTCTTTCATATCCAGCCATGCGTAATCACTCGCCGTATACTTGTCTGTTACCAAAGCGTCCGCACGCAGGTTAAGGTATTTTTTGAACCCGGCGTTTTCCGTGAGTAAAGCCGCCTGCTTAAGTAACGAAGAGGCCTTTTGCAATTCTGCTGCGTAAAGTACATGATACGGTACGGATGTCATACGACCCAGAGTGTCCGCCCGTATCACAGAGTACAAGCCATATTTATCACTCACCGTTGATTTTTCGAGGGCCTCTTTGGTCATACCGGCAGGATAAAATGTGCCGGCGGCAGGTTTAGGACCAATTCCTGCGACGAATGGCTTATCGCCGTTCAAGCGGTCCCAAGGTCCGTAATTGATCCAGATAAAGGCTTTTGTTTTTTCGTCTTTTACTGCGTTCAACAGGCTGTCACGTTGCGGATAGGCCTGTTTCCAAAAGAGCTCGTCCATGATCTGGGCAGCCTGAATTAAGAGCGGCAGGATTTTCCGGTCATCAGGAGAAAGATCGTTCAGGTTGGTCGTCAGTTTGACCTGTTCGTAGATGCTGATGCGTTCGGCGACATACCGCTGCAGGCTGTCGTCTCCTGTCACGGTTGTACCAGCGCTGGTTCCGGTAGAATGTGTACATGAAATCAGCATGATACTGGTATAAATAAAGCAACAGGCAGCAATAAAGATATTTCTCATAATGGTCGTACTCTTAATTTAACGGTAAGTCGGGCTAGTAGCTCCGAAGAAATAGCGGCTAAAATAGCAAAAATTAGTAATTTCACAGCCCAATACCTATGCTATGAAAAACTCCCCCGTCAGCAAAAATGTTTTTGCCCTTATAAGTTTTGCCGTTCTGCTTAGCTCCTGCGGAGGCGGAAAATATGCAGCGACGAATAAAATCTATAAAAGTCAGGCCAGGGCCTATGCAAAGATAATTGAAGCAACGCCCCCTTTAAATCAGGGAAGTGAGACAATTCCCGCGAATCAACAGGCATGGGTTGGCTCTGTAAATTTCGGACTGAGAAAGCCGAATTTTGTTATTCTTCATCATACCGCGCAAAAATCGACCGAACAAACCATCAATACCTTTATCCTGGCAAGAACACAAGTGAGTGCTCACTACATAATTGGGCGCGACGGAAAAGTGATCCAGATGGTAAATGATTACCTCAGATCTCATCATGCCGGCGCGGGCAAATGGGGAAATGATACCGATCTTAATTCGTCGTCGATCGGCATTGAACTGGATAACACGGGAAGCGAACCCTATCCTGACGCTCAAATCAACAGTCTTCTCGAGGTACTAGCCGCGCTGAAAAAGAAGCACAACATTCCGGTAGCCAATTTTATAGGTCACTCCGATATGGCGCCCGGCCGAAAGCAGGATCCGAATATGTTTCCATGGAAAACACTTGCCGAGAAAGGTTTCGGATATTGGTATGACGCTATTCTAATAACGCCTTCTGATACCTTTGATACAAAAGCTGCGCTTCGGATTATCGGATATGACGTCAGTAATCTCCCGGCCGCAATTACCGCCTTTAAGCGGCATTTTATTCAAACAGATATTAGCCCTGCACTAACGCCCTACGATAAACAGGTGTTATTCAGTTTGTACCGCAAATATCTCTAGCCTATTTATTGGCTTTAGACCAGGCGTCCTTGAGAGAGACAGTACGGTTGAAAACGGGCTTTTCGGCAGTAGCGTCCCTGTCGAGGCAATAGTATCCCTTGCGGATGAACTGGTAGCGTACGTCGGATGAAGCCTGAGCCAGAAAAGGTTCAATGTATACGTCATGGAGTACCTCAACGCTGTTCGGGTTAAGGTAGTCCTTAAAATCTCCCGCTTCCGCGTCTGGCGACTCAACCGTGAACAAACGATCGTAGAGCCTCACTTCTGCCTTTTTTGCGTGAGAAGCGCTTACCCAGTGGATGGTGCCTTTTACGTTAATACCGCTTGTGTCAGACCCGCTTTTAGACTCCGGGATGTAAGAACAGTGGACTTCTGTAAGGTTGCCGTTGTCATCTTTTTTGAAATCCTCGCATTTCACAATATATGCATGCTTCAGCCGGACCATGGAGCCCGGGGCTAACCGGAACCATTTCTTTGCCGGGACTTCCATGAAGTCTTCACGCTCGATCCATAACGTATTACTGAATGGTATTTCCCGGGTCCCGCCTTTGTCTTCCGCCTCCGGATTGTTTTCGCCAATTAAAATCTCCTCTTTGTCTTCAGGGTAATTGGTAATAACAAGTTTAATTGGGTCCATCACGGCCATCACTCTGGTGGCGGTTTTGTTAAGATGTTCCCGGATACAGAATTCCAGGAGGCTTAACTCTATGATGTTTTCGCGTTTTGCGATCCCGATTCTTTCACAAAAATCGCGAATGCTCTCCGGGGTATATCCTCTGCGTCTCAGACCGCTTATCGTAGGCATGCGCGGATCGTCCCAGCCACTTACCACACCGTCATTTACAAGCTGCAGAAGCTTACGCTTGCTCATTACGGTATATGACAGGTTTAGTCGGGCAAACTCGTATTGTTTAGACGGGAAGATGTCCAATTGCTCAATCAGCCAGTCGTACAATTCACGGTGCGCAACATACTCGAGTGTGCAAATAGAATGGGTAATTGATTCAATGCTGTCACTTTGCCCGTGAGCGAAATCATACATAGGATAGATGCACCATTTGTTTCCTGTACGATGGTGATCCGCGTGTTTGATCCGGTATAAGATCGGATCGCGCATTAGCATATTCGGACTTGCCATGTCAATCTTTGCGCGAAGCGTGCATGCTCCGTCAGGGAATTCGCCTGCTTTCATCCGGCTGAAAAGATCAAGATTCTCTGCAATTGTTCGGGTCCTGTAAGGGCTGTCTCTCCCCGGTTCAGTCGGAGTGCCTTTCTGTTCAGCAATCTCGTCTGCCGTGCTATCGTCTACATAGGCCAGTCCTTTTTCGATGAGTTTTACTGCGAAAGCGTATAAAGTATCGAAATAGTCAGAGGTATAAAGTTCATTTTTCCACTGAAAGCCCAACCACTTTATATCGTTTTGCTGGCTGTCCACATATTCTGTCTTTTCCGTCACTGGGTTTGTGTCGTCAAATCTGAGATTGGTATAGCCTCCGTATTTCTGAGTAAGGCCGAAATTAAGACAAATGGCTTTTGCATGTCCGATGTGGAGATAACCGTTCGGTTCCGGAGGGAAGCGGGTTATTAAGGTTTCGTACCGGCCCCTCTTTAAATCGTTTTCAATGATCTCTTCAATAAAGTTCAATGATCTTTCCTCACTCATAAAAACTGTAATTTTTGCCTCAAAGTTAACATAAAACCGCTAAATTAATTACATTTACCGCATACTATTCACATTAATATGGATAACGCATTACAAAGACCGATACGTGTTCTTGTCGCGAAAGTGGGGCTTGACGGACATGACAGAGGCGCAAAAGTAATCGCTACTTCGCTCCGCGATGCCGGAATGGAAGTCATCTATACAGGGTTAAGGCAAACGCCGGAGATGGTGGTGAATACAGCATTGCAGGAAGATGTCGACGCTATCGGCATCTCAATTCTTTCCGGCGCGCATATGACCGTATTCCCTAAGATCATACGGTTGATGAATGAGAAGGGACTCAACGACGTGTTGCTTACCGGAGGTGGCATAATTCCGGCGGCAGATGCCTTAGCGCTCAAGAAAATGGGTGTAGGAGAGCTGTTTTCGCCGGGTACTACAATGGCATCCGTTGTCGATTATATAAAGAACTGGGTATCCGTAAACAGAACTTTTTAACTATGACCTATCAAAATCTTCTCGTCGAATTAAGAGACCGTATTCTTCATGTCACGATTAACAGAGCTCCGAAACTCAATGCGCTAAACACTCAGACGATCACCGAACTCAGTGATGTCATCGCTTCGGCGCAGGCAGATCCGAACATTGGAGGGATTATACTTACAGGTGCCGGTGAGAAGGCGTTTGTTGCAGGCGCCGATATCGCTGAATTCGCATCCTTTAATGTAGAACAGGGTAAGGCTTTAGCGGAGACAGGTCAACGCAGCGTTTTTAACGCCATCGAGACTTCCGTTAAGCCGGTTATCGCCGCTATCAACGGTTTTGCACTCGGAGGCGGGCTGGAACTGGCCTTGTCGTGTCATCTTCGCATAGCCGCAGATCACGCGCGGCTGGGTTTACCGGAGGTTACCTTGGGGCTTATACCTGGTTATGGCGGTACACAGCGGTTGACTCAGCTGATCGGCAAAGGTCGGGCACTTGAAATGATCGCAACGGCAGAGATGATCACCGCGTCGAATGCTCTTGAAATCGGAATAGTCAATCATATCGTTCCTTTAGGAGAACTCAAGGAAAAGTCAGAAGAGGTCATGAGAAAAATCATACAGCACGCGCCTTTGGCGATCGCCGCAGCTATCCGGGCCGTAAACGCGTCGACTGGAAATTCCGGCTTTCTGACGGAAATTAACGAGTTTGCCGCGTGCTTCGGTACACATGATTTCCAGGAGGGGGTGCAGGCCTTTATGGAAAAGCGCAAGCCGGTATTCAAGGGCATATAGCTCGGGAACACGCCTTATTTCCTTTTTTCTTCGAGGTTTATTGGGACTTTTTTAAATAAAACTGTGGAGAATATTTCCCAATAAAAAAAACATACCTATATTTATTTCGTAAATAAGGTGCCAAGTTAGCTATATGAGAAAAATATTAATAGTAGATGATGAGGTCAATATAGGTCTGCTTCTTTCGAAGTTTTTAACCAGGAATTCTTTCAGCGTGACTACCGCAACCAGCGGCGTTACTGCCATGGAACACCTGAGCCGCGAAAAGTACGATCTGGTGCTGTGCGACTATCGTTTGGAAGATACAGATGGAAAGGAAATGCTCATCAGAATTAAGGAAAGCTACCCTAAAACCGGAGTGATCATCATCACTGGTTATTCAGATATCAAGCTGGCTGTTGAACTTATTAAACTTGGGGCCTATGATTACATCACCAAGCCGCTCTATCCCGATGAAATTCTGAACACGATCAACAAAGCGATTGAGACGCAGATCGCACTGAATACGGACCAATCCGATATTTCCGCAGATGCTCCTAAGCAAAAGCCGGCAAAAGCAACCTATGTTAATACGGACAATTTTGTGGTAGGTCAGAGTCAATCTTCAAAAGATTTGCTCAAGCAGATACAGCTTGTAGCACCAACTTCCTACAGCGTCATCCTGATGGGGGAAAGTGGTACAGGGAAAGAGTCGGTTGCAAAGGCGATTCATCTCAACAGTCCCCGAAAAGATCAGCCCTTTGTTGCAATGGACTGTGGATCCTTAACCAAGGAACTTGCCGGCAGCGAGTTCTTTGGGCATGAAAAAGGCGCCTTCACAGGAGCCTTATATACGAAGATCGGTCACTTTGAAATGGCGAACGGAGGTACTTTGTTTCTTGATGAGGTAGGCAACCTATCTTACGATATTCAGGCGGCCTTGCTCCGCACGGTTCAGGAGCGAAAGATAAAGCGGATCGGTAGCACCAAAGAGATAGACCTTGATGTGCGCATTATTGTAGCGACTAACGAGAACCTGGCCAACGCTATTCAAAAAGGTAAATTCAGGGAAGATTTGTTTCACAGATTCAATGAATTTTCCATTGAACTTCCGCCTTTAAGTCAGCGAGGTCGGGATATCCTTACTTTCGCCAATAATTTTCTGGACTTCGCAAACAGGGAACTGGATAAAAACGTAAAAGGATTTTCCGCAGAGGTGGAGGAGTGCCTTCTGACCTATAACTGGCCGGGAAATGTAAGGGAGTTAAAAAACGTTGTGCGACGGGCTACGCTCCTCGCGGAAACCGACGAAATCCAATTGAAAGCCCTTCCACTCGAAATATCGACCTATGCCAAGGCTTCTGCGATAGAGAACTCGCTTTCCCGGTTTGATAAGCCCAGAGACTTGAAAAACGCAGCATTGGAGGCTGAATACGAAACCATTTTGAAGGTGCTGCGCGAGGTCAACTTCAATAAGACCAAGGCAGCCAAGATCCTTAATATCGATCGCAAAACTTTGTATAATAAAATGAAAGCGATCAATCTTGACACATAGCCGTGTTTTTCTCCATCGCAATCGGCCTGATATGCCTCATCTTGTTGTATATGAACATGAGGTTGAGCGGGGCAATCCGGCGATATACGCACAATGTAACGGAACTAGAACAAACTAATCGTGGGTTGGCCAGCAAAGGACAACTGCTGGAGCGGGCAGAGCAGATAGCCCATATCGGAACATGGCAGGTAGACACACGCTCGGGGGCGGTTGAATGGTCGGACGAGCTTTACCGCATTTATGGTTTTACTAAGACCGAGATAACACCTGATGCAGAACTAAACACCCGGGTCATCGTTCCCGAATACCGGGAGAAGGTCGCCAAGGCACTGGAATCCGCAGTAAACAATAATTCAAATTTCGCCGTTGAATACCAGATCATGCAGCCTTCAGGTCTTAGAAAGTATATTCTTGCGCAAGGACTTTACCTGTCAGATGAAAGCCGGCTTGTGGCGACCATCCAGGATATCACAGAACTGAAGGAGGCCGTGCTCAAGCTGAGAATTAACGAGACATTGCTAAGAGAGGCGGAAAAAGTTTCTCACAGCGGGAGTTGGGAGTGGATGGAAGGAAAACAGTACATCCTTTGGTCAGACGAAATGTACAATATTCACGGGTTGTTCCCTCATTCGGTGACAATGAATATCAATACTTACCAAAGTCTGATACATGAGGAGGATCTTAAGGAGGTCACGGCCGAATTTGAACGGGCTCAGATAAGGAAAACGCCATTTAAACTAAATTATCGTATTGTGCGCCCTTCGGGTCAGATCAGGCATGTACTTACTGCGGGCGAATATAAGCGTATTGGCATCAACGACAATTTTGCCTATATCGGAACAACTCAGGACGTTACGGAATTGCGTGAAGCGCAAGTACAGCTTGAAGAAAAGATATCCGCGCTTAACCGGTCAAATCAGGATTTGGAGCAGTTCGCCTATGTCGCTTCGCACGATTTGCAGGAACCGCTGCGAAAAATCCAGGCCTTTAGCAAGCGCCTTAAGGAGCAGCACAGTGGCAACCTTGATGAAGAGGCTCAAGATTATTTGTCCAGAATGGATCAGGCAGCTAACCGCATGCGGGTATTGATCAGCGACCTGCTTACATTTTCAAAAGCTACCCGTGATGGGAAGCGGTTTACGGTGGTCGACCTGGGTGATCTGATCACAAGGATAACGCACGACATGGATTATACGATCGAGCAGAAACAGGCGACGATCAGTGTAAGTGCATCGATAGGCGTTTATGGCGTTGAGACCCAGCTCTACCAGTTGTTTTTGAATCTGATAGGTAATGCGCTTAAATTTACCAAATCCGGACAGCCCCCCCACGTTAAGATCAGCGCACAGTCGGCCACAGACGATCAGTTGAACCTGGAAGGTATAGTCCCCCGGCAACAATACGCTTCAATCACCATTGAAGATAACGGAATAGGTTTTGATAGAAACGACGCAGGGCGGATATTTGATCTCTTTCACAGACAGCATATCCGTAGTGAATATGAGGGGACGGGTATTGGACTGGCCATATGCAAAAAGATAGTGTCGTACCATAATGGGCTGATATATGCAGACAGTGAGCCGGGACAAGGTTCCGTTTTCACTGTGCTGTTGCCTAAAAAGCATACTAACACGCTCAATTTAAAAAGTGATGGAAAAAATTAAAGTGCTGCTGATCGACGATGACGAAGACGACTATGTCTTGACCAAAGCGATATTTGGAGAGTTGGCCGATAAATATGAGCTTTCCTGGGTAAATAGTTATGAGAAGGGCATTTCCGCTATACGCAAAGCATTGTACGATGTTTATCTGGTCGACTACAGACTTGGAAAAAGTACGGGTATAGAGTTGCTTCAGGAAGCAAAAAATTCGGGATCCGAACAACCCGTTATCATGTTAACGGGAAAAGGTGACCGCTCAATTGATGAGCAGGCGATGCAGTATGGCGCCGCGGATTATCTTGTAAAAGATGAGATCGAAGCTGATATGCTTGACCGCTGCATCAGGTACTCATTAACGCAGGCGGGAATCTTGAAAGCGCTGAAGAGCAGCGAGCGTAAATACCGGACGATGTTCGAGCAGGCCAAAGATCCCATTTTTATATCTGACGATAAGGGCCGGATCCAGGATATGAATAGCGGAGGATTAAGGTTTTTCGGATATCAGCATGATCAGATTTCCGGCCTCGATGACCGGTCATTGTTTAGAAATCCCGTTGATGCCGAACAATTCCATCATCTTCTGGAAACAAAAGGACTACTAAGCGACTTTGAATGTGAGATGGTGTCGGGCACAGGCGATGTGTACCATTGCAGTTTGTCTTCATTTATTCAAACCGACATGATCAGTGTAACGGAAACTTACCATACCATTGTTCGCGACCTGAGCTATCGCAAGCAAATTGAAGATCAATCTGTGAATTTAGGTAAAATGGCCATTTCTGAACATATAGCGAGAGGCTTGGGTGACGAACTGAGGGATCCGTTGTCGACCATAAATCTCGCCCTTGAGGAATTGGCCAGCGAGGAAGGTTTCGCTTATAATGAATCCGTACAGCGCAATCTGGAGATCGTTCGTGCCAACTGCGACAGGCTAAATCAGCTGATCCATAATTTCATATCCAGTACGGAAACAAAGACGTTGAATTTGCAGCGGCATGACCTTAGCGAGGTTATTGACGAAGCGCTTGCCGGTATTCAGGATTTGATCGCCGGACATGGTATCCAGCTGAGCCGGGAAGTCAACTTATCCGGTGCGCAGGCCTTTGTGGATAGGCAGAAGATGGTGGAAGCCTTAAAAATAGTGCTGGTAAATGCCGTCGAAGCCATGGAAACATACCCAAAGCAAATTCACGTAAAAGCATCTATCAACGAGAAGAGTTTTGAAATTGTGGTGGAAGATAACGGCCCAGGTATACTTCCCGGCAACAGGTCTAAGATTTTTGAACCTTTCTTTACCACCAAGATAAGGGCGAACGGACTGGGACTTACCCATGCCCAAAGGCTGCTTACCACCCACCATGGCCACATCACGTACAAGGCACTTCCTTCAGGCAGCCAGTTTCTTATTCAGGTTCCGGTTTATAAAGACAGCACACTTTGGCTTTAGATATAATTTAATATGATGTCACTTTTCAGCTATAAGCAGCGTAACAATATCAATCTGATCATTATTATTGCGCTCGGAATACTCATTCTGTATTCGCTTCAGGGGATATTCGGATCAATCTTAAGCACCCTGGTTTTGTATACCATTCTCAGGCCCGGATTTATATTTCTCGCCGAAACCAAAAAGATGAATCAAAAGGTTGCTGCAGTGCTGTTATTATTCGTTTCCCTGATTGTCCTTGTTCTGCCTTTTTACGGATTAAGCAGCATGGTCATTGAGAAAATCGCCGAACTTCAGAACGATCCGGCGTACTTCAAGCGGATCATGTTCAAACTCACTCACTTGGTGCCTCTTGGTGGCGACGTCCAGGAGCTTATCCAGGATGGCATACAAAAGGCGGGGGCATGGGCCGCAGGATTGTTCCCTTCCTTGATCACCGGGGCGTTTAATATCGTATTCGGGCTTCTGCTGATGTATTTTCTGCTTTTTTTCATGCTGGCGGAGCGGGAAAAATTCGAAGCAGCTTTGCTCAAATATGCTCCGTTCAGGGAGCAAAACGCGCAGCGTTTCGCTGAAGAAATGCGTAATACGACTTACGCCAATGTTGTAGGGCAGGGATTTATTGCCCTGGTACAGGGCTCGCTGCTGGGCGTCGCATTCTATGTGCTCGGATATTCCGACCCGGTGTTCTGGGGCGTTATTACCACCTTTATTTCGTTCGTGCCCATCCTCGGTCCGCCAATCGTCTTTGTACCTGCGGCACTTATACAGATTGCAAACGGGAACAACATGGCGGGATGGTCTATGCTGGTTTTCGGTTTCATTGTTCTGATCAATATCGACAATGTGCTACGGTTTATGATCGCCAAAAAGGTTGGAAACATTCATCCCATCGTTACGGTTATCGGCGTTGTTATCGGTATTCCGCTATTTGGGATATTAGGACTCGTATTTGGACCCTTGCTGATATCTTATTTTGTGCTGCTTATTAAAATCTACGAAACGAGCGCACTGGCTACGGAAAGATTGGAGAGAATCAAAACAAATTCCGATGAAGAGGGGTTATTACAATAGAATTTTCAAAACAAAAACATATAAATTTTAAAGTTATGAATGATAATTCAAAAGTGTTGGTAGCATTGTTAGCAGGCTTAGCTGCGGGCGCAGCGTTGGGCTTACTGTTCGCACCTGAAAAAGGAAGTGATACCCGGGATAAACTTGGCCAGTCACTCAAAGACCTTGGCGACACCATTAAAGACCGTGCTGCCGATGAGATAAATAATCTGGCCAGCCTGAAAGAAAAGGTCGTAAGTTCCGTAAAGAGCAAGCTAGGGCAGACCGAAGAAGAATATGCTGACGATTTAGAACATGCTTAAAACCGCTTAAATTTCGTATGATGCAGGAAGAAGAAATCAAAGAAAAGCGTATTGAGGATCTTTACGAAGATGTAAAGGTTTACCTGGAGACAAAGCTGGAATACATGCACCTTATGATGGTGAAAAAGGTTGCCAAGATATTCGCAGATATCGTCACTAACACCGTGGTGCTGGTATGTTTCATTCTTGCGTTCCTTTTCGGTTCAGTTACGCTGGCCTTATATCTGTCTGATGTTTTTGGCAGCTTTACGGCCGGCTTTGGTGCTGTATCGCTGATTTATCTTCTTCTGGCACTCATTGTCTTTTTCACCAAAGACAAATACATCGAGAAAGGCATCATTAACGTTACTGTAAGGCGATATTTTACTAAACTGGATGAAGATGATGGAAACGATGAAAAGAAAATATAATATCCGGAACCTGGACGACCTTCAAGCGAGGCTGAGTAGCCTGAAGATGCAGAACGACATGCAGGCTGAGGCGATCGTTGCCGATGGCAAAGCGTACCTCAAGCAGTTTACCCCTGCATATTTATTTAAACGGCATCTGAATCCTTCAAATCTCCTTAAAGCAGACGAGGAACTGCACATCAGCAGTAGTATCATGTCGCTGATCCTGCCGTTTGTGATGAACAATACCCTGTTTAAAGGTTCTGGAATCATCACCAAGGCGGTGGTGGGCCTTGCCTCGGGAAAGATCGGAAAAACGCTGGACGCAGAAAATATAGCTAATGCTTTTGCTACGGTTAAGTCGTGGTTCACCGGCAAGAAGAAAAAAGCAGCTAAGCCAGAGGTTGCCTACGTAGATTATGGCATCCCGCCGGATAGCGAAACCTATTAAGAACAGCTTATAAAGCTGTTCTTATCTTTAATTCGGTCAGTTGTTTTTCGTCTATAGCCGAAGGGCTGTCTATCATCACATCTCTTCCTGAATTGTTTTTCGGAAAGGCGATCACATCCCTGATCGTGTCCAGTCCCGCAAAGAGCGAACACAACCGGTCAAATCCAAATGCAATACCCCCGTGTGGCGGCGCGCCATATTCAAATGCATCCATCAGAAAGCCAAATTGCTTTTGTGCCTCTTCCGGGCTAAAGCCCAAATGTTTAAACATCAGTGCCTGTAACCCACGATCGTGAATCCGGATAGATCCGCCCCCGATCTCCGTGCCATTCAGCACCATGTCGTACGCATTCGCCCTTACCTCTCCTGGCTGCGTATCAAGCAGAGGGATATCTTCGGGTTTTGGTGACGTAAAGGGGTGGTGCATGGCATGATAACGTTCGGTCTCTTCGTCCCACTCCAGTAAAGGAAAGTCAAGCACCCACAACGCGCTGAACGCATTTTTATCGCGTAGTCCAAGCCGGCTGCCCATTTCAAGCCGCAGTTCGCTAAGCTGCTTACGGACCTTGTCTTTGATGCCTGCCATGATCAGCACCAGGTCGCCCGCCTCCGTATTCATGGCTTCCGACCATTTTTTAAGCTCAGTCTCGTCATAAAACTTATCCACCGAAGACTTCAGGGAACCATCTTCATTATGGCGCATATAAATCAGACCAGTACCACCGATCTGCGGACGTTTGATGAAATCAGTCAGCTCGTCCAATTGTTTACGGGTATAAGAGGCGCACCCTTTGGCGTTGATTCCGATCACAAGTTCAGCCTGCTCAAATACAGGGAAATCTTTGCCTTTAACAAGTTCAGTAAGCTCAACGAACTTCATGTCGAAACGCGTGTCTGGCTTGTCAGATCCGTACAATCTCATCGCATCCGAGTACTGCATACGTGGCACTTCCGGCAAATCAATGCCTTTAATTTCCTTAAATAGCGTCCGGATGAGGCCTTCAAATGTGTTCAGAATATCCTCCTGCTCAATAAAAGACATTTCACAATCGATCTGCGTAAATTCCGGCTGCCTGTCTGCACGTAAGTCCTCATCCCTGAAGCACTTCACAATCTGAAAATAACGGTCGAAACCAGAAACCATCAGCAATTGCTTAAATGTTTGCGGCGATTGCGGCAAGGCATAGAATTCACCGGCATTCATGCGGCTTGGCACCACAAAGTCACGTGCGCCTTCCGGTGTCGATTTAATCAGAACCGGGGTTTCCACCTCTATAAAGTCCAGGCCGTCCAGATAACGACGTACAGATTGCGCCATTCTGTGACGCAATACCATATTATTTCTTACCGGGTTCCTTCTCAGGTCCAGGTAGCGGTATTTCATTCTCAGGTCATCACCGCCATCTGTTTCATCATCAATCATGAAAGGCGGAAGTTTAGCGGCATTCAGAATTTCCAGCGCCGAAACTTTGATCTCGATTTCGCCGGTAGGTATCTTCAGGTTCTTATTAGAACGCTCAACAACAGTACCGGTCACTTTTATCACGAATTCACGGCCAAGGTTCCGGGCCGCTTCACACAGTTCACGGTTGTCGTCCATATTGAACACCAGCTGGGTAATCCCATACCGGTCGCGAATATCGATAAAGGTCATTCCGCCCAAGTCCCTGGATTTTTGCACCCAGCCGCACAGAATCACTTCTTGACCCAGATTCTCAAGGTTTAAAGCACCGCAAGTTGTCGTTCTAAGCATGTTTTTAGTGTATTGAAGCGGCAAAAATATTGATTTTGAACTACATATTTGCCGTCTGGAACATTTAACTGAATAATTAATCGAGCGGGCGCCGCAGAAACTTCTCTGGAGCAAAACCAAAACCGCCAAATCTTGTTCATACTTTCGACGGGCTTTTTCTATCTTAGCCTAATATTTAAAAGAATATGGAATTTTTGAGCAGCCCCGAGGCCTGGATATCATTATTAACGCTGACGGTACTGGAGATCGTTCTCGGCATAGACAACATCATTTTTATTTCCATCTTATCCGGCAAGCTGCCTGTCCACCAGCAAAAGAAGGGCAGACAGGTAGGACTGGCGCTGGCCATGATCACCCGTGTGCTCCTGTTGCTATCGTTGAGCTGGGTTATGACCCTTACCGCAGAGATATTCAACCTTGGCAGCCTGATTGGGGTAAGCAGTACAGAGTGGCTGCAAAAACTCTCCATTTCGGGGCGCGACCTGATCCTGATCCTGGGTGGGCTCTTCCTGATCTATAAGAGTACCCATGAGATCCATGACAAGCTGGAAAGCGAAGAAGAAAAAGAAGTCAAGGGTAAAGTGCACAGTTTTGCCGGTGTCATCGCTCAGATCCTTATTCTGGATATCGTGTTCTCGCTCGACTCGGTGATTACCGCTGTAGGTATGGCCGACCACGTGGAGATCATGATCGCCGCAGTTGTCATTGCCGTCGTGATCATGATGGTATCCGCTGGCGCTATCAGTACTTTCGTAAATAAGCATCCCACCGTCAAAATGCTTGCCCTGTCGTTCCTTCTTCTTATAGGGGTATCTTTACTTGCAGAGGGCCTGGATCAGCATATTCCAAAAGGCTACATTTATTTTGCCATGGCATTCTCTGTACTTGTAGAGATGCTTAACCTGAAGATGAAGAAAAATGCGGAGCGACCTGTAACATTACGTAATATGCCAAATGAGGGCGATGTTAAGGAGCAGGCACAGTAATGATTTCATTTTTTGAGGCCTCCTTATCCGAACTGTCTATACACCGGATAGGAAATAAATCGCAGGACGAGTTTTACGTTTTGTCGGAGCAATCCGTTTCAATTTCAGACAATTTGCTAAGCAACCTGTTGCAGCAATACTTCCTTGGGCAGTTCGAAAAGGTCAATGAGATTTACAGGTTCTACCATCCGAACGCCGATCTGAACCTGAACGAGGTCTACCACTTCGTCGCAAGCATATTTGAAGACGGGCAGCAATTCCACAGCCACAGTCAGGAAATAGCCAAACACCTGTACGAGGTATCGGGCCACCCCAAGATCAAGTCGGGAGAACTTTATGTCGCCTATTTTGAAAACGTTCAAATAGAAGGCGGGCTTCATGATGCCATCGGGATATTTAAATCTGAGACCAAGGAAACCTACCTTAAGGTGTACCCGGAAAACAGTGGCTTCGGGCTAAGCTATGAACAGGATGCTATCAACATCAGTAAGCTCGACAAAGGCTGCCTTATTTTCAATACCGATAAGGAAGAAGGTTATCGCGTTGCCGTCATCGACCAGACCAACCGTAGCAGCGAAGCCGTGTACTGGAAAGATGAATTTCTAAAGCTTCGGGTTCGTAACGACAATTTCAACCAGACCAACAGCGTACTGGGCGTTTATAAGAGCTTTGTTACCGAAAAGCTCGATGAAGAGTTTGAGATCTCCAAGGCCGACAAGATCGACCTGCTCAATAAGTCGATGAAATACTTCAAAGAAAAGGAGAGTTTTGATTTGGATGAGTTCTCCAATGAAGTGATCGGTAATGCCGAAGGGATCGAATCTTTCAAAAGTTATAAAAAGAGCTACGAAGAAGAATTCGATACAGCCATTCCCGACAGTTTTGATATCTCGGGCGCGGCTGTGAAAAAGCAGGCGCGGGTATACAAGAGTGTACTTAAACTTGACAAAAACTTCCACATTTATATTCATGGCGACAAAGAGCTTATCGAAAAGGGCTTTGACGATGATAAGTCCATGAACTACTACAAGGTTTACTTCCGCGAAGAACAATAAATTATCCGTCGGCCACCTGCCTTAAATTCGGAATAAATTGTAGCTTTAGGTTTGCGGCAACCCGGTTGCCCCAGCCTGCTAACCAATTTTAACCAAATGAACGGCGAAAGCAAACAGAACAATATTTTTAAAGTTATCGGGGCCTCTTCACTTGGAACCCTCATTGAATGGTACGACTTCTATATTTTCGGAAGTCTGGCCACCATCATAGGCACGCAATTATTCCCTGCTGATGCGGGTGCCTCGGCGCTGATCAACACCCTGGCGATCTTTGCCGCTGGATTTATAGTCAGGCCCTTTGGAGCGCTTGTGTTTGGTCGCCTGGGCGATCTGATCGGGCGTAAGTATACTTTTCTCCTTACGCTGGTCCTCATGGGTGGGTCGACCTTCCTCATCGGTCTTATCCCATCGTATTCCAGCATTGGATATGCGGCTCCTATACTCGTTCTCATACTCCGACTGGTGCAGGGGCTTGCCCTTGGAGGAGAATACGGAGGTGCGGCTACTTATGTTGCCGAACACGCGCCCGCTAATAAAAGGGGCTTCTTCACCAGCTGGATACAGACCACGGCGACGGGTGGACTCTTTCTCTCGCTGGGTGTCATCGTGTTTACCAAAAACCTGCTGGGTGCAGAAGCGTTTTCCGACTGGGGCTGGCGTGTGCCTTTCCTGCTCTCCATCCTGCTTGTCGGTGTTTCCATCTATATCCGGATGAAGATGCACGAGTCACCCATGTTCACCAAACTCAAGACCGAAGGCAAGGTGTCCAAAAATCCGCTTAAGGAGAGCTTCAGGAACAAAGCCAATTTCAAGATGGTTCTGCTGGCTTTGTTTGGCGCTACGATGGGACAAGGTGTGATCTGGTATACCGGGCAGTTTTACGCCCAGTCCTTTCTGGAGAATACCTGCAAACTCGATTTCAACGACTCCCGTTATATCCTGCTTTGGGCCATCGCCTTTGCGACGCCATTTTTTATTGTCTTCGGGTCATGGAGCGACAGGGTAGGGCGGAAATGGATTATGCTGGCTGGCATGCTCCTGGGCGTCGTGTTATACAGGCCCATATACCAGATCTTCCTTAACGATACGGACTTCAGTAACATTCCGCAAACAGAAGTGCGTAGTCGGCTCGAAGGCGCTGTTACCAAATCGCTGGATGTGAAGACAGGCGATAGCCTTACCTTGATTCAAACGCATTATGAGCTGCATGATGGTACGGCCTTTACGAAAGAACAGCTGATCACCAAGAAGCCGGACAACTGGATGAGCACCGCAGAGCCGGTATACAAAGACAAAAAATTATCTTCCCCCGTCTTTTGGAAGTTCGTTGCACTTGTGTTTTTCCAGATCCTGCTGGTCACTATGGTTTACGGCCCAATTGCAGCATTCCTCGTAGAACTCTTCCCCACAAAGATCCGATACACCTCCATGTCGCTTCCTTATCATATAGGCAACGGGGTGTTTGGCGGACTGGTGCCCTTCGTTGCTACCTTAATCGCTAGTTTCCCTGGTTCCACGCCGCTATCAGGCTTGTGGTATCCTATAGGCATAGCCGCTTTAAGTTTTGTTATAGGCGCCGTCTATCTGTCCAATCGTAAACCCGATCACGGCGAAGCCGATCATTAATTGAGCCATATGAACGCATTAAAAAAGGCATTAGGCATATTCTGGATCCTGCTCGGACCAGCATCGATCATTTTCCTGTTTGCTCAGGCTATTGAGAAAACCGGGCTGGCCCCGGATGGTGTGGCCAGAACCAACACGGCACTTCAATGGGGAATTATCCTTTGTATATTCATCCCGATCAGCGCCGGACTGGTTGTTTTTGGCTATTATGCGCTTAAAGGCGAGTACAACAGGCTTCCCGACGAGTAGCTCTGTCACACAGCATCAGATCCGCTATAAAACGCGGAGCAGCAAGCCCTTCAGATACTCCCCCTCTGCAAATGAAGCCCGCACCGGGTGGTCTTCCGGCTGAGAAAATTGTCCGATGATCTGTACCTCCCGGCCGGCATCAAGCGCGGCCCAGGCAATGATCTGTTTGAAAGTCTCGATATCCACAGCACCAGAGCAGGAAAACGTGGCCAGCAAGCCCCCCGGCTCCAGGATAAGCATGCCCAACCGGTTCAGATCCTTATAAGCCCGTGCAGCCCGGTCGAGCGCCGACCGTGAGGGGGCATACTTGGGCGGATCGAGTACCAGCACGTCAAATTTTCTGCCTTCGTCTTTAAAAGCCCTGAGTTGTTTGTTAACATCCGCTTGGATGCTCCTTTGATGCTCCTTATCAAAACCATTCAAGCTGATATTATGCTGTAACGTTTCGATGGCTAATGCCGAGCTGTCGACACTCGTAACCTCGGCAGCACCTTGTTTAATACAATTAAGTGAAAAACCGCCGCTGTAAGAAAAGCAATCCAAAACCCTTTTACCCTTTGCGTGTGCCGCAAGGATCGCCCGGTTATCACGCTGATCGCAATAGAAGCCGGATTTTTGTCCCCCGGCAATATTGATATGGTATTTAATACCGTTCTCTTTTACCTCAAGAAACTCAGGCGGGTGTTCACCCCAAAGCAGACCCTGATCAGCCGCCAGGTTCTCGTGTTTGCGGGCACCGGCATCGCTCTTATCAAATACGCCTCTGGGCTGAAGCAGTTCAACAAGAATATCGATCAGGTCGTGTTTAACCAGCTCAATTCCAGCACTCAGGATCTGTACCGACAGGAAATCAGCGTACTTGTCGACAATCAGGCCCGGCAGGAAGTCGGCCTCACTGAATACCAGTCTGCATGTATCCGTATTTTCATCCAGCAAGGGCTTGCGGGCAGCAATTGCCTTGCTTAGTTTGTCGGAATACCAGGCTTTATCTATCACCGCGTCTTCTTTCCATTCCAGCAGTCGGAGCGCAACGCGCGACTGATCATTGTAATATGCATAGGCAAGAAACTCGTTCGCTGCCGACCTTACCGTTACAACCTCACCGTTCTCCGGTTTCCCTTTTAACCGCTCGAGCGCGCCGGAAAATATCCAGGGATGACGCAGCAATGCCGCCTTTTCTTTGCCTTTCTTTAGTATCACGTCAGTCATGCCACAAAAATAGTCTAAAAATGGCGTATGGGAGAATTTCGGGGATAGTATAATCCGGCAAATGTCGCCACCTCTTACGATATTTATCGGCCGCCATCAGCAGTAGAGGGCATGGCCTGATCCAGCATTTCTTCGGGATTAATTGGGGGTTTGTTCGCAAAAAGGGTACCTTTTGTGGACTATTCCCGAACAAAACCCAGATTAATCCCAGATTTGGTGGACACCATGTAGCATTCTTCTTCCGGTCTGGCTAAGCAGAATATCGTATCTTTGGGCCAATGACATTTTACAATTTTTCAGGAGAAACACAGCCCGAAGCGGAAGACGAACATTATATGCGGCTGGCCTTGCAGGAAGCGAAAAAGGCTTACGAGGCAGAAGAGATCCCTATCGGCGCAATTGTGGTATGCAAGAACAGGATCGTGGGGCGGGGCTACAACCTGACCGAACAGCTTAATGATGTCACTGCTCATGCCGAGATGCAGGCTTTTACTGCAGCCTCGCAAACCATTGGCGGAAAGTATTTGCGTGACTGTACACTCTATGTAACCGTAGAGCCTTGTGTGATGTGTGCGGGAGCAAGTTACTGGACACAGATCAGCCGGGTGGTGTACGGCGCTTCTGAGCCTAAATGCGGTTTTACTTCTAAAGGCGATAAGCTGCTGCATCCTAAGACACTCCTGAAGGGCGGGGTGCTTGCAGATGAGTGTGCTGCATTGATGAAGCAATTTTTCCTGAACAAAAGGGGTTAAAGTTGACAAAGTGTTGAACAATTTTTAACCTTGGTATGTTATCTTTGTTAAGCTTAGCGTTATTGCCTAAGTTTGTTCTCAAACAATTTTTACCGGCCGTGCTGAGCAGAAATTGGAAATATAATTTTAAACCTTAAATCATATATTATGGCTTTTGAACTACCTGCGTTACCATACGCAACCGACGCATTAGAACCGCATATCGATAAGCAAACCATGGAAATTCACCATGGCAAGCACCACCAGGCTTATGTAACCAACCTGAATAAAGCTTTAGAAGGTAAGCCTGAGGCCAATCAGAGCATCGAAGAGATCATCAAAAATATTTCAAAGTTCCCGGCAGCGGTTAGAAATAACGGCGGTGGCCACTATAACCACTCCCTTTTCTGGCAGGTTATTGGGCCGAACAAGGGCGGAGAGCCTACTGGCGAACTTGCTGAGGCGATCAATTCCGCCTTCGGATCGTTTGCTGATTTCAAAACTAAGTTTGCCGAAGCAGGCGCTACCCGTTTTGGATCTGGCTGGGCCTGGTTAAGCGTTGGCGCTGATAAAAAGCTGATCGTTTCGTCTACACCAAATCAAGACAACCCGCTAATGGATGTTGCTGAAGTGAAAGGCACGCCTATTTTGGGTATGGATGTATGGGAGCATGCCTATTACCTAAAGTATCAGAACAGACGTCCTGATTATATCGCAGCGTTCTGGAATGTGGTAAACTGGGATGCTGTAGCTGAGCGCTTCAAAAAAGCATAATAGCACTTTATATTTCAAAATGGTGAAGAGGATGCTTTCGGGTGATCCTCTTTTTTATTAATTTTCGTATTTTTCACGCATAAACCAATACACAAACAAATGAAAATGTTAAAGAACCCGCTAACCTTCATGATGATCGGCCTCATGGCTGTTTCACTGCAGGCTTGCAAAACGAAGAAGATTGCCGCTAAGCCAACGCCGCCGGTGGCAGAGACTAAGCCAGAACCCGTAAGACCGGTCCCGCCAGCACCTCCGGCGCCGGAGAAGCCAGCCCCAGCACCGGAAAAGCCAAATTATAATTTTAGAAATGTGCTTTTTGAGTTCGATTCGGGAGTACTTAAAACGGCTTCTTTTGAAACGCTTGATCAAATTGCCAGGGAGATGAAGAAAGATCCTTCGGTAAAGTTTATCCTGCACGGACATTCGTCTGTGGAAGGTTCTGCAGAACACAATATGTCGCTTTCAAATGATCGGGCCAATTCTGTGAAGTCATACCTGATCAATGCCGGCATCAGCGCAAACAACCTGACCATTAAAGCCCACGGGTCTACACAGCCGACTGCTTCAAACAGTACTGAAGAAGGACGTGCGAAGAACAGACGTGTGGAATTTGAAGTGCAGAAATAAGGATTTGTGGGCTATATGCCCACAATATCTTTTTTCTTTTTCTGCTTCATGGTCTTGGGCACCACATTCAGGATCTCTTCAGCGAGTGCATTCAGCATTCGCTTTTTTATGAAATTCTTATTGGTCACCAGGCTCACTTCCCGCACCGGTTGCGGCGATTTGAAATGCCGGACTTTGCTGAGTTGTTTGTTGCTTAGTTCTTCCAGCGCCAGTTCGGGCAGTAATGTGGCGCCATCGTTCATGTCTACCATGCGTATCAGGGTCTCCACGCTGCCGGTGTTATAAGTGAGCCCCTGCAGGCGGTTTTGCTTGGTGGACCGGCAGATGTTAAGCACCTGCGAGCGCATGCAGTGGCCCTCGTTAAGCAGCCAGATATTTTCTGTCTCCAGGTCTTCGGCTTCTACCGCTTTCTTCTTGTAAAGGCGACTGTTCTTGCTAATGTAGCTTACGAAATCTTCATAGTATAGCGGATATTCCTCGATTCCCGGATCGGCAAGGGGCGTGGCAAGAATACCACAATCAAGTACGCCAGTCTTCAGGTGATGCATAATATCTTCTGTCGTGTACTCCCAGATCAGCAGGCGCAGGTCGGGGTACTTCTCCATCATGGCCGCAATAACCTTTGGCAGAAGGTAGGGGGCAATTGTCGGAATAATCCCTATACGCAGCTCTCCGCTGATGTCTTTTTGCTGGGTGTTGATCAGTTCTTTGATCTTATTGCTTTCATGCAGCACCAGCCGGGCCTGATCAATAATTTGCGCCCCGATTTCGGTAGGGACAATAGGCTGTTTGCTGCGGTCGAACAGTTTTACGCCTAGTGTTTCTTCCAGTTTCTGGATTTGCATACTGAGCGTAGGTTGTGTTACAAAGCACTTTTCTGCAGCGCCCACAAAACTTCTGTAGGTATCAACCGCCACAATATATTCGAGCTGAACTAAGGTCATATAGCTAAAGCTGATTGGTCTCTAGCAAATATATTGTTTTTAACTATGCTTTTTGAGAAAATCCTGATACGCCAGCGCTATGCCTTCTTCAAGTTCGATTTTATGCTTCCAGCCCTGGGCGTGCAGCTTAGACACATCCATCAGTTTGCGCGGCGTGCCATCGGGTTTAGAGCTGTCGAATCTTAGTTCACCTTCATAGCCGACCACCTTTTTGATGAGGCCGGCCAGGTCTTTGATGCTCAGGTCTTCGCCTGTGCCGATATTTACCAGTCCGGATTCGTTATAGCTTTCCATCAGGAAATAGCAGGCCTCGGCCAGGTCATCAGCAAAGAGGAACTCCCGCATGGGTGAGCCCGAACCCCAGATAACAACCTCGGGACTGTTATTCACTTTAGCTTCGTGAAAACGACGGATCAAGGCAGGCAACACATGCGAGTTCTGCGGGTGATAGTTATCATTATATCCATAGAGGTTTGTTGGCATCACCGAAATGAAGTTGCAGCCATACTGGTCGCGATAGGCATCGGCCATCTTGATGCCTGCAATCTTCGCGATAGCATAAGGCTCATTGGTTTCCTCCAGCGGCCCAGTAAGCAAATACTCTTCCTTCAAAGGCTGAGGGGCTAGTTTGGGATAAATACAGCTTGAACCCAGAAACATCAGCTTTTTGACCCCGTTCAGATACGACTGGTGAATCACGTTGTTCTGTATGGCCAGGTTTTCATAAAGGAAATCGGCACGATATGTATTATTAGCTACGATACCGCCAACCTTAGCAGCGGCAAGAAACACATATTCGGGCCGCTCAGTTTCAAAGAAACTGGCAACAGCCTGCTGATCTCTCAAGTCCAGTTCCGCAGATGTGCGGGTGACGATATTGCTGAAACCTTCCTTGACCAGCTTGCGGTAAATGGCCGAACCCACCATCCCCCGGTGGCCGGCGATATATACTTTTGCGTTTTTTTCCACGATTAAATGCTATGATGCTGGTGCAAAAATACAAAATGGCGGCGGATAAGTGCTGGGGCAAGCGGCAAAGAATCTAAAGTTTGTATATTTTTGTATGACAATATACTATTGCATTGGGTAAAGATAAATTAAGGAAGTTCGCGGAGATCGATACTTTCGCCAACGTATACCAGCTCGACGCCGGAAAGCCGTTAAAGGGCAGGTGGGCAGCTGAACATTTCAAGAATAACAATCCGGTTGTGCTGGAGCTCGCCTGCGGCAAGGGAGAGTACTCTGTGGGTCTCGCCAAACTGTTTCCAAAAAAGAATTTTATAGGGGTAGACCTCAAAGGAAACAGGATATGGCGTGGTGCGCGGACGGGCATTGATGAGAATATCGCTAATCTGGCTTTTTTAAGAATCCAGATCGAAGACATCATGGATTATTTTGGAGAAGCAGAGGTGGATGAGATCTGGATCACCTTCCCCGATCCGCAGCCGCAGTTGAGCCGCGAGCGTAAGCGGCTTACCTTTCCCGGCTTTCTCGACAAGTATCGTACCTTCCTGAAAAAGGGCGGCAAGATCAACCTGAAGACAGACAATGACGGCTTATACGCCTATACCGCTGAGAAGGTCGCCGAACTCGGGCTGGTTTGCCATAAGCAGACCGATCACCTGTATCAGTCGGAATTTGACAATGAGGTGCTGCGCATTAAGACGCATTACGAGCGTATTTATTTGAAACACGATAAAAATATCAATTACATACAGTTCTCTTTCGAGTAAAAGTGGATGGCTATGCGGATGGAGCAAAGCTTTTATGATCAGGTGTTTGAGCTGGTGAGGCTGGTGCCCGAAGGGCGGGTCACCTCGTATGGGGCCATAGCAAAAAGTCTAGGCGCTGGAGGTTCTGCTAGAATGGTCGGTTATGCCATGGCACATGCAGGAAAAGCGCATCCTCCGGTTCCCGCGCAGCGTGTGGTTAATAGCAGTGGCCTGCTAACCGGCAAATTTCATTTCGAAACACCGGAACGGATGCAGGAGCTTCTCGAAGCAGAAGGAATTGTGGTGAAGAACAATAAGGTGCAGAACTTTAAAGCGGTGTTTTGGGATCCGCTTATAGAGTTAAATGGTTAAAAGCAAAACAATCAAATATGGCAGAGATTATCCGGTGCGACTGGTGTGGAACAGACCCGCTTTATGTGAAGTATCATGATGAAGAATGGGGTAAGCCCGTTTATGATGATAAGACCTTATTCGAATTCCTGATCCTGGAAGGCGCACAGGCAGGTCTAAGCTGGATCACGATCCTGAGGCGCCGGGAAAACTATCGGAAGGCATTTGCGGGGTTTGATGTTGAAAAGGTTGCGGCATTTGATGAGACGGACGTTGAGCGCTTGATGAACGACCCCGGAATTATCAGAAACCGCCTCAAGGTGAATGGCGCCATCACCAATGCCAGGCTGTTCATTGAAATACAAAAAGAGTTCGGCTCCTTTTCGGACTATATCTGGGGCTTTCTGCCGGGCAAAAAGCCATTGTTGAATGAGGTAAAAGGTATGAAGGATGTTCCGGCCAGGACCACTATTTCCGATGCGATTGCCAAAGACATGAAAAAGCGGGGCTTTAAATTTTTCGGTACAACGATATGTTACGCCCATATGCAGGCCACCGGAATGGTGAACGATCACCGGGTAGATTGTATCAGCAGGTAGCCTATTTTTTCATATCGTTGTAGGCAGCAACAAATGCCCGGATCAGTTTGGCATCAAAATTTTCCGTTGCTTTAATCCGCTCTGCTAGGTCCTCGTCGTTCGTTAGTTTTTGCAGCAGCGCATTTTTAATGTGCTGGTTCTTGCTTTCCGAGTTGCCGCCTTCTACCGGGATTTCAATCATAGGCCCGGTTCCCGGCTTTTCAATAAAATAGGATTCCGGCGTTTTCTGTTTCGGTTTTCCGGGCTCAGACCTGCGACCGCCACCAATGCTGATGCCCACGCCGCCGCCCAGACCGCCCACGCCGCCGCTTCCGCCTCCAATGGCGATTGAGGGACGCACTCTGGGGGCCGCTTTCGGTTGCGGCTCATCGATGCCGGCGTCCGTACCTCCAATGGCATACAGATTGGCCGCCCCATATTCCAGAAGCCTGAAAAAGCGATGCTCCATCTTCTTTTTAATGATGATCGGCTTACTTACGTAGGTTTGCCCATTCCAGATAAATTCTTTGATCTTGGTGGCCTCATACTGGCTTACTTTACCGTCCTCTGTTTTCAAAATAACAGAAGCATAGTTTGTGCCCTGAATGGTTCCCCGTACATAGTTGCCCTCGGAGATGAGGACAACGTCCTGAGCTCTTAATGCAAGAGAAGATAGAAGTGCCAAGAAAAGGATTAGATACCGGTGTTTCATATGACATTAAACGGCCCAAGATAGACAATGTTGTTCAAACTGTCTATCTCAAAGCAGCACTAAGATTACCGGTTGTAAGATCAGGATGTGCTTTCGTAATTTCCGCAAAGTTTTCCTTCATTTTCTCGAAAGCATATTTCTGTGGCTCGGGTAGGTTATGCGCGTAGGCGTAAAATTTGTTCAGAATGTATGCGCGTACAAGAAATCCTTTCAGTTCGGCATTGGCCTGCTTGTCGTCCGCTATAATCTGCAGAGCATCCCGGTCCAGAAAGCCAGCCAGAGCGAAGGTGTTGCTGATGTATTGCAATATTTTTCCAGAGGCCTCCTTTAGGATGAAGGCATCGCTCGCCGCTTCAATTGCTTTGATCTCCTCAACGTACGGCGAGATTTCTTTGCCAATTGTGGCGAGCGACAGCATGGCGAGGCCTTCAGGTATGAAATGGATATCTGTGTTTTTGTAAGGATCTACGTAGAGCCGAAGGGTATCTGAAGTTCCTGGTTTTGGAATCATGTAACAGTCCGTTATTCCCGAGCCATCCGGCTTTGTATAGCTTACCCGCTTCGAAAAATTCAGTTTACTGCCGTCAGCCCAGCGATAACTGTTCATTAGTCTGAACATCTTTTCGCGGACAGCGGTCGTATTGCTGATATCCAGAAACGCGCCTGTGCATATGGGGTCTTGTAAGGTTGTACCGTACCCTGGCTTTATTTCATTTTTAAGACCAGTGAGTGTGACCATGTCTAATAGGGCCTTTGATGGCAACTGTGCACTGGCTGTTAGACACAATGCAAGGAAGATAAGCGTTAGTTTGGTTTTCATAAATTCGCGTCAAATGCTTAAATATAAGTTATTTTTTATCTTTATGCCGATCCTAAAGGCAAATTCAGATATTACCTATGAAAAAACTCTTCCTTCTTGATGGCATGGCACTGATTTACCGCGCGCATTTTGCATTAAGCAAGACGCCGAGGTTTACCTCTACAGGCATTAACACATCGGCAGTGATGGGTTTTGCCAATACTTTGCTTGAGGTACTTAGAAAAGAAAAGCCTACACATATTGCGGTTGTGTTCGATACGGATGCGCCGACCGACAGACACACGGAGTTTGTAGGTTATAAGGCCCACAGGGAGGCGATGCCGGAAGATCTGGCCAGGGCGCTGCCTTATGTGTTCAAGCTGATAGAGGGATTTAAGATTCCGGTGATCACCAAAGACGGTTATGAGGCTGATGATATCATTGGCACACTAGCTAAGGAGGCTGAGCGTGCAGGATTTCAGGTGTTCTGCATGACGCCGGACAAGGATTTCGGACAGCTTGTTTCCGATAACATATTCATTTATAAGCCCGCCCGTATGGGTAACGATATGGAGGTGCTTGGTGTGAAGGAAATACTTGCGAAATGGGAAGTAGAACGTGTAGAGCAGGTTATCGATATTCTGGGCCTATGGGGTGACGCGGTCGACAATATTCCGGGAATACCCGGGATTGGCGAGAAGACTGCGAAGTTACTGATCAAACAATATGGTTCAGTAGAGAACATCATCGCCAACGCGCATGAATTGAAGGGTAAACAGCGGGAGAACGTGGAGATGTATGCGCAGCAGGGAATCATTTCAAAAAAGCTGGCCACGATACTGCTCGACGTGCCCGTCGAGTTCGACGAAAAGGCACTTGAGCTGGAACCACCCAGTCGCGAATTGCTGGAGCCGCTATTTGCCGAGCTTGAGTTCCGTACCATCGGCAAGCGGGTATTTGGTGAGGGCTTCAACGTAAATGAAGCCAAAGGCAGCGCTGGACAGCAGACAGACCTGTTTGGCCATGCAGCAACAGAAGCTGGCAGCCAGTCGACCACCTTCGTGGTGCCGCCCGCTATGTTTGAGCAGCCTGCTGCGAAAACCATTGAAAACACACCGCACCATTATAAACTGGTCGACACCCCGGCATTACGCAAGGAACTGATCGGATTGCTGCTCGCCCAGGAAAGCATTTCGTTTGATACAGAAACCACGGGTACGGATGCCAATGCCGCCGATCTGGTAGGTATTTCGTTTTGTATTGTTCCTGGCGAAGGCTATTACGTTCCGCTTTCGGCGGATCGGGATGAGGCTATGCTGATTATTGAGGAGTTCAAGCCCGTGTGGGAGAATGAGCGCATAGCAAAGATAGGGCAGAACATTAAATATGATATGCTTGTGCTTAAGTGGTATGGCGTTCATGTGAGGGGCGAGTTGTTTGACACGATGCTTGCGCACTATCTTATAGATCCGGATACGCGCCATAGCATGGATGTATTGTCGGAGAACTATCTCGGTTATTCACCGATATCCATCACCTCGCTCATTGGCGCAAAAGGGAAAAATCAGGGTACGATGCGTGATGTACCTGTCGACAAAGTGGTAGATTACGCTGCCGAAGATGCAGATGTCACCTTACAGCTCGCCAATGTTTTTAAGCCAATGCTTAAAGAGCTCAATGCGGAACGGCTTGCTGTAGAAGTAGAAAACCCACTGATCTATGTGCTGGCCGATATGGAGAAAGAAGGCGTACGCATTGATATGGATACGCTTGTGAACTACTCAAAGGAACTGGAACTGGAGATCAGAAAGTATGAGCAGAATGTGCACGACAAGTGCGGCGTGTGCTTCAATATTGCATCACCGAAACAATTAGGCGAGGTACTGTTTGATAAGCTGCAGCTCGACCCTAAAGCGAAGAAGACAAAAACGGGTCAGTACCAGACCGGAGAAGACGTACTGCTGGCACTGGCCACCAAGAGCGATATTGTACAGGATATTTTGGAGTTCAGGCAGCTTCAAAAGCTGAAGTCGACCTACGTGGATGCCCTGCCGCTGATGGTAAATCCTAAAACGGGCCGCGTGCATACAAGTTTTAACCAGGCGGTGGCAGCCACCGGACGTCTTAGTTCGAATAATCCCAACCTCCAGAATATTCCCATCCGCACGGAGCGGGGCCGGGAAGTCCGTCGCGCTTTTATTGCACGTGATGCGGACCATATTCTGCTTTCTGCGGATTACTCACAGATTGAACTGCGCATTATTGCGGATATCAGTAAGGAGGAGAACATGCTGGACGCATTCAACAAAGGAATCGACATCCATACGGCAACGGCAGCACGGGTGTATGGTGTTGATATTGCTGCGGTAGACGCAACGCAAAGGAGAAACGCTAAGGCGGTCAACTTTGGCATTATCTACGGACAGTCGGCCTTTGGTCTTTCACAGAATCTCGGTATTCCAAGGAAGGAAGCGGCGGAAATTATCGCACAATACTTCGAACAATACCCCGGCATTAAGAAATATATGTCAGACACCATGAACTTCGCCCGCGAGAACGGTTATGTGGAAACCATTCTGGGCCGCAGGCGTTATCTGCGGGACATTAACTCCGCCAACCAGACGGTTCGTGGTTATGCGGAACGAAATGCGATCAATGCGCCGATACAAGGTTCGGCTGCCGACATGATTAAAGTGGCGATGATCAATATCCACCGCGACATGGCTTCTCAAGGTTTGCAGTCAAAAATGACCATGCAGGTACATGACGAATTGGTGTTCGACGTCCTGCGTTCTGAGGTTGCGGTTATGAAAGAGATCATCACCCATCGAATGAAAACAGCCATTAAGACGACTGTTCCTATTGAAGTAGAGATCGGGGAAGGTGAAAACTGGCTTTTAGCGCATTAATTCCGCAGTTCAATATCTTTAAAAATAAGACATTAAACTCGAAGACTGGACCTTGTGTGCTGAAGAAGCACACAAATCCTAGGTCTTCTCCTTGAACGTCTTATTTTTGCAAAACGCAGATGCCTAGTCTCGGGATATTACCCAGTTCATCCCTGAGTTGTTACAACTCAATTGTTTCTCCGATTGACGGCAACAGCAGGGTCTTGTTTTCCCGTTTGAATTTCGCTGCAGCTTCTTCTTCGTCGATAGCGATTGGCGGAAAAGTATTATAATGCACACCGATCACCGTGTTACACTCCAGATACTTTGTTGCGATTAAGGCATCGTCTACATCCATGGTGTAATGTCCGCCGATCGGCAGGATCGCATAGCTCAGGTTGTAAAGATCAGCCAGGATCTTCATTTCCAGGGTCAGAGCCGTATCTCCGGCAAAATAAATGCTTTTTCCTTCCAGCTCCAGTACAAATCCGGCCGGGTTGCCGCCGTAGCTGCCGTCGGGATTGGCGCTGCTGTGTACGGCCCATACCGTTCTGAGCGCTCCAAAGTCGTGTTTTGACTTCCCGAAGTTGATATCCACAACGTTCTCTACGCCTTGTTTGCTGATCCATTCGGCTACCTCTACCATGGCGATCACCCGGGCATTGGTCCGCTTAGCGATCCGCGCAAGATCGGCGACGTGGTCGCCATGACCGTGGCTTACCAGGATGTAGTCGGCCTCAATGCCGTCAATATCAATATCCTTTGCCAAAGGGTTGCCGCTGATAAAGGGGTCGAACAGAAATTTCTTGCCTTCTGCTTCAAGCAGGAAGCAGGACTGGCCGTAATACGTGTATTTCATAGCTGAATGTCTTTACTTTAGCGGTTACTGACCAAACATGGCACCGAGGTTACCCAATCCGCCAAGCATATCCTTGGTCATATTCTGCATCTCTGCCGCGCTTACCTGCTCGGCCTGATCAAGCGCCTTATTAACCGCCGTAAGCAGCAGTTCTTCCAGTTCCTCTTTGTCGGCCTCCTTATGGAAGCTTTCATCTATTTCAATTGCAGTAAGCGCTTTATTCGCAGTAGCGGTTACGCGGATCTTGCCGCCTTCAACTTCACCATAAACAGAAATGGTGTCCAGTCTTTTCTTTATCTCGTCAGCTTTTTGCTGAGCGGCCATGAGTTTGTCGAACATAGTTAACGGGTTTTATGTAATACGTTACGCGTTATTAAGGAAACGAAATTAAAGCAAATTGGTTTAAAATCTGTCGGTGAAACTATCTAATTTCCATCAGCGCCTTTGTAAAATCACGGAACAGCCGGAAAAGATCGCTGTATTCGGTCAGCGGCAGCTTTGCGGCAACATCATTGATATCGTGGTAGGCTGAAGGGCCGCCTTGAGTATAGATAAAAAAAGCAGGTACATTCTTTTGAGTGAAGAAATAATGGTCACTATTTGCCGCTTCGCCCCTTGCGTTGATTTTGCTGAGGTAACGTTTACGCTCGTTATGCGCTGTCAGCCAGCCAAACTCCCGCGGATGCAACGTAGCATTTACCACGGTTATTCCGGCCTCGCCGGTTCCGACCATGTCGACATTCACTAAAAACCGGATACGCTCTAACGGCACCAGCGGATGCTCGGTGAAATATTTCGAGCCGACCAGTCCGGCTTCCTCTGCGGCAAAAAAGATAAACATGATGGTATAAGGCTGCGGATGCTTGGCATAGTACCCGGCCAGGCTAAGCAGGAAAGCCACACCGCTGGCATTATCATTGGCACCCGGGAAAAAGGTGTCGCTGCCCATTCCGCCCAGGTGGTCATAATGTGCGGTCAGCACAATGAGCGAATCGGGCCGACGGGTGCCTTTAACGAGAGCGCAGATATTGTCGGCCTTAAATTCAGGTATGAACATGTTCTCAATATCGACCGATACCTCCTTTGGATCAAGTCCGGCGGCCGACTTTTTCACTTCCAGCGCCGTATAGTCCGCCAGCTCCTGCGACACCGACCATGTCAGTTTGTCTTTCAGAACAAGTGCGATCCGGTTTTCGGGGTTTATGAACGTAAGACTGTCGGTCTGCACCAGTTTGCCCGAGGCAGTAAGTCCCCTGGAAGCGGGGTGTACAATGAAGTCGCGCCCGGGAACCAGTCGCCGCCCATCTACACTCATTTCCATCTTGCCGGGGAATGTATTGACCGGGAAAGTGCATGTTTGCCGGTAGGTGCTGTCGACCGCTTGGAGCCCATGGCGCTTTAACATCTCGGTAATGTAGTCGGCCGCGCGAGCCATGCCGCCCTTCGTATAACCACGGCCCCACATGGCTGCAGAGGAGAGTTCTGCTACGGTATGTTTGACACCATCAGGATCCTGTGCGCGGCACAAGCCAGTCAGAAGAATGAACACAATACAGGCCAGGCTTTTCATATGCGTTTAAAGGTAATAAACCCGACCTTCATCATCCCTTAAAAAGTGTAAAAAAACATAAAACCTGTTGCACAACTCAATATTTATTTAAACCTTTGCGCCTCAATACATTCAAATAACTATTTACACATAAGAAATGATCAAACACGCAGCGCATAAACCGACACTTCAAGAGGCCAGCACTATGGTCCTGAGATGTCTGTTTAATGAACGTTCCGAGCCCGTGTTTTTTGTGACTACGAACCGGCGTACCTACACGCCGCGGATCTGAGTAAAATCCTAATTCAGGTCTTTTACGAAGAGGATTGCCTCTCAAAAAACAATTAATCAGAACATTTATATTTTTTCGTTAACTCTTAATGAATATAAACGATTTTATAGTGCAGGTAGCACTTCCTGAACATCGTGTCTTCGCAGAGGAGATCTGTGAAGAAATGGCAGAATCTGCAAAAGCACGAGGAACAGGTATTGCTAAACGTTCTCCCGACTATGTAGCCGCTAAGATGGCCGACGGTAAGGCCGTGATCGCCTTCCACAAGGATGGCAGTTGGGCAGGCTTCTGTTATATTGAGACCTGGAGCCACGGACAGTTCGTGGCCAATTCGGGACTCATCGTAAGTCCCAAATACCGAAAGGCCGGCCTTGCGAACGCCATCAAGCATAAAATATTTGAACTTTCCAGACAGAAATATCCGAAGGCAAAAATCTTTGGCCTTACCACCGGGCTTGCCGTTATGAAGATCAATTCCGATCTGGGTTATGAGCCAGTCACCTACTCCGAACTTACACAGGATGAAGAGTTCTGGAAAGGCTGCCAGAGTTGTGTGAACTTCGAAATTCTTAAAATGAAGGAACGCAAGAACTGCATGTGCACGGCTATGCTCTATGATCCGGTTGTGCAAAAGCATGACGCTGCCAAGAAGTTTGCTGAAGAATTACATAAGAACCCGAGTTTGTACGAACGCTTTATGCGCATCAAACAAAAGCTGGTACTTAAAACAAAACCACAGAGCAAGGGACTGAAATCCCTGCTGCCTATGTTTACCTTTTTATTTAAATAGCTGTAATATCCAATGAAGAAGAAAGTAGTTTTAGCATTTAGCGGAGGATTAGATACCTCTTTTTGCTGCATTTACCTGGCCCAGGACCGCGGATTAGAAGTACACTCGGTCATCGTAAATACCGGTGGTTTTTCGGATGAAGAACTTCAGGAGATCGAAAAGCGGGCTTATTCGCTGGGCGTTGCTTCTCATGCGGTGGTTGATGAGACCATCAACTATTACAACAGCTGTATTAAATACCTGGTCTTTGGTAATGTGCTCAAGAACGCGACTTATCCGCTTTCTGTGAGTGCCGAGCGTGTGAGCCAGGCAACGGCAATTGCAAACTATGTGAAAAAAATCGGGGCCGACTATGTTGCCCACGGCAGCACAGGCGCAGGTAACGATCAGGTGCGTTTCGATATGATCTTTAATATTCTGATTCCTGAGGTGGAAATCATCACGCCGATCAGGGATCTGAAACTATCGCGTGAGGCAGAAATAGAATACCTGGCCAAGCATGGCGTAGAATATAGTGCCGAGAAAGCCAGATATTCCATCAATAAGGGGCTGTGGGGAACTTCAGTGGGCGGGAAAGAAACCTTGACTTCCCACGACACCCTTCCGGAAGAGGCATGGCCGACCCAGGTCACTGAAACCGAACCACGCAGACTCGAGCTGACTTTTGAGCAGGGCGAACTTACTGGTATAGACGGGGAAGCGATGAGCCCGGTTAAGGCGATTCAGAAACTTCAGGCCATTGCACAGCCTTTTGGTGTTGGCAGGGACATCCACGTTGGAGATACCATTATTGGGATAAAGGGCCGCGTAGGCTTTGAAGCTGCGGCACCGATGGTGATCATAAAAGCGCACCATACGCTGGAGAAGCATATTCTTACCAAGTGGCAGCTGTCATGGAAGGAGCAATTGGCATCGTTTTACGGCAACTGGCTGCATGAAGGGCAGTTTCACGACCCGGTTATGCGCAATATTGAAGCCTTCCTGAAAGATACACAGGTGGTGGTGAGCGGGAAAGTATTCGTGGAGCTGCTTCCATACCGCTTTAATATTATCGGTATTGAGTCGGCACACGACCTGATGAGCAACAAGTTCGGCAGCTACGGCGAGATGAACAATGCCTGGAGCGGTGAAGACGTTAAAGGCTTTTCGAAGATTTTTGGCAACCAGGTCATGATTTGGCATAAAGTGAATGGCAATGAAGATTAAAGCAGGGATAGTAGGCGGCGCAGGATACACCGGCGGCGAAATGCTTCGCTTGCTGGTCAACCACCCTTCGGTAGAGATCAGCTTTGTGCAGAGCAGCAGCAACGCAGGCAACCTGGTTTCAGATGTACATACCGACCTTTTTGGTGATACGGAGCTACGTTTTGCGGCGGGCTTGTCTGACAACATCGATGTGCTTTTCCTGTGTGTAGGCCATGGCGACGCTAAAAAGTTTCTGGATGCGAACAGAATAGCCGATACCGTAAAGATCATCGACCTCAGTCAGGATTTCAGGTTGAAAGTGAATGCGGGCGCTGATTGGGTTTACGGTTTGCCGGAACTGAACAGGGAAACCATTAGACAAGCCGGGAAAATTGCGAATCCGGGCTGCTTTGCCACCTGCATCCAGGTCGGCCTCCTGCCACTGGCAGCAAATGGACTGCTGAACGGTGAGATCCATATCAATGCCACCACGGGCTCAACCGGAGCGGGACAGAGCTTGTCGGCCACTTCACATTTCAGCTGGAGAAACAACAACCTGTCGGTCTACAAGGCTTTCGGACATCAGCACCTGAACGAGATTGGGGAGAGCCTCAAGCAGCTTGATGCTTCATTTGACGGAGAGATCAGCTTTATTCCGCAGCGTGGCGACTTTACCAGGGGTATTCTTGCAGCAATGTATCTCGACTGTTCGTTAACAGCTGAGGAGGCCGAAAAACTGTATACGGAGTATTATTCGGGTCATCCTTTTACGCATGTCAGCCCGAGAAATATCGACCTGAAGCAGGTCGTGAACACCAATAAGGCGCTGGTGCATGTCGAGAAACATGGCGGCAAGCTGTTTGTGGTCAGTATTATAGATAATTTATTGAAAGGTGCAAGCGGACAGGCCGTACAGAACATGAACCTCATGTTCGGATTGCCTGAAAGCGAAGGGCTACGGCTTAAGGCCCAGGCTTTCTAGACCGGGGCCAACAAGACCTTTCTGTATTTATTTATCCGCCTTAACCGGCATTAACGACAACAACATGAATTTATTTGACGTATACCCTTTAAACAATATTGAAATAGCCAAAGCTTCGGGCAGTACCGTATGGGATGCTGAGGGACAAGAATATCTGGATCTGTATGGCGGACATGCCGTGATCTCTATTGGTCATACACACCCGCATTATGTAGGGCGACTGACAGATCAGCTGAATAAGGTGGGTTTTTATTCCAACTCTGTTCAGATTCCCCTCCAGGTACAGCTGGCTGAAAAGCTGGGCCAGGTTTCCGGTAAAACAGACTACCAGCTTTTCTTGTGCAACTCGGGCGCAGAGGCAAACGAGAACGCGTTGAAGCTGGCCTCGTTTTACAATGGCCGCAAAAAGATTGTCGCCTTTAAAGGCGCTTTTCATGGCAGGACATCCCTCGCGGTTGCTGCCACAGATAACCCGAAGATCATTGCGCCTGTCAACGAAACCGATAACGTCGTGTTTCTGCCGCATAACGATGAAGGTGCACTGGCCAAAGCCTTCGCAGAATTCGGCAACGAGATCGCTGCTGTCATCATAGAAGGTATTCAGGGTGTTGGCGGAATCAGGGAGGCTTCGGTAAGTTTCCTGCAACAGATCCGTTCGCTTTGTGATCAGTACAATGCCGTGTATATAGCCGACAGCGTGCAATGTGGGTATGGCCGTACCGGGCTTTTTTATTCCCACGATTACGCAGGCGTAAATGCCGATATCTATACGATGGCAAAAGGTATGGGCAATGGCTTTCCAGTTGCCGGCATCTCCATAGCGCCAAAGTTTAAGCCATGGCATGGTATGCTGGGGACAACGTTTGGCGGCAACCATCTTGCCTGTGCGGCTGCGCTTGCCGTGCTCGAAGTTATTGAGCAGGACGAACTGATGAAGAACGCAGAGGACATAGGAAGTTACCTGATCGCCGAACTGCATAAGATAGAAGGCGTAAAGGAGGTGAGGGGACGCGGACTCATGATCGGGATAGAATTACCTGAATCGTTGTCAAACATAAAGAAAGACCTGCTGTTCAAGCATAAGATCTTTACCGGAGAGGCTAAGCCCAATGTGATCAGGCTGCTGCCTGCATTGAATCTTAGCAAGGCCCAGGCAGATCATTTTTTAAACGAATTTAAACTTGCTTTAAAAGGATGAACCAATTTACTTCCGTACACGATGTGCAAGACATCGGTAAGCTGCTCCGCGATGCGCTGGCTTTAAAGGAAAACCCCTATGTGCATAAAAGCCTTGGTGAGAACAAGACACTCGGACTGGTATTTTTGAACCCTAGTCTGCGTACCAGGCTTAGCACCCAGAAAGCGGCGCTGAACCTGGGCATGAGCGTTATGGTTATGAACATGGACAAAGAAGGCTGGGCTCTGGAAACCCAGGATGGCGTTGTGATGAACGGCACCACTGTAGAACATATCCGTGAGGCTGCAGCGGTAATGGGGCAATACTGTGACATCCTCGGGCTACGGTCGTTTCCGAAGCTGGCCGACCGCGAAGAGGATTACAGTGAAGATTTTTTCAACAAGTTTATTGCCTATAGCAAAGTTCCTGTAGTGAGTCTGGAAAGTGCCACGCGGCATCCTTTGCAGAGCCTGGCTGATCTGGTGACAATCAAAGAAACCTGGCAGGGCGCAGGCAAGCCGAAAGTGGTTCTTGCCTGGGCACCGCATATTAAAGCATTGCCACAGGCGGTGCCAAACTCGTTTGCGGAGTGGATGTGCAAGGCGCAGGAACTCGATATGCTCGATTTTACGATCGCCCAGCCGGAAGGATATGAGTTGAGTGAGGACTTCAGCAAAGGTGCGGCGATCAGTTACGATCTGGACGCAGCACTCAGCGGAGCCGACTATATCTATGTGAAGAACTGGTCGAGCTATAAAGATTACGGAAAGGTGCTGCCTTATCCGGAGGGCTGGATGCTGACCAATGAGAAGCTTACGGCGACCAACGATGCCAGGGTGATGCACTGTCTGCCCGTCCGACGTGATCTGGAATTGTCGGCCGAAGTGCTCGACGGGCCCAACTCGCTGGTAATCCATGAAGCCGGCAACCGCCTCTGGGCAGCGCAGGCAGTTTTAAAGCAAATGCTCGAAAAACTTTAAGGTATATGAAACAGCTCAGCGTCATTAAGATAGGTGGAAACGTTATCGACAATTCGGAAAAACTGCATGAATTTCTGACCGACTTTACCGCATTACCGGGAGATAAGATACTGGTGCATGGTGGTGGTAAGATTGCCACCGAACTGGGTCACTCCCTGGGTATCGAGGCTAAGATGGTGGATGGGCGCCGCATTACCGATATTGAGACACTGCGGATCGTGACGATGGTTTATGGAGGACTGATTAATAAGAATATCGTTGCCCAGCTACAAGCCCGGGCCTGCAATGCGATAGGAATGACTGGTGCCGACGGTAACGTCATCAAAGCGGTTAAACGTCCGGTGAAGGAGATCGACTATGGTTTTGTGGGCGATCTTGATGCAGGTTCGGTATCGGCGACTGCGTTGAGCAGCTTACTCGAGGCCGGAATGGTTCCCGTGCTTTGTGCGATCACGCATGACGGCGATTCGCAGCTGCTAAATACCAATGCCGACACGATCGCCTCGGCAGTAGCCGTTGCTATGTCGGCCCGATACGACACATCGCTGATCTATTGCTTTGAGAAGAGGGGCGTGATGCGCGACATAGGCGATGATAATTCGCTGGTATCTGAGATCAGAATGGATGAATTCGAAGGATTGAAGCAGGATGGCATTGTTTCCGGAGGAATGATTCCTAAATTGCATAACGCTTTTGAAGCCATTAAAAGCGGCGTAAGCAATGTTTATATAGGCAAGGCCGATGAACTGTCGCATTTGGCGCAGCAGGGCTTTGGAACACGGTTAACAAAATAAGAACAGATGAAAAAATTTGCAGGCAATATCGCCATTCTCGGAAGCGGAAACATCGGAATCTCACTGGCCAAAGGCCTGGTGAAAGCCAGCTATGCGCGACCGGAGCAAATCAGTCTGACCAGACGTAATATTGCTCATCTGGGCGAATTTGCGGCGCAGGGTTTTGTGGTAAGTGCAGACAATGCGGCGGCGGCCGAGGCCGCCGAGATCATTGTGCTGGCCGTACTGCCGCAGCAGTTAAACCAACTACTCGATCAGATCCAGCCGGTCATTTCCGCCAGCAGGCATGTCGTTATTTCTGTTGCCTCCGGTGTAAGCTGTGCCGATATCCGCGCCAAGCTCGGCGATGAGGTGCAGGTGATCAGAGCAATGCCGAATACGGCCATAGCCATCGGACAGTCGATGACTTGCGTAGCCAGCGATTCCGCAACTGCGTCAAATATAGCTGAGGTAACCAGTATGTTTGAAACTGTGGGCTCGGTAGTCAGGATCAATGAGGAGCTAATGACTTCTGCGACCGCGCTCTGCGCCTGTGGCATTGCCTTCTTTCTGAGAGCGATACGCGCCGCATCACAAGGTGGTGTCGAGATCGGCTTTCATGCCGATGAGGCGCTGAAGATGGCTGTTCAGACTGCAAAAGGTGCAGCCGATCTGCTCCTGCAAATGGCATCGCATCCGGAACAGGAGATCGATAAAGTGACTTCGCCAAAAGGCTGTACCATCGCGGGACTGAACGAAATGGAACATAACGGGTTCAGCTCATCCCTGATCAAAGGCATCAAGCTGTCTGCCCAGAAAGCAGGCGCCTTATACACCAAAGAATAGCATTTATGATAGAACAAATACAGGCGGAATGCCTGGAGTTGCTCAAGCAATTAATACGTATCCAGTCTTTTAGCAAAGAGGAAGATAAGACCGCCGATGTTATAGAGCAGTTCCTGCAGCAGCGCGGTGTCCGCACCCACAGGAAACTAAATAACGTATGGGCATATAACAAGCATTTCGATCCGGCCCGGCCCACATTATTACTGAACTCCCATCACGATACGGTAAAGCCCAATTCGGGCTATACGCGCGATCCTTACGATGCTGCGGTGGAAGACGGAAAATTATATGGATTGGGCAGCAATGATGCCGGAGGATGTCTCGTTTCGCTTATCGGGACATTTCTGTTTTATTATGATAGGGCAGATCTGAAGTACAACATCTGTCTGGCCACTACGGCCGAGGAGGAAATATCGGGAAACAACGGCCTGGAACTTGTGCTTCCTGATCTTGGCGAACTCGAATTCGCGGTCGTAGGAGAGCCTACGCAAATGAACCTGGCGATCGCTGAGCGCGGCCTGCTTGTCCTGGATTGCACGTCGACCGGTAAAGCCGGGCATGCTGCACGTGAGGAGGGCGATAATGCTATTTATAAAGCGCTTAAGGATATTGAATGGTTTAGAAACTACCGCTTTTCGAAGGTCTCGGAAGTATTCGGGCCGCTGAAGATGAGCGTCACGATCATCAACGCCGGGTCGCAGCACAATGTGGTGCCCGCGACCTGCACATTCACGGTTGACGTGCGTGTCACAGACGCGTACACAAACGAGGAAGTTCTTAAGATCATCCGCAACAATGTAGACTGCGATGTTAAGCCGAGATCGATCCGGCTCAAGCCTTCTTCTATCGACAAAGATCACCCTCTTGTCCGGTCCGGCATCGCATTGGGGCGGACAACCTACGGCTCCCCAACTACCTCCGATCAGGCCTTGCTCAGTATCCCCTCGGTAAAGGTGGGCCCAGGTGATTCCGGCCGTTCGCACATGGCAGATGAGTTTATTTATGTAGACGAGATCAGCGAGGGAATTGACCTGTATATCAGGATGCTCGGGCCTGTAATTCAGGCAGGAGAATGATTGGCTATAATTTATTGTATTTTTGAGGTATGAAGATCTGGCAGAAGAACGTAAACGTAAACAAGGATATTGAAACCTTCACGGTGGGTCAAGACCGTGAGCTGGACCTGCAGATGGCCGCTTTTGATGTGCTCGGTTCGCTGGCACATGTGCAGATGCTGGAAAGCATTGGCTTGATGACACCTGAGGATCTCCGGCTTGTACAAGGCGAATTGAAGCAGATATATGCCGATATCCTTGCCGGAAAATTCCAGATTGAAGACAGTGTGGAGGATGTGCATTCACAGGTGGAATGGCTGCTTACTCAACGTATCGGTGAGGCAGGCAAGAAAATTCACAGCGGACGTTCACGGAATGACCAGGTGTTGGTCGACCTCAAACTGTTCTTCAGAAGCAGTATAGAGCAGCTGGTTGGTAACACGGCGCTGCTCTTCGGTAAACTTATTGAACTGGGCAATACGCATAAAGACAAGCTGCTTCCGGGATATACGCATCTGCAGATTGCCATGCCTTCGTCCTTCGGCTTGTGGTTTGGTGCATATGCGGAGAGTTTGGTCGACGATATGGAACTGATGCTTGCCGCCTGGAAGGTCTGCAACAAAAACCCGCTTGGCTCTGCAGCAGGATACGGATCTTCCTTTCCGCTCAACCGGACGATGACCACCGCGCTGCTCGGATTTGAAACGCTGAATTACAATGTGGTCTATGCACAAATGGGCAGGGGCAAGACTGAGCGGATCCTCGCGCAGGCGATGTCTTCGGTTGCCGCAACTCTCGCCAAAATGGCCATGGACGTATGCCTGTTCATCAACCAGAACTTTAATTTCATCAGCTTCCCGGCAGAACTTACCACCGGATCGAGCATTATGCCGCATAAAAAGAATCCGGATGTATTTGAACTGATCCGTTCGCGCTGCAATAAGATACAGGCATTGCCCAATGAGATTGCTATGATGACTACGAACCTGCCCTCTGGTTACCACCGCGACCTGCAGTTGTTGAAAGAAAACCTGTTTCCAGCCATCACATCGCTCAATGAATGCCTGGAGATGACGGCCTTTATGCTGCAGCATATTTCCATCAAGGATGGCATTTTAAACGACAAAAAATACGATTACCTGTTTAGCGTAGAGGTGGTTAACGAGCTGGTTTTGAAAGGAACGCCTTTCAGGGAGGCCTACAAGATCGTTGGTGAAGCGATAGAACAGGGCAGCTTTAAACCAGATACCGATCTGCGCCATACGCACGAGGGCAGTCTGGGCAATCTCTGCAATGCGGAGATTGAAGGCATGATGGGCCAGGTACTTTCCCAGTTTGGCTTTGAGAAGGTTAATAACGCTATCCAGGAGCTGCTTGCCTAGGTGCGTGTAACTATTTGAACTCCGAGGTCTTGTGGAACTGAATATCCGGATAATCGCGCATGGTCATACTGATCATAAAGTCGTTGTCTGACAGGAACACAGGATTGCCGTCTTTGTCCTCGCCGATATGCTGCTGTTTGCGCTTCAGGAACTCTTCCAGTTTCTTTTTGTCGGTCGACGTAACCCAGGATGATCGCGTATAGCTCAGCATCCTGAAAGCAGCCTTAGCACCGTATTCATGTTCAAGACGGAATGCAATTACCTCAAACTGGAGTTCCCCTACAGCGCCAACCACCTTACGGTTGCCCGGCTGCATGATAAACAACTGCGCCACGCCTTCTTCTGTAAGCTGCTGTATGCCTTTTTCCAACTGTTTGGTCTTAAGCGGGTCTCTGTTCTCCAGCTCCTTGAATATTTCCGGAGAAAAGCTTGGGATGCCCTTAAACTGGAGTTTCTCGCCTTCGGTCAGCGTGTCGCCTATTTTAAAGTTTCCGCTGTCGTACAAGCCTACCACGTCGCCCGGCCAGGCCTCTTCCACGATGCTTTTTTCGTTCGCCATGAAATCCATCGGGTTCGAAAACTTCAGCTTTTTGTCCTGGCGCGTATGATAATAGAATTTATTGCGCTCGAACTTACCTGAGCAAATGCGGAGAAAAGCAATACGGTCGCGGTGTTTCGGATCAAGGTTGGCGTGGATTTTAAAGACAAAACCAGAGAAGTTCTTCTCCTCGACCATTACCTCCCGCTGTTCAGCCTCGCGGCTTTTCGGACTTGGTGCTATGGTAATGAAGGTGTCCAACAATTCCTTGATTCCAAAGTTATTGATGGCACTGCCGAAGAACACCGGGGCAAGCAGACCTTCTTTATACAGGTCCTGATCCAGTTCGCCATAAACGCCCTCAACAAGCTCCAGGTCGCCCTTCAGCGTATCCAGCTCCTTTTCCTTTAAAAAGTTGACCAGGTTTTTGTCGTCCAGATCACTCACCTCTATAACCGGAGCACTGATTTTCGATTTATCCGGTTCAAAAAGGTTCAGGTGTTTATTATAGATGCTGTAAACCCCTTTGAATGTATGGCCCTGGCCAATTGGCCAGGAAAGCGGGCACAGACTGATATTGAGTTTATCTTCAATTTCGTCAAGCAGATCGAATGCATCCTTACCTTCCCGGTCCATCTTGTTGATAAAAATGATCACTGGAGTATTCCGCATGCGGCAAACCGACATCAGCTTCTCTGTCTGCTCCTCCACGCCTTTAACACAGTCGACCACCAGGATAACACTGTCGACAGCCGACAAAGTCCGGTAGGTATCTTCTGCAAAGTCCTTGTGCCCGGGCGTATCCAGTATATTGATCCGTTTGCCACTGTATTCAAAGCCCATCACTGAAGTTGCCACCGAGATGCCACGCTGCTTTTCAATTTCCATGAAATCGGAGGTATTGCTCTGGTTGGCCTTGTTGCGCTTTACTGCGCCGGCGGTATTTATGGCTCCCCCAAAAAGCAGGAACTTTTCAGTAAGCGTCGTTTTACCGGCATCGGGGTGAGAGATGATGGCAAATGTTTTACGTTTTTCTATTTCCGGATGGATCATAAAGGGTTAAGCCTGTGACAAAAGGCTGCAAAGATAAAAAAAACTGGTGTCTTTTTAAGGGACACCAGTTTAATTTATCGAGCTGACTTCTATCCTCTTCCACCTCTCGAAGAGCGGGAAGATTGTTCTCTTCCGCCCCCTTGCTGGCTTCCCCGGCTTTCAGAATTCCTGGAAGGCGCAGTGCGTTCAATCCGTTGCGGCTGCGCCTGCTGCCTTGGCTCAACACGTCTTTCCTGACGTTGTGGCTGTGCCTGTGGCTGGCGTTCCTGCCGTGAGGGGCGTTCGATACGCTGCGGTGCCGGCTGGGATTCATTCGGTGTCGGCCTCATTACGCGCGGCTGCTCTGCCGGCTGTGGCCTCGATTCCTGGACTTCATTGTTCCGGTTTCTCGACACACGTCCTTCAGCGCTGCGGCCTTCAACACTCCGTCCGCTGCGGTCGTTATCGCGGGAGATAGTCTCCCTGCCCTGCGGTCTTGATGACCCCTCGCCACCCTCGATGCGTGTACTGCGGTCGGGGCGTGCTGCGGTGTATCCTTCCCCCCTTACTGAGGTTCTTGGGGCAGCTGCGGTGCGACCGTTATCGCGACTGCTTCGTGACGGTGTATAAACCTCCAGACTTCTTCCGGTGATGCCGCTTCTTCCAGGTCTGCTTGTACGGTTTACCGAATATACATCTACATCCCGGCCGGTGTATCTTCTTATCTCAGCAGCTCTGGGCCCACTGTAATACGTACGGCTATTGCGGACGTAAGTGTTATTGATGATTGTTGTGCGGTTTATGATCGTTACATTCCTTCGCGAATAGTACCTCGGGAAACTATCGTAATAAATGTTTCTGTGCGGCACAAATACCCACCATAACGAAGGAATATTTATGTTGACATTGACATGCATACCCGGCCCCAGGGGCGCCCAGCCATAGTATCCGCCACCGCTCCTCCAACTTACCCATGCGGGGCCCCAGACTGTATCCGGAATCCATATCCATTGATTATAGCGGTTGTATACCCAGCGGCCATAGTGAAACGGTGCCCAACCCCAGTCGTAGTTAGAAACCCAGGTGTTACCATACTCGGTCATCACCCAGCGTCCATTCGTATAGTATGGCCGGAAATCACCCTGATCCACATCGGGGCGCCAAACATAGCCATACTGCGGATCCTGGATCCAGGTCCCGTAAGGTGACAGCTCATCATAGAAGGATTGGAGCGAAACCTCCTCGTCCTGAGCCATAACCTGTTGTGTGCTGCCGGTCAGCAGGAGCAGTAGCCCCAGCACGATTGCCGGTAATTTGATCATGTTGTTCATTTGTGTGTGTGTTTAATTTACCTAACGCTCTTTATATGTCAATATGAGTTCCAAATGGCGACAAAGTTTAATTTGTCTGAGAAATATTACATTGACTAGTGTAGTTAAAGCATAATATTAGTTCGTTGTTCAAACTTTTTAAAATATTTAGTTTCGATGAGACGACTCAACTCGTCTTTACGTTATATCAGGATGCATTATTTGTCCTGATTCCATAAAAATTCTCAGAAAAATAGTTCAAGTACCTAAAATATAGTTCTTTTGCTACATGAATAAAACCCAGCCAGGCACACTGTTCCTGATTCCCGTACCCCTTGCCGATGCTGCAGCGCAGAAATCCTTTACCCCTTACCTGGTCGATACCATCAACGGTATTGATACTTATATTGTTGAGAACGAAAAAACGGCAAGAAAATTTCTTAAGGAGGCGGGAATTAGGCTGCCTCAGCAGCAACTTATTATACACGACTATGGAAAGCATAACCGCAATAGCCCTGTAGGTAACTTTTTTAAACAACTGTTGTCCGGTAAAGATGTAGGGCTTATGAGCGAAGCCGGCTGTCCTGGTGTGGCTGATCCCGGGGCGGACATTGTTGCTGAAGCGCATAAACGCGGCGTGCGGGTAGTTCCGCTTGTAGGGCCAAGTTCTATACTGCTTGCATTGATGGCTTCAGGCTTTAGTGGGCAAAGCTTTACTTTTCATGGCTACCTGCCGATCGATAAGGCTCAGCGTTCGAGAAAGCTCAGAGAACTTGAACAGCTCGCCGAGCGAAATAGGCAGACGCAGCTGTTTATAGAGACCCCTTTTCGAAACAATCAACTTTTCGAAGAAGTGCTGAAGACCTGTCAACCCAGCACTGCCCTTTGTGTAGCATGCGACCTTACCGCTGAAAGCGAATATATAAAAACACAGTCGGTTGCACTGTGGAGAAAGGAAAAACCGGACCTTCACAAACGTCCGGCGATTTTTCTGATTTACAGGAATACCTAACGGTACATCTGTTTTCCGTCTATAAAGTCCAGTACACTGTCGGGTACAAAGAACTGTACGTTGCGGCCCTCTTTGATTGCATTCCTGATGAAGGTAGATGAGATGTCCATTTGAGGTGTATCGGTTATCGTTACCGAGGGATGACCTTTCCACCCCGACAGGTCTGCTCCTGGCCTCGGATACACAAAAATCTGGTAATCCCTAAGCAGAAGCTCGTAATTCTTCCATTTTTTGAAAGAAGCCATGTTGTCTGCTCCCATGATCAGAACAAAGTCCTTTCCAGGGTAGCGTTCCTTTAAATATGTTAGCGTATCAATGGTGTAGGAGGGCTGGGGAAGTCCGAATTCGATATCGCTGACTTTGAGCTGCTCACTATTTTCAGTCGCCAGCCGTGCCATCTCCAGCCTGTCGTACATGTTTGCCAGATTGCTTCGCTTTTTCAGCGGATTATGAGGCGAAACGACCAGCCAGACCTCTTTCAGCCCGGTAAATCCCGCCATATAATTGGCAATAACCAAATGGCCGGTATGAATGGGGTTAAAGGAACCGAAAAATAATCCCGTTTTCATTGGTTCGCGATTAACTAAGAAAGTCGCCTACGAGTTTCTCTGCCTCAGCACAGGCGACTTTAAGGTCATAGTTTTTGAGGATGACGTCAAACTTGTCTGCATAGCCAAGTTCTTTCTCTGCCTTCTTGAACCGCTCGGCGAGCTTTTCAGCACTATCTGTGCCCCTGCCTGTAAGACGCTCTTTGAGTACCTCGAGTGAGGGGGGCTGGACAAATATGGCCAGTGCGTTATCTTCATATTTTCGCTTAAGGCGCAGCCCTCCTTCTACATCGATGTCGAAAATTACGTGTTTGCCGGAACTCCAGATGCGCTCGATCTCGCTGCGGAGTGTTCCGTAGAAAGTGCCGTTGTAGACTTCTTCGAATTCCACGAATTCATGCAGAGCGACGCGATGTAAAAAATCCTCTTTACTGATAAAATAGTAATCTTGTTTGTGCTTCTCATCCCCTCTCGGCGCACGTGTTGTGGCCGAAATGGAGAAATTCAGGGCAGGGAATGTCTCGAGGAGATGTTTGACAATAGTGGTTTTGCCGGCGCCAGATGGCGCAGAGAATATAATCAATTTGCCTTGCATCACAGTACGTTCAATAATTGCTCCTTAATCTTTTCGAGTTCCTCTTTCATTCCTACAACCAGTTGCTGAATTTGCGCATCGTTTGCCTTGGCGCCCATGGTATTAATTTCCCTGCCGATCTCCTGTGAGATAAAGCCAAGCTTTTTTCCATTAGCATCCCGGGCCTTCAGTGTTTCGATAAAATAATCACAGTGACTTTTCAGCCGGATCTTTTCTTCTGTAATGTCAAGTTTATCAATGTAATAGATCAGCTCCTGTTCAAGCCTGTTCTGGTCGACACCAGCTTTACCTACCTGTTCATCCAGATATTGCATGAGCCTCGATTTGATATTTGGGATTCTAAGCGGCTCAATCGTTTCGACCTGGCTGAACAACTGCAGAATGTTCCTTATCCGGAGTTCAAGATCTGCTTTGAGGACCTGCCCTTCTGTCTTTCTGAATTCCTGAAAGCGTTCGAGCGATTTTAGAAAGGTATCGTGTAGCATATCCCACTCTCCCTCATCAGCGTCCTCCTCGGTGTAGCTGATGACCTCCGGCATATTCAGTGCAGTCTGAAAGAGATTGCCCGAGTTTGCGCCTAGTTCGGCGTTGAGTTTCTCCAGTTGCTGATAATAGCGAGTTAGGAGAACGGTATTTATCACGGCTCCCTTAAGCGCTTCATCGCTGCGTTCGATCGTAATGGTTACACTTGATTTGCCGCGTTCGATATCTTTGCTACATAAATTGCGCAGCATCAGCTCCTTGTCTGAAAAAGCTCTCGGAAGTTTGAGGTTAAGTTCCAGGAACTTACTGTTTAGCGACTTGATTTCGACTATAAATCTTACGTTATTATAATCTGTAGTGGCCAGGCCATATCCAGTCATTGATTTTATCATGTGCAAAGATATCATTTATTGATCTTTCCATCGTATTTAACTTTTTTTAACTAAAGGATTTGGGAAACAATGGGTATGTTTACCTGATTTTTTGTGTTCACGATGAAGATGCCCTTTCGTATTTCCGGTCTGGTGAGTGTAGCCCTTTTCATGATGACGGCCGTTTCCGCGCTGGCACAGGAAGCCTTTGTGCTTAAAGGTGTTATAAAGGACCAGGAGAGCCAGGGCCGCGTTTCAGGCGCGCAGATTGTTAACCAAAGGACCCGGGCGACTGTTTCAAGCGACGCACTTGGGCTTTTCCAGATTAAGGCGGTGGCAGGCGACACCCTGCTGGTTATCAAATCAGGCTTTACGGACTTCACGGCCGCGGTTAACAGTGATAAAACGGATATGATCATTAACCTTAGTCGCAACCAGATGCTGAAGGAGGTAACTATTGTGGGGCAGTCGAGGAAAAGCGAATTGGAGGATGTAAAGCGTGACCACAAGCGCAATGGTTCTTTTTATGAGGGGAAACCGCCGGCACTCTCGTTTTTGTTTACCCCGCTTACGGCTATATATGAACTGCTGGGAAAGACGCCGAAAAATGCCCGGAGATTTGGTCGTTATTACACCAATGAAATGGAGGAAACGCATGTCGACGGACTGTTTAATGAGTCGATCATTCAGTCGAACACTACTTTGCGCGGCAAAGATCTGGAGCAGTATATGTTTTTCTACAGACCAAGTTATGAGCGCGCCAAAAGCTGGACAATGTATGATGCAATTAAGTATATTAAAGACTCAAGCAAACAATATCTTGATTCGCCTACCAAGTTAGACAGCTTGCCCCGACTCAAGCCTGATACGTCAATAAGATTAAATAGATAACAGTTCGCAGGCCTTTTCAGCGGCTAGTTTTTCGGCGTTCTTCTTATTGTAATCCCTGCCAATGCCGCAGCTTTCGCCGTCTATCACCGCCTGTACAGTAAAGAGCTTAGCACTTTCTCCTTCTTCATTCTGAATCATATCGAACGAGATATCCTTTCCATGGCGCTGACACCACTCTATAAGTTTGCTTTTGAAGTTGGTTTCAGTTAGCTCCAGCGTATGGATATCAATGTATGGCTTGACAATTCGTTTTAGTAAGAATTCTTTGGTGAAATTATATCCCCGGTCCAGATAGATAGCCCCGATCAATGCTTCGAATGCGTCACCTAGCATAGAATGATGCTTGGTTTGCATGTTTACGGTTCTTTGGTCAAATACGATCAACTGGTCGAAACCCATTTTTTTGGCAAGCCGGTTCAGATTGTTTCTGTTTACAATCTTGGACCGCATTTCAGTTAAAAAACCTTCTTCCTTGTAAGGGTAACTTTTAAAGAGGAGTTCTGCTACGACAGAGCCTAATATTGCGTCGCCTAGAAACTCCAGCCGTTCATTGCTGCTCCGGGTTCCGTTTTTGAGGACCTTAGCCACGGAACGGTGTCGGAATGCCATTTTGTATAAGACAGTATTTCGAGGCACAAACCCCAAAATATTGTTTAACTTTCTTATAAAGTCTTTATCTGATGATAGATATAACTTATATAGGTCAAATAATGGCATTAAATGCTGGAATGGCTCTTACTCTTCGTATTTTTTGAAAATCACGGATGCGTTATGACCGCCAAAACCAAAGGTATTGCTTAATGCAGCACGGATAGGTCTGTTCTGAGCCTTATTAAATGTGAAATTCAATTTAGGGTCAAAGTCCGGATCATCAGTGAAATGATTAATTGTAGGAGGAACAACATCATTTTTAACCGCCAGAATAGAGGCAATCGCTTCCACAGCGCCAGCCGCCCCAAGTAGGTGGCCTGTCATTGATTTGGTCGAACTTATGTTCAGTTTGTAAGCATTTTCACCAAAAAGATCAACAATTGCTGTGCTTTCGGATATGTCGCCTAACGGGGTGGAGGTGCCGTGTACATTGATGTAGTCAATGTCCGTTACGGAAAGACCAGCGTCTTTTAATGCATTTGACATAACCATTCTGGCGCCGAGGCCTTCAGGGTGGGGGGCTGTGATGTGATTTGCGTCCGCGCTCATGCCGCCACCGACAAGTTCAGCATAAATTTTAGCCCCGCGTTTTTTTGCATGCTCAAGCTCTTCAAGTATGATTGTGCCGGCACCTTCACCTGCTACAAAGCCATCCCGGTCTTTATCAAAAGGACGCGAAGCAGTAGTCGGATCGTCGTTTCTGGTCGAAAGCGCATGCATAGCATTGAAACCGCCGATACCAGCTTCGTTTATAATCGCTTCAGAACCACCCGAAATGATCAGGTCTGCGACACCAAGACGAATATAATTGAATGCGTCGATCATTGCATTGGTTGATGATGCACAGGCGGACACCGTGCAAAAATTTGGCCCGCGAAGGCCATATTTGATCGAGATATGCCCGGCGGCAATATCAACGATCATCTTAGGAATAAAAAACGGGTTGTAGCGTGGTGTGCCATCGCCTTTTGCAAAGTTACTTACCTCATCCAGAAAAGTTTTCAATCCGCCGATCCCAGCTCCCCAGATTACTCCTGCTCGGTTGGTGTCAACTGCCGAAAAGTCAAGGCCACTGTCTTTGACGGCCTCATCCGTAGACACAAGTGCATACTGAACAAACGGATCCAGCTTACGTGCTTCTTTTCTGTCCAGAAAATCTTCAGCCCTGAAATTTTTCAGTTCACAGGCGAATTTGGTTTTGAATTTTTCTGTATCAAAACTCGTAATAGGCGCGGCGCCGCTCACACCGTTAATCAATCCTTCCCAAAAATCAGGAACAGTATTGCCTATTGGAGTGAGCGCACCTAACCCTGTAACTACTACTCTTTTTAATTCCATTTATACGGATTATACGGAGACCGTATTTTTACTTAACGTTTTTTTCCAAGTAAGCGATTGCTTGACCAACTGTACCAATGGTCTCAGCCTGATCATCAGGGATTGCTACATTGAATTCTTTTTCAAACTCCATAATCAGTTCTACTGTATCCAAAGAATCAGCACCCAAGTCGTTTGTGAAAGAAGCTTCCGGGGTAACCTCGCTCTCATCCACACCTAATTTTTCAACGATAATAGCCTTAACTCTTGAAGCAATATCAGACATAATCTTTATAATTTAATGGTTAAATAATTCAGTGCAAAGAAAAATAAATTCTAACACATTTCAAATGTTTTTATTTCTCAACCAATGTTAATGTTTTTTATCTGAACATGAAAGTAAAAAAATAGTTTTATAATTTCGCAATCGCCTAAAGGCGACAGATTTTGAACAAAACCTACTTAAAATTATCACTTGATCTTGACTTTATCCTGGTTGCTATTACAGCACCAATGAAGGACTATATGTTTTGTCACAAACTCAATACATCCCTGTCCCTCAATTTTGAAAAGGTAGCCGATCATGAGGTTTTCTTCAACATCGACGAGCCTCCTGTGCTTTTTTCAAAATATTATCATGTAGCGGAAGAGGGAGAAACGGAATTCTATATTGTCAGCAACAGGAATTCTGAAGGCTTTCTGATTCCTGAAATGAATAAAGTAGATTTCTTCATGGTCATCCATCAGTTTATAGACCAGGAAGACCTTAATTACATCATTAGCGGACTCAATAAACTTGCTGATATTCAGGTGGCTGTACAGATCGAGCCGGCAAGATTGAAGTCTAAACAAAACCTGATTATGTAAATTTTATCTTAAAACGTGTATGAAATACACTATATTTGGTTTGCTTTAACAAACAGAATTACATTAACCAAGATAAATGAAACCCTTTCATTCTAGAACAAAGATCGTAGCCACACTAGGCCCTGCATCAGCCAAACCCGAAGTTTTATATAGTATGTTCAATGCCGGCTTAGACGTTTGCCGTCTGAACTTTTCCCATGGTTCGCAGGCCGATCACCAGGTTGTGTTGGACACGATACGGGCTATCAATGAGAAATATGATTACAACGTTGGTATACTTGCTGATTTACAGGGTCCTAAGATCAGGATTGGTATGGTTAAAGACGGGGGTATCCATCTGATAAATGGCGCCAGAACCGTCATAACAACAAGGGAATGTGTCGGTAATGAAGAACGTATATATATTACTTATGAAGCATTTCCCAAAGATGTAAAGGCGGGGGAGATCATTCTTCTGGATGACGGGAAACTGCAGATGCGTGTCGTTGAGACAAATTATGTAGATGAGGTTGTCTGCGAGGTTGTCCACGGCGGTATCCTGACTTCGCGGAAAGGCGTAAACCTGCCGAACACGAAAGTATCCATTCCTTCACTAACTCCCGAAGACCGTAAGAATCTGGATTTTGTGCTCCAGAACGATGTGGAGTGGATCGGTTTGTCTTTTGTGAGAAATGCTGAAGACATTGTGGAACTGAAAGACATTATCAAAGCACAAAATAAAAATGCAAGGGTAATTGCCAAGATCGAAAAGCCAGAGGCGATTGCAAACATCGATGCGATCATAGCGGAAGCAGATGGTGTTATGGTGGCGCGTGGCGATCTGGGTGTGGAGATGCCTATGGAAGAGGTGCCTTTGCTACAAAAGATGATTGTGCAGAAATGCCGTGCTGCTTCAAAACCGGTAATTGTTGCTACTCAGATGCTTGAAAGCATGATCACGACACCGAGGCCTACGCGCGCAGAGGTTAACGATGTCGCAAATTCGGTATTGGATGGCGCGGATGCTGTGATGCTGAGCGGCGAGACATCAGTAGGCGAATTTCCGCTGATCGTTATTGAAACAATGCAGAAAATTATACAGAACATTGAACAGAATAACTATCCTTTCCATCCTGACAAGTTCCTTAAGCCTAAAACCGAAAGCTTCCTGAGCGATGCTGTTTGTGATTCTGCCTGTACGCTGTCTAAGCAAACCGGGGCGGCGGGAATTGTTTCCATGACCGTTAGCGGATATACGGCGTTCGAGATTTCGAGCCACCGGCCAAAGGCATTTACATACATTTTTACCAGCAACCGTTCCCTCTTGAATGCGCTTAGCCTGTTATGGGGTGTCCAGGGATTCTATTATGATAAATTTGAGAGTACCGACGAAACCATTCAGGACGTTAATGACCTTTTAAAGGCGAAAAAGCTTATTAAGAAAGGCGACGTGATTATTAATACAGCCGCTATTCCATTGGAAGCCCAAGGCAGGACGAATATGCTCAAGGTATCCCTTATCGATTAATATTCGCATTTATCCAAAAAAAATCTACTTTTGCGTCGCAAAGAAGGAGAGGTGTCCGAGTGGTCGAAGGAGCACGCCTGGAAAGTGTGTATATCTCAAAAGGGTATCGAGGGTTCGAATCCCTCTCTCTCCGCAAAACAGAAAAAGAAAGCCGTCCATAAGACGGCTTTTGCCGTTTATGGTGAGTTTTTTATGTGCTGTTCTGACAGGTGATGACAAAGGGACGTCATACCGTGTCATTCCTGTGCAGCACTGATCCTTTTGCATTTTGAATGATGATTTTTGTCTCCGATAAAAGTGCTGACCAGTGCTTTTTCGGAGTTCTTTGACATAAGGGTCAACAGGTTTGTTGAATTCCAAAGAGATAATGCAAAGTTTCTACGCCTGTTACACTGGATTTTTAATAGATTTAGAACATTAACAGGAATTTCATGAAAAAAACGCTATTTCTGCTGGCATTTGCATTGTCTGCAATGCATCTATGCGCTCAGCAAACCTATCCGGTAAACGGTTCTTATGATATCAGGCCTGGGTTGTATGCCTTTACCAATGCCAATATTGTTGTAAGCGCCTCAAGGGCTATTACAAATGGCACTATGCTTATAAAAGGGCAGACAATACAAGCAGTGGGATCTGACTTAGCGGTGCCAAAGGGATATGTAGTGATTGATCTGAAAGGGAGGTTTATATATCCTTCATTAATCGATGCATTTACCGGATACGGTCTGCCCGACGCCGCGCGAAACGTTAGTGCCGGCAGGCAATCCATTTTCTTGTCGACCAAGCGGGGTGCCTACGCATGGAACGAAGCAATAAGGCCGGAAACAAATGCACATACCTTTTTTGCGGCCGATAATAGAGCGGCTGCTGACTTGCGTAAAATTGGATTTGGAACGGTACATGCGGTAAACCGTGATGGTATTGTGCGTGGGACGTCGACAGTGGTAACCCTTTCTGACGACAAGGAGAACATCACCATACTTAAGGATCGGGCAGCGGCCAATTTCTCTTTCAGTAAGGGGAGCTCCCAGAACGATTATCCTACTTCGCTGATGGGATCCATAGCACTGCTCCGACAAACCTATTACGATGGTTTGTGGTACAGTAAACAGACCTCGGAATTTAATATTTCTCTGCAGGAGTTTAATAGACAACAGGTGTTGCCTCAGGTCTTTGAAGCAGACGGTTGGCAAAATGTATTGCGGGCCCACAAAATAGCGAAAGAATTTGGCCGCAGTTACCTGATTAAAACCAGCGGCGACGAATACCAGCGGATTGACGCCGTGAAAGCTACAGGGTCAGCTTTGATCGTGCCGTTAAATTTTGTTAAGGCCTATGACGTGGATGATACCTTGGAAAGCAGACATATCACCCTCGCTCAGATGAAGGCCTGGGAGATGGCGCCGGCTAATCCTGGTATTGTGGAAAAGGCTGGGATCCAGTTCGCTATAACTGGGCACGGATTAGACGATATAAAAGATTTTTGGATGAACCTTTTACTTGCGATCGATCACGGTTTATCTAAAAAGCAGGCGCTTTTGGCGCTCACCGAGATCCCTGCAGCGATGATTGGCGTTTCAGATAAGGTGGGTACGCTGGATAAAGGAAAGCTGGCAAATTTTATCATTACTTCGGACAGTTTGTTCACGAGAGCCAATGTTATCCAGGAGAACTGGGTGCAGGGTAAGCGACACATTCTTGTGTTTGCGGATGATTCGGCTAAAAAGGATTCGGCGAGTGTGGCTCCAGCAACGCTGGCAGCCGCTATGATTCGTCCAAGGGAGCCGATGATTTATCCTTTTACAGCCTTCGGTAATACCACTGTACCAACAATGGAGCATGTGCTGCTCCGGAACGCGACAGTCTGGACAAACGAGCAGGAAGGAGTCTTACAGAATGCTGACGTGCTTATTCAGAACGGCCGGATAAGCGCGATAGGAAAAGGATTGAACGCATCAGGGGCCCGGGTTATTGATGCCACAGGTAAGCACATTACTCCGGGGCTGATCGACGAGCATTCGCATATTGCAGGGACAGGCGGAATCAACGAGGGATCCCAGGCTTCTTCTGCGGAAGTTCGCATCGCGGATATTATCAATTCCGAGGATATTAATATCTACCGGCAGCTGGCTGGCGGTGTTACAACTTCTCATATACTTCATGGTTCGGCTAATCCGGTGGGTGGACAGGCGCAGCTGATCAAACTGCGCTGGGGGAAGCTGCCGGAAGAACTAAAATACACAGACGGTGATCATTTTATCAAATTTGCCCTGGGTGAAAATGTGAAGCAAAGCAATTTTGGTACGGGTGCACGGTTTCCGGTGACGCGTATGGGAGTAGAGCAGGTTTTTGTAGATCAGTTTACGCGCGCAAAGGCGTACAAGGAGGCAATGACGAAGAAGGGCAGTAACGTACGCCGCGACCTCGAGCTTGATGCCATCGTTGAAATTCTGGACAACAAGCGCTTTATCACTTGTCATTCCTATGTTCAGTCTGAAATCAATATGCTCATGAAGGTGGCTGATAGTCTTGGTTTCCGGATCAATACTTTTACGCATATTCTGGAGGGTTACAAGGTGGCCGATAAAATGAAAGCGAGAGGAATCAATGCTTCTACATTTTCAGACTGGTGGGCGTATAAGATGGAAGTTGCCGAAGCTATCCCTTACAATGGCAAGATTATGCACAACGTCGGTATTACAACAGCGTTCAATTCAGATGATGCCGAAATGGCGCGCCGCTTAAATCAGGAGGCCGGGAAGGCGGTACTTTATGGTGGAGTCAGTGAAATCGATGCGCTGAAGTTTGTTACCCTGAATCCGGCCAGAATGCTGCACATTGATGACCGAGTGGGGAGTTTGAAACCGGGGAAAGATGCGGACCTGGTGGTATGGTCAGACCATCCTCTGTCGGTTTATGCGAAGGCAGAGATGACCTTTGTAGATGGTGCTGCGTACTGGGATATAGATCGTGATGCTCAGTTGAGGCGTCGACAGTTGGAGGAGCGGGAAAGGCTTATGGGGAAAATGAAGGAGAGTAAAAATAAGGGTAACAAGACCCAACGTCCGCAGGCGCAACGTTCGAGGTTGTTTCATTGCGAGTCGATAGGCGATGAGTTTTACGAAGAAGATTTGAAAGGGGATCACTCACATGAATAGGTATTTATATACGTTGTTATTTGCCTCGTTAAGTTCGTTATGTATGGCTCAGGCAAACATCTCACCGGCACCGCCCCAAGATAAGAAGGTGATTATTATGGGGGCGATGCTACATATAGGCAATGGTAACACTATTGACAATGGCTACCTGATCTTCGAAAGAGGAAAGATCATCGGTGTAGGTGATGCTACAGTCGTGCGGATTGACCCGACCGGAGCTACATTGATTAATGCGAACGGAAAACATATTTATCCGGGCTTCATTGCTCCGCTTACTAACCTGGGGCTGGCAGAATTTGAGTCTGTAAAAGCGACGCTTGATTTTTCTGAAATAGGAAACTTTAATCCGCATATCCGGTCGTTGGTGGCCTATAATACTGATTCGAAGGTTCCGGCGACACTGCGGAGTAACGGAGTGCTTATGGCGCAGATCACGCCGCAGGGTGGCCTTGTGACGGGTAGTTCTTCTGTTGTACAGCTTGACGCCTGGAACTGGGAGGATGCAGCGATACGCACTGATGGTGCCATGCATGTGGACTGGCCGGCGACGCCAAGGCTCCGGGGAAACAATTTGCGTGGCAACTCGGCAGCCGACGCGATAAAAGAAGTGAGCAGGAACCGGATAGCTGAACTTGAACAGCTGTTTATTGAAGCAAAGGCCTATGCAGATATGACCAAGCCCGAGGTGGTGAATACCAGGCTTGAAGCGATGAAACGGCTCTTCAGTGGTACACAACAGCTGTTCATCGCAGCAAATAGTCAAACAGATATCATGGATGCTGTAAAATTTGCCAAAAAGTTTAACATAACCCCTGTGATCACCGGTGCCGATGAAGCCTACCTGATTACTGACTTTTTGAAATCTAGCGGTGTTTCTGTAGTGATCGGTCAGCCTCATGTCTTGCCGTCCGGTTCGGATGAGGACGTAAACCTACCGTACAGAAAGGCGGGTATGCTGATGGATGCGGGTATACCCGTGGCCCTGAGCGTTGAAGGATACTGGCAGCAGCGAAACCTGCCGTTTATGGCGGGAACCGTATCGGCCTGGGGATTGAATAAAGAGCGGGCGCTTCAGACGATTACCTTAAACGCTGCACAGATACTGGGAATAGCCGACAAAACAGGAAGTCTGGAGATTGGAAAGGACGCGACGCTTTTTATATCTGCCGGAGATGCACTTGATATGCGCACCAACCGTGTGGAGCAAGCCTTCATTCAGGGCCGCGAGATCAATCTTGACAATCTCCATAAGCAATTGGACAAAAAGTTCAGTGACAAATATCGGGCAGTGCCTAAAATGAAAAAAGAGTAACCCCATCCAGGGTTACTCGATTTTAACTAACTTATTATTCATAAAAAAACTGGCTGTTGGGGAAGGATTCGAACCTCCAAGGGGTAGTTAGCTACAGTTCAAAAATTAATTTGTGGTCAACCCATAAACTGCGTTTATCCATTGATCCCCGCCACCGAGACAAGAAGGTGTGTCTGCCAATTTCACCACCCAACAGTATGTATATGTACGTATTAAGTATGTATATTTAGGTAGTTAATACAACTTAATTGCTGTAGGGGAAGGAGTCGAACCTTCATGGAGCAGTTGGTACCAAAACCAGTATTTCCTGAACTCTCCACCACCGAGACAAGGAGGTGTGTCTGCCAATTTCACCACCCTACAGTATGTTTGCAAGTCTTTAAAGAACTATTTTTAGTTGCTTGCTTGATACAAATGTAATAACAACCTTAAAGTGTTGCAAATATTATAAACATTTAATTTTATTTTTGTTATATTATTAATTAATATTGCATATCATTATCAAATATAAAAACGATGCTAAAAAAAGAAAGTCAAAATTTAGAAATTGATAACCTCGATGTTGAGATTCTGAAGCAGTTGATGGCCGATGCGACCAAACCCTATACTGAAATCGCAAAAGATCTGATCGTTTCAGGCGGGACCATTCACGTGAGAATGAAAAAGCTTCACGAAATGGGCATTATTAAAGGCTCACACCTTATCATCGATCCGCAAAAAGCAGGGTATGATATTACTGCATTCCTAGGTATTTATCTGGAAAAGGGCATTCAGTATAAAGATGCTGTGGCACAGTTGAGCAAGATCAAAGAAGTTGTGGAGTTGCATTATACAACTGGTGCGTATAGCATGTTCGCTAAAATCATTTGCCGCGACACCAGTCACCTCCGGCATGTACTGAATGAAGAGATACAGGCGGTGGCTGGCATACAGCGTACAGAGACCTTGATCTCCCTTGAAGAGAGTATCAAACGTCAGATAGAGCTGTAGGTCTTACTTCCCGAAAAGATCTTTCAATGCGGCAAGCTTTAATTGTAGGTCGCCGTCGGGAAGCTTTTCTTTTCCGCCCGATTTTCGCTGTTGCTGAGGTTTTGCCGGTGCTTTGCCAGGGCTTCTGTGAGGCCTGGTGCTGTTGCTCTGCGGCGTCTTGTTTTGATGCCTCTCAGATCTGGCTTTCGGCTTAGCCTGCGCTTCTGGCTTCATTGAAAGGGAGATCCGTTTGCGAACTACGTCTACCTCAACTACTGTCACCTCAACCTTTTGGTGCACTTTAACGACTTCGGAAGCGTTCGTGATGAACTTGTCGGAAAGCAAACTGGTGTGTACGAGACCGTCTTGGTGCACACCGATATCTATAAAAGCGCCGAAATTGGTGATGTTGGTTACAATACCGGGCAATTTCATTCCGGGCTTCAAATCCGTTATACTATTAACCCCTTCTGTAAAACTGAACGCCTCAAACTGTTCACGAGGATCCCGGCCAGGTTTGTCGAGTTCGGCTATGATATCGTTCAACGTAGGAAGGCCGGTTTCTTCAGTTACATACTGCTCAAGTTTAATTTGCCTGCGCAGGGCCTGGTCGCGGATAAGCTGTGCCACGGTACAGTTCAGGTCGCGTGCCATTTTTCCAACCAGCGCATAACGCTCGGGGTGCACGGCACTAGAGTCCAGCACATGGTCGGCATTTCTTATTCTCAGAAATCCTGCGGCCTGTTCGAAAGCTTTTTCTCCCAGGCGAGGAACTTTTTTTAGACTCTCGCGATTCTTAAAAGGGCCATGCTCATTCCGGTAATTCACGATATTTTGCGCCAGTTGCGGGCCTAGCCCGGAGACATAGGATAACAGCTGTTTGGATGAGGTATTCAATTCGACGCCTACGGCATTCACGCAGCTCATCACCGTATCATCCAGAGATTGCTGTAATTTATTCTGATCTACGTCATGCTGATATTGCCCAACTCCGATTGACTTCGGATCTATCTTGACCAGTTCGGCGAGTGGGTCCATGAGCCTTCTGCCAATTGATATCGCCCCACGCACAGTGACATCGTAATCGGGGAATTCCTGCCGGGCAACATCTGAGGCGGAGTATATTGAAGCGCCGCTTTCATTGACCATTACTATGGTAACGCCTTGCAGACCGAGCTGTCGTATGAAAGCTTCGGTTTCCCTGCCAGCAGTACCGTTACCAATTGCAATTGCCTCTATGTCATGCTCTTCACAGAGCCTTTTAATTGTACTTGCGGCCTCTGCTACGCCACGCTGCCCGTTGTGCGGAAATATAGCTGCATTTTTAAGTAATTTGCCCTGTTTGTCGAGGCAAACGACCTTGCAGCCGGTTCTAAATCCAGGATCTATTGCAAGTACGTTTCTCTGCCCCATGGGTGCGGCCAGCAAAAGCTGACGGGCATTTTCGGCAAATACATGAATGGCCTCCCGATCGGCTTTTTCCTTGGAAAAGTTTCTGACCTCGGTTTCCATGGCAGGACCCAGCAAACGCTTGAAGCTGTCATCCAAAGCCAGTTTTACTTGTCTGGAATTGGCATGATCAGACTTTATAAAAAGTCTGTTCAGGATATCGATAGCGCCCGCTTCTTCAGGCGCTATCTCCAATTTAAGCACCTCTTCGTGTTCGCCTCTCCGCATTGCCAGAATGCGATGGGAGGGCGCAGACTTCAGAGTTTCAGACCATTCAAAATAGTCTTTGTATTTAATGCCGGTATCGGCCTTATCTTTAACTACGGCCGACCTGATCACGGCGTGCTGCTGATAGTAGGCGCGCATACGGGAGCGGGCCTCGGCGTCCTCATTTATCCATTCTGCTATGATGTCGCGTGCACCGGCCAGAGCCTCCTCGGCAGCAGGTACGCCAAGGTCGACATTGATAAATCCTTCAGCTTCAGCTACAGGATCCTGTTTGCCCTGCTGAAATATCAGTGTTGCCAAGGGTTCAAGACCCTTCTTTCTTGCCTCGGAAGCACGTGTTTTGCGCTTGGGCTTATAAGGCAGGTAAATGTCTTCTATTTCTGCAATGGTTACTGCTGCATTGATCTGTTTTTCAAGTTCGGGGCTCAGCTTATCCAATGCCGTCAGTGCTTTTAAAATGGCTTCGCGGCGCTTATCAAGATCCCTCAGCTGCTGCACCCGGTCGCGGATCAACGCTATCTGAACTTCATCCAGACTACCGGTCATTTCTTTCCGATATCGGGAGATGAAGGGTACCGTTGCCCCTTCATCTAGTAACGAGGTAGTCGCTTCAATCTGCTGAACGGTCAGATTCAGTTCTGCTGCGATGATCTTGGTGTGATTGCTCATTTTTTCAATTGACATAAGATGGCGCCAAAATTAACGAAAAAATCCCGCCGGCTTGCACCAGCGGGATTATATTTTCTTTAAGTAATTGGCGTTATTTAGTGACGTACATCACTTCTTTTACAGCCTTCACTACCTTCTCTGCGTTAGGCAAACTTGCTGCGATGAGTGTAGGTGCGTATGGCAGCGGCACATCAGCGCAGGTGATGCGAAGCACCGGTGCATCCAGGTAATCGAAGGCGTTCTTTTGCACATTGAACGCGATTTCTGAAGATATTGACGCCAGCGGCCATGCTTCTTCAACAATAACCAAACGGTTGGTTTTTTTAACAGAGTTGATGATTGTCTCGTAGTCAATAGGACGTACGGTACGCAGGTCGATGACCTCAACATTAACGCCCTCTTTTGTCAGCAGCTCTACCGCTGGGTTAACCACACGGCTCAGCATTTTACCGAAAGTAACCAACGTTACATCGCTGCCTTCCTTAACGATATTGGCTTTGCCGAGGGGGAGGTAATACTCACCTTCAGGCACCTCACCTTTGTCGCCGTACATTACCTCAGATTCCATGAAGATCACCGGATCAGGATCAAGGATAGATTGCTTTAACAAGCCTTTGGCGTCATATGGTGTAGCGGGAACAACCACCTTAAGACCTGGACAGTTTGCATACCAGTTCTCAAAGTTTTGTGAGTGCTGTGCCCCCAGTTGACCGGCATTGCCAGTAGGGCCGCGGAATACGATCGGTACCGAAAACTGCCCGCCGCTCATGGAAAGCATTTTGGCTGCGCCGTTAATAATCTGGTCGATAGCAACAAGAGAGAAGTTGAATGTCATAAACTCGACAACCGGAATAAGACCATTCATTGCAGCACCAATACCAATACCTGCGAAACCAAGCTCAGCAATAGGGGTGTCGATTACGCGTTTATCGCCAAATTCGTCAAGCATACCCTGACTAACCTTATAAGCTCCATTATATTGCGCAACTTCTTCACCCATCAAAAACACGTTTTCGTTCTTACGCATTTCTTCACTAAGGGCCTCACGTAAAGCTTCTCTGAATTGAATCTCTCTCATTGTATATTCAAATGTTTATTGTGGGCAAACTTAGATAAAATTGCTTTCAAATGCAAGCTTCAAGACAGGCTTTTCGTTTGCTCAGACCTGCCTGCCAAACAGGGTTTTGTAGATCGAATACTTGTAGTTGTCTTCGATCAGACTTGCCTGGAAATAGGGGGAGCCGAACAGTTCGGAGAGTTTCTCCCTGAGGCCTTCCATGAATTGCTGTTTAACTTCTTCCAGGTATGCGCCAGTGAGGGTCTGACGGCCCGACTTGAACCAGACACCTTCCTGGCTCATCGTTTTTACGATGTACAGGTTTGGTTCGACAGCTTTCTTGCCGGAGGAGATTTCATAGATGCAGGTGTACAGCAATGTCTGCACCAGTGCCTTGTTGACGTATTTTCCGTCCGTATCAAACAGCCCGGGAATGTCTTTGTAGCTCAGTTTGTCGCTGCCCGTCTTATAGTCAACGATCCTGGTTACGCCGTCTTTATAATCAACCCGGTCGATTATTCCGCCAATTTTGATACTCGCTTCTTTGCCATGAAGGGAAAAGCTGATCTCAGCTTCTACTTTTTGTTCCAGACTCAGGATGTGAAAAGGAGCCTGGGAGGCATCCTGGTCGGCAATGATGTTGACATAAGCCTCCACAATAGCAAGAATGACTTTTTGCATCCCCTTAAACGCTACAGTTCTGCGCGGGTCATTGAAAATAACTGCGGCAAAGGCTTTTTCGGTCAGCGCCGGAATTTGCTTTCTTTTTACCTGAAGCACTTCGGCAGTTATTTCCTGGCCAAGCGCATCTTCATAGAAGTATTCCATCACCTTATGTAGAATGGAGCCTACCTCATTCGCTTCTACGACGGAGGTGACCTCTTTGGGCTCCCGGATGCCCGCGATATAGTTAAAAAAGAAATCGATTGGGTTGAGGATGTATTGGGTCAGCGCCGATGGCGAAAGCGTGCGCTGATGACTCAAATACCGCTGCAGACTAGCCTGTATGGCGGCATTACCTTGTTTTTCAATCTGTATCTCCCGCTGCGGTTCAGTCCGCACATTCAAGTCGAGCGAATAATAATTGAATTTAAACCCGCTTTCATAAGCGAGTTGTTTCAAAATCCTGCTTGGTTCGCCTGAAGCCGACTCGTCGGTTAGGCTGTTATACACGAAGTTGATGTTGCCAGCCCGTTGTATCAGCCGGTAAACCATATAAGCCGAGATCGCATCCTGATTTTCAAGGACAGGCAGCCCGTAGACTCTTCGCAGGCTATCGGGAATGAAGCTGGTCCCGGTAGACGCCTTGGGTACAATACCTTCGTTGAATCCCAGAAACACCACTTTATCGAAATTGAGGTTTCTTGTCTCCAGCAGCCCCATCACTTGTATGCCTTTCAGCGGATCACCGCTGAGCGGTACGGAAATGCTCATTAGTGCCTTACGCACCAGTGAAACAGTAAAGCTGAGCTCTTCCTCCTGCAGATACTTTGATAAGGTGTCATGTAATCTGTTTAACTCCTGAATGGTTTTGACGAAAAGTTCCGCATCTATTTTCCTTAATCTCCCTGAACTTGAAAGGCGCTGTAGCAGAAAGTTAATTATGTCTAGAAGCGGTGTAATGAGATTTACTGGTGGCATCTCTGCTGAGCTCTTTTCAGGGCCGGCAACACTTTTGAAGAAGACTTCAAAGAGCCCTTTTTGCCGAAGCAGCCTTTCCTGAGGAACTTCGATTTCTTTTTCGAGCAGGAGGGCGGTATTAATCTTATCGCGCATTGTCTGACTAAGTCCGGTAAGCGGATGAGTCATAAATGCGGACAGGTTTTTATAGGAGACCGCCCCGGATTTGTGAATTTCCAACTGGCAGCTCAACCAGAGGTCGGCCAAACCAAACACGCTTGAGGCGGCGAGCGCGAATCCCATGGTCACATTCAAGTCGATCGTTGATCCCTCAAACTCTGCCGGAACTGTCTGCAGTGATGGAATAAGCAAGGATTCATCCGCGAGTACCACAGCGGTAGAACCGACCTCGCGGTTATCGCGGTAGTCGGACTCGAGGATGGTGTTGAGTATTTTTGCCTGGGCACTTTGTCCCTGCACCCGATATACATTGACTTCGTGGAATTGCGTTTTTATCATTCCGGGGCTGTTGGCAAACTCATTTTTCAATTCAAGCTGGTGAATATTTCTGCGTAGAAACAATCCGGCCTCCTGCAGGGTGTCGTCCAGGTAATAGGGGTCTGCATCGAAATAGAAGAGCGCTTTTTCCATGTCCTGGAGGATCTTGAATATCTGCATCTCGGCACGGCTTAGCGCGTTAAATCCGGCGAAGACAATCTGTCCTTTCTGGAAATCCTGACAAAGCCTGGCGATCAGTGCAGGATCCTCTGCCAGCTGCCGGTACACCTGCCCCGTAGTAATGCTACCCTGTGCCGTAAGCGCTTCATGAAAGCGATGATACAGTATAGGCATTCTGCGCCACATTCTGATAAAAAGCTCTTGTTGCTTTTTGTGTTTGCCTTCTGAATAAGAGGTCCAGAATTGTGCCAGGAATTGGTATTGCTCCGGACTGAGGTAGTCAAATTCTTTGTTGATTACAGAGATATCTTCCATATCTCTGTAAAGTTTATTCGCATCTACCAGGTCTATATCGATCTGCGCAAAGTCGGCCAGCATGATCTTCCCAAGCGGGAAGAACTTACTGCCGCTGAGTGGTTCCATACCTTCTTCCTTCAGCAGCGCATTATAGATTCTGTGCAGGGTGAAAAACTGCATATAGAAGTCGGCCGTTTTAAGTTGGGTCGATCTGGCAAAGAATTCCTGTATTGTGAAAAATGCGGGACTAAAGAATGGCTTCCGGATGATGTCGGCCATATACTTCTGCATATAAACTGCAGGTCGCTTATTGTTGAAAATGATGGCGCAATGCTGCAACTGGTTAGGGAAACGGGCAGTAAGATCTTCTGCAACTTCCTGTAAAAATGGTTTCATGCTGTTCAAACTAAATGGGTCTTAATTGGCCGGTTACCGCATAAAATAAGTACCCGTCGACCTTTGAATAGCCCATTTGGGTAAAGAGCGACTTGTACTTCAAAACCTGCTGCAAGTGTTCTGCCGCTTCTGTCAGCGTGAATTTGTAGTCGAGAATGACCACCTGATCCCCATTGATGAGTACAAGATCTGGCCTGTGTATCTTGCCCTGCGGGTCGATGATGTTTTTCTCGGTAATACTTTCAGAAGGCCTGTTAAGTATAGCCTGGAGATCAGGATTGCTCAGCACCTTTTGCGCAGCCATTTTCAATTCTTCACTTTCCGTCTCCTGAACGATCCCATCGAGCACGAGCACTGACAGGTAATCCTCAACCTGCTGGGCGGTCGTGGCATTGGCCAGGACATCATGAAGCAGCGATCCCCGCCTGCTGGACTTATCCATATTCAGGAGATGCTTCAAGTGCCGCTCCTGCGTGTCGAGGTACAAGTTCGAAAGACGGGTCGACACCGGATAATGGTCGAGCTTGATCTTCGTCGTATCGTGCGTTTGAGTATCCCGTTCGGGAACCACATCGACGATTTCATAGACGTTGTTCTCGTCAAATTCCTGTTGAAAAATATTGTTCAGCACGTCACCTACTGTGCTTAACTTAGCCGTGTCCTTTTTAACCATGGTGCCGATAGAAAGGTAGTCCTTCGCTCTTGTAGTGGCCACGTACAGCATGTTCAACGCGTCCATATAATTATAAAGGAGTTCCTCGTAATAGGCCTGCGCAACGACCGAGTTGCTTAGGCTTTCGCTGTACCGCAACGGGATACCTCTTAGTTCGCTATAGGCCGTGTTGGTAGAAGAAACCCAGAAGATGCTGTTGGCTTTGCCCTTGATCTCCCAAGTACAGAAAGGAATAAAAACAGCACGGAACGCAAGTCCCTTCGACTTATGGATAGTGATGACCTGGACGGCGTCTGCAGTTTCCGGAGAGGGGAGTGATTTTGTGATGCCTTCCTGGCTCCACCATTCCAGAAAAGCGACAATCCCTTTTTCACCCAGCTTTCCTGCATTGCAGGTCAGATCCCGAAATGCGAGCAAATAGGGTAAATGTTCTTCCATTTCGCTCAGTCCATACGCCTCTATGAGCATCTCCACGAGCTCCGGCAGTGGCAGCTGTATCCAGCTTTGCCAGTTCGTGCAAAGTGCGGCAGGCAAAACATGATGCAAATTGCTAAGCGATATGTTATTTAAGCCCATATAATGGCTCGCATCCAGGCTCTCAGCCTTAAGGGCATGATATAATGCAATGCAGTTCGCTTTGTGCAGAGCGGTTTGTGTGTCGACGCCGGTGAACACCCTTAGCGTTTCGACTATAAGCTGAATGGCTGAATTGGCCGAAACCATCAACGCTTCACCGGAAATCACCTCAATTCCCTGGCTCATGAGCTTTTTTACGGTCAGTACAGCTTCCGTATTTGACCGCACCAGAATGGCGATGTCTTTTGCTGCATAGCCCAGATCTGTTTTTAGGTGGCTGATCTCTTTTACCAACTCATCGAGCGCAATATCCCGGAATACACTTTCAGAAAAGCGCTGACCTGCGTCGGCATCTTCTTTCCCGATTTTGCGAATGCGGATGGTGCCGCCCATAGGCGTGGATTTGGCAGTCTGCTGTACCGCGGTTGAATATATAGAGGTGATGATCTGCTCAAACCCTTTCTGCTGCCACCATTCGCAGATTGCAGACGGTCTAGTTTGTATAGTAGCGTTTAAGTCCTCCTGCAGGAGGCGCGGCACCTGCACGTACAAGAAATTATTGAATGTAATGATGTTTTCAGCACTGCGGTAGTTCTCTTCCAGGCTTTCTTCCAGTACCCTGTCGGCCCCAACGTCCAGCCGGGCCTGACTGTGCAGAATATTCCAGTCGCCATTGCGCCAGCGGTATATCGATTGTTTGGTGTCACCAACAATCAGGTGGTCGATCAGATGCTCTGTCGGCGTGGCAATCGCATTGGTGAGCAAAGAGCGAAAGCTGTTCCACTGACTGGTCGAGGTATCCTGAAATTCGTCGAATAGAAAGTTTCGGTAGCGCGTGCCCACTTTCTCCCAGATAAATGACGGATTGTCGCCGGCATCGTCGGTTATACCGGAGATCAATTTCTGTGCGTCGCTGATAAGCAGGTTATCGTTTTCTTCTCTGTACAGCTTCAGTAAAACGGCGATCTCCTGCATCAGGCGCAGGTAATATAAGTTTTTATTGAATGCCAGGGCAAGTGTGTACTGCGGCAGGTGGGTCGTATAATATGTCTGAATTTTTTTGAGTACGGGGTTCAGCGCTGCATACACTTCGTCGAGCCGCGTGTTTTTCTGGAACCATATATCCGGGTCGTCAACAAAGTTAAAAAGCGCCTCGATCTTTGAAAGGTCACCGCCAATAATCATCGGGATTTTGGCCAGCGGGCTCTGCGATTTCCTGTTGAGGTGTTCCTTTTCAACTCCGAAACGGTTGAAGATATCCTGCGCTTCTATGGCGAGGTTCGTGAGTTCCCCCTCAAAATTTTTAATGGCTTCTTTATTGACGTCAATATAGCGTTTAAACAAGGCGTCTATTTCATTGTCACCCATAGCAGACACCGCGTCTTCGAAAGACTGAAAACGTTCCTTAAATATCTCACCGATGAGATTATAGAGTTCCGTCTTATAGTTCCAGCTCTTGTTATCACTGATCCGTTCGATAGCCAGATCGATAATCCATTGGAGCAACTGCTTGTTGTGGTCCAGTGCTTCGTCAAGCTTGCTGACCAGCTCTTCCTTAACCTTTTCATAGTTCATTTCCAGGTTGTAGGATGTATCGAGACCGAGTTCAAAGGCAAATCCGCGGATCACCTTTTGCACGAAGCCATCAATCGTGCTGACAGAGAAGCGGCTATAGTCGTGCAGTATCTTGCGATAAATACGGTCGGCCCGGTCGCGCAGTTCTGCTGCGTCCAGTTTAGGGTGTGCTTTTAACACAATTTCACGGTAGCTGTCGTATCGGGGCTCTCCACGGGCAAAGCCCTCAAGTACGTCCAGTATCCGGGTTTTCATCTCCTCTGTGGCTTTGTTTGTAAAAGTTACGGCAAGTATTTCCCTGTATTTGTTTTCGCCAGAAAGCAGGAGGGTGAGATAATGTGCCGTGAGGCTGAAGGTTTTACCGGAGCCCGCAGATGCCTGAAGTATTTTTAGAGGTTTATTCGCCATCGCCTGCTTTAAAATAAGCGTTGACGGTCACCGGAAGTTTACCTGTAGGCACTAGTTTATTTTTAAACACGTCTGCCGCTGCCTGTTGCATAAAATCTTCTTTCTGATAGGCGAGCAGAAGAGCTCCTGCCTGTTCAAGCCCCGGAAGCACGGCCAAGTTATAGGGATTGGCAAACAAAGCAAACGATGCCTTCCTTGCGGCCATGTCGCGGATGAACATCTTAAGGTCGGCGCTGAGTGGAATATTGTTACCGGGCCTAACTCGAGTGTCATGAATACTAACAATGATCTGGTCCTGAGTTCCGATGTTCCTCATAACGGCCGAAATCTGGTTTGCGGAGGCATTTTTATCGAGCCGGTAGGTGGTGGATCCGCTGTAGTACGAGCGGAGCTCGCGCTGGAACAGCGTCTCGTCAGGGGTGCCGACAGCGACGATGACGGTCCGTTTGGCCGGGGAGAGGGTATTTATATAGCTTTTTCCTTTCACCATGGTCATTGCCGCGTTGGCGAGTTCCTTTCGCAGATGCATACTCTCTGCACGGTTTACGTCATCATAGACATGATGCTCGTTTATAGTATCTCTGGTGTGAAGACCGGCCCAGTACTTAGCGGTAAGGATTTTCTTCACGCTTTCATCGATCCGCTCCATGGGAATACGCTCCTGCCGAACCGCCCGGCGGACCATTCGTATGCCTCTTCTGCTGTTTTCAGAAAGTTCCAAAATGTCGTTTCCGGCTACAATGCTCATCACATCAGCCTCTCCTTCGGGGAAATGTTTCACAACGCCTTTCATTTCCATTGCATCCGTAACTACGAGGCCTTTAAATCCCAGACCGTCTTTTAGAATGCCCTGTACGATAGGCCGGGAGAGCGTGGAGGGAATATTCTTGGTGGGGTCTAGCGCAGGAATGTTCATGTGTGCGATCATAACGCCGGCCGCACCCGCCTGAATGAGTTCCCGGAATGGGTATATCTCCAAACTGTCGAGCCGTTCTCTGGAAAACGGGAGCAGCGGAAGATCATAATGTGAATCGACGTCGGTATCACCATGGCCGGGGAAGTGTTTAAGTGTAACTAGTAATCCGCCATCCTGCATACCTTTCATATAGGCGCCTGCCCGGGCGGTGACATGGTACTTGTTGTCGCCGAAAGAGCGGTAATTGATCACTGGATTGTTGATATTGTTATTTATGTCAACATCTGGCGCGAGGTTCATGTGCATACCGATACGTTTGTAATCTTTTGCGATTTCCTGACCCATTCTGTATAGCAGCTGAGGTTGCTGGATAGCGCCTAAAGCCATCTGATAAGGATAGGCGACGGTGCTGTCAAGCCGCATACCAAGTCCCCACTCGCCGTCAGACATAATCAGCAAGGGTACTTCGGCTAAAGACTGATAGGTGTTGGTGAGTACAGCTTGCCGTCCTGGCCCGCCTTGAAAGAAGACAAGCCCCCCGATACGCTCGCGTTTTATGACCTTTGCCACGGAGTCTTCATAGGCTTTTCCACGGTTCGTATGTGCCCGGACAAAGAAAAGTTGGGCAATTTTTTCTGTTTTGTTTAAGCTTTTAAAGACAGAGTCGACCCAGGGGTTGGGCGTCTCTAAAGCCTGCAGATAGCTGCTTTGAGCGCCAGCGGAAAAGAATGCAGTGATTAATGTGGAAAGGGCTATAATGTATTTGAAATCCATGTGTATGTCGATGTCGTTACGGCTAGGAATTGTCCTGATCCAAATTTATAAAAAAAGCCGCTGATCAGGCGGCTTTTGATGTTGATTGGGATTGTCTTAAAATTTAAGTCCCAGACCGATGGAAAATACCTGATTTTTGAATTCAGGTGTCTGACTGGTGCCGTCCTCATTATTTTTCTGGAAGTCAAGCGCATAACGGCCGTGGATATCCCACTGGTTGTTGATGTCGTAACGAAGTCCGATGACACCACCTAGCAGGCTTTTCTTAAAGCGATCGCTATCTTCCTCAATTTCCTGTTCTACCGAACCAAAGTCATTTTCGAACTTGTTTTTAGTAGACAAAAGGAAAGACACCTGCGGGCCAGCTACCAAGTTGAGTCCACTTCCGCCGAGATTAATTGATGCCAGGATCGGCACGTCAATAAAGTGAGTCGTTGTTCTGTACTCGCCCAAGGCATTGTCACGTTTAAAACCTTTCGTCGAGTACAACAACTCCGGAGTAAAGGCCAGACCCGTAATCAGGGGGATATCCAAGGTGATACCTGCATTAAAGCCAGTATTGATCTTGGTGTCGAAATCATTGTCGCCATCATCTTTAATTACATTGGGTAAATTCACTCCTGCTTTAACGCCTAAACGGATTCCATCTTGTGCGGTTGCGGCTGTCGCCATAAATAAGCCTATTGCTACGATAAATAACTTTTTCATAATTGTATGTTTTTGTTTCGCAGTATGCCTAGAAAGAAGTGTGCCAACCCGAAAAAAACGCGTCTGGAAGGGCGTTGGCAGACTTAAAAGCTTGTCGCATATGTATCTTTTTTGATACAACGGTCGTTGAGGGACCGAGATTTAGAGGTCGGCGCAGATTGTCGGTTCTTAACTGAGGTTGTGCCGTAATTTTAATTGACTATTTTTGAAAGAAAAAGACTTATGTACGATATTTTAAGAAGCGCACATTCAGGTTGGCGCTATGTTGTTTTGCTCCTATTAGTTCTGGCCACCATTCAGGCTGTAGCCGGGTGGCTTGGCAGTAAACCTTACACAGAGGGGAACAGGAAGCTAAATGTTTTCGCCCTGATATCTGCGCATATCCAATTACTTTTGGGCCTGGCGCTTTACTTTCTGGGGGATTGGTTTTCTGGTGAGAGCAGTGTTCCGCTTGCTCGATACTGGAAGATGGAGCATATCGGCATGATGATCTTTGCCATCATCCTGATCACTGTGGGCAATGCACGTTCAAAGCGTTTTGAGGTAGCTCAGGCAAAACATCGTGCGATATCCATTTATTTCGGTTTAGCTGTCGTTGTGATCATTGCTGCAATAATCGCGATGACCAAGGCTGATCCTACACGCTCTTTCTTTGGTGTTTCATAAATTTTTACAAATATATTTTGCTTTGCTTGATTTATTTATATTTTTGTGACACATGATTAACAATACACATACATGGCAATGGCGTCGTAACTCTGATAAGCGTTCCGTCGAAGCTTTGTGTACAATATAGTTGTCAACCTAAACCAACCACATTGAAAACCCGACGTAGAACCACACGTCGGGTTTTTGTTTTTTGTGGTTTTACGAGAAAAGATTAAAAAATAACTGATGACATACACCATCACAACAACGTATAAAAGAAGGCTTGCCGATACAACTACCCCGGTGAGCATCTACCTAAGGCTGCGCGACGTGTTTCCGAATACGATCCTGCTGGAAAGTTCCGACTATCATAGCCGCGAGAACTCCATGAGTTTTGTGTGTGCAGAGCCCGTAGCGGGGATTGTGTTGCAGAAGGGCGTGTTGTCCACGTATTTTCCCGACGGCACGAAGTTCGAGAAGGAAAAATTTAACCTTGTAGAGGAAATAGAGCGCTTTAAATCGAAATTCCAACTTGAACCGGTTCCGGCTATTAAAGATTTAACTAACGGACTGTTCGGTTATTTTACATGGAATGCTGTGCCGTATTTTGAAGACATCTCCTTCTCAGCTCCGACGCGACCAATAGAAGAAATACCCTTGATGCAGTATCATGTTTACCGCTATATTATTGCGATTGATCATTTCAGAAATGAAGTAACGTTGTTCGGGAATTCCTTTGGCGCAGAGAAATCTGATGATCTCGAAAAAATGGAATATCTGATCCAGAATAAGAACTTCCCGGAGTATAGCTTTAGGTCTTCCGGGAAGGAAGAATCTAATCTGACCGACGAAGCATTCATGGAGATGGTGGAAAAGATGAAAAAGCATATCCTAAGGGGAGATGTTTTTCAAATTGTTCCGTCCAGAGCTTTTAAGCAGGGCTTTAAGGGTGATGAATTTAACGTTTACCGTTGCCTCCGCTCTATAAATCCCTCGCCGTATCTGTTTTACTTCGATTATGGAAGCTTTAAGCTTTTCGGATCTTCGCCCGAGGCACAGATTACGATTAAGAACAACGTAGCCAATATCTTTCCGATTGCGGGAACATTTAAACGAACAGGTAATGATGAAGAGGATGCGGAACAGGCGCGTAAACTTGAACAGGATCCCAAGGAGAGCGCTGAGCACGTGATGCTGGTAGACCTGGCGAGGAATGATCTGAGCCGGCATTGCAATGGGGTGGAGGTAAAATCTTTTAAGGAAGTGCAGTACTACTCTCACCTAATTCATCTCGTGTCTAAAGTCAGCGGCAGTTTACAGGACCAGGTCTCTGCTTTTAAGGTGGTTGCCGACACATACCCAGCGGGAACGCTCAGCGGCGCCCCTAAGTACCGGGCAATGCAGCTGATCGATGACTATGAGGGACTTGGGCGTAATTTTTATGCTGGCGCCCTGGGATATATGGGCTTCAATGGTGATTTTAACCATTGTATCATGATCCGGACTTTTATGAGTAAAAATAATGAACTCCATTATAGGGCGGGAGCAGGAATTGTGGCCGATTCCATAGCGGAAAGTGAATTAAATGAAGTAAATAACAAGATAGCGGCATTGCGAAGGGCCATCGAAATGGCCGCTGGTATTTAGGGGTTGTTGCCGACAGAGATATAAATATGGAAAAGAAAGTTTTGGTAATTGATAATTATGATTCATTTACTTACAACCTGGTGCATCTGGTAAATGAACTGGGCCGTGATGTGGAGGTTTGGCGTAATGATAAGTTCGAGCTGGCTGATGTGGAGCAATATGATAAAATTATCCTTTCTCCCGGTCCGGGCATTCCTGAAGAGGCGGGTCTGCTGCTTGACGTAATTAAAAGGTATGCGCCGACGAAAAGTATTTTTGGTGTTTGTCTTGGTCAGCAGGCAATTGCTGAAGCTTTCGGCGGAACGCTTTTTAACCTTGGCAGGCCGATGCATGGGATTGCTACGCCGATAACCGTTAACGATAGGAATGAGTTACTGTTTAAAGACTGCCCAGAGGTAATCAATGTAGGACGGTACCATTCTTGGGTAGTGCAGAAAGAGGGCATGCCGGAATGCTTTACGGTGACCTCTACCGACAGCAGTGGTGAGATTATGTCGCTTAGACACAATATTTACGACCTGCGGGGCGTACAGTTTCATCCAGAGAGCGTGCTGACAGAATATGGTAGGGAAATGATGAAAGCATGGTTAGATAATTAGTATATGAATATTTTAGATCGCATTGTTCTTCGGAAACAAGCAGAAGTACAGGAGGCCAAACAATCGGTATCCAGAGCGCAACTCGAGGCGAGTGTCTATTTCAATCGCAGCCCGCATTCATTTAAGGATTACCTCCTGGCTGCAGACCGCACGGGCATCATCGCAGAGTTTAAACGCCGGTCACCCTCCAAAGGTGTCATCAACGATCAGGCCTCCGTTGTGGAGGTTACCCAGGCCTATGCAAGTGCTGGTGCATCGGCTTTGTCGGTGTTGACGGATCGGGATTTTTTCGGCGGTTCGCCTCAGGATTTGCTCCGGGCAAGGGAAAATAATGATATACCTATTCTCCGCAAGGATTTTATGATCGACGAATACCAGTTGCTTGAGGCCAAGGCGTGGGGCGCGGACATCGTTCTGCTTATCGCAGCTATATTGAGTCCGCTGCAGATCACCAAGCTTTCATCCTTTGCAAAACAGCTCGGATTGAACGTATTACTGGAGGTTCATAACCAGGAAGAGCTGGACCGCAGTTTATGCGAGGATCTGGATGCAATCGGTGTAAACAACCGGAACCTGGCGGATTTTACTGTAAACATACAGACATCATTTGGTCTTGCTGAGCGGATTCCTGCCAATTTCATGAAGGTGTCTGAGAGTGCCATCAGCGACCCCGAAACGATCGCTTTGCTGAAGAGCGCGGGTTTTAACGGTTTCCTTATCGGCGAGAACTTTATGAAGACAACGGACCCTGGCGCGGCTATGCGCAGTTTTGTCAGTCAGGTTAAGTCGGTATAACTTTTGTACATTTGATCTGTACATGGCAAGACAAAAATTTTATGATACGGCCCCAAAACAGGAGAGAGCGGTTCTGGTAGGTGTGATCAGGCCCGGTGAAAAGCCGGAGGAAACCCGGGAATACCTGGACGAACTGGCGTTTCTGGTAGACACAGCGGGTGGGCTGGTTGAGCAGGAGTTTACGCAGAAGATGCTGAAGCCAGACCGTGCCACTTTTGTTGGGACCGGTAAACTTGAGGAGATACAGGCTTACGTTAGGTCGGAAGAAATCGATATGGTGGTATTCGACGACGAATTGTCGCCCTCACAACTAAGAAACATTGAGCGCGAGCTGCAAGTAAAAATACTGGACAGGAGTAACCTGATACTGGATATATTTGCGGGAAGGGCGCAGACGGCGCAGGCAAAGACTCAGGTGGAGCTTGCACAACTGCAATACCTGCTCCCGCGGCTAACCCGGCTATGGACCCACCTTGAACGGCAGAAAGGCGGAATCGGAATGCGTGGACCGGGGGAAACACAGATAGAAAGTGACCGCCGGATGATCCTGGAAAAAATATCATTATTAAAAAGTCGCCTGAAGCAGATTGATAAGCAGAATGAAACGCAGCGAAAGAACAGGACGCAACTGATCCGGGTTGCGCTTGTCGGCTACACGAATGTAGGAAAGTCGACCATCATGAACATGCTCTCGAAATCTGAGGTATTTGCCGAGAATAAGCTCTTCGCTACCCTGGATACCACGGTTAGAAAGGTGGTTGTCGAGAATCTGCCCTTTTTACTCTCGGATACAGTTGGTTTTATCAGAAAGCTTCCCCACCACCTCGTAGAATGTTTTAAATCTACGCTTGACGAGGTTCGCGAGGCAGATATCCTTGTGCATGTTGTTGACGTTTCGCACCCGAACTTTGAGGATCAGATTCATGTAGTCAACGAAACGTTGAAAGACCTTGGCGCCAGGGACAAGGAGACGATCGTGGTATTTAATAAGATAGACGCTTATATGAGTCCCGAGCCAGATCATCAGGAGGAGGAGCGGCTGCTTCTTACACTCGAAGACTTTAAGAATAGCTGGATGGGAAACGATAACGCCCCAGCTGTTTTTATCTCTGCTACTAATAAGGAGAATGTGGAGGAGTTCAAGAAATTATTATACGACAGGATATATGCAATGCATACTTCGCGGTATCCGTACGATAAGCTGTTATATTAATTGATAAAGGAGAATTATGGAAAGTAAGCGTCAACAAAAATTTGCGGGCATTATACAGGAAGAGTTAGCAGCTATCTTTCAGCGGGAAGGCGCTTCTTATCTGCCAAATACACTTGTCACGATTACCCGTGTCCGTGTTTCGCCAGACCTAGCTATCGCGAAGGTTTATCTGAGCTTTTTAAATACCAGCAATACGACGTTGTCTGTGGCAGAAGTTAACTCGCACGCGGGTGAGATAAGGTACAAACTCGGGGCACGCATCAGGCATCAGGCCCGAGTCATCCCCACGCTAAGTTTCTTCGTTGATGATACCAATGAGTACGTTGAGCGCATGGATAAGATTTTCGATAAGCTTTCTAAAGATCGAAAAGATACTGACGATGTATGAAAGGAGTGATTCTTGCGCTGTTTGTTCTGAGTACCGCGGTGAAAGCCCAGCAACCGGTCTTTAAGGGCGGGCTCGAGAATTTTATTACCAAGAATAAGATGTATCCGATGTATTCGCTGCAGAACTGCATTGAGGGACAGGTAATCGTCGCCTTCAAGGTAGACAGGGTCGGCAATGTTTTTTACTCGGAGGTGCGGAATGGTCCGGGTATAGATTTGGACAAGGAAGCACTGAGATTGATACGCCTTACCAGCGGAAAGTGGATCGTACCGGCTGAGCATGACACCGCTACCTCTGTATTGGTTCCAATTAATTTTCAACTCTCCGGGTATGATTGTGCATCAAAAAGCCAGGAGGTTATAGCGCAGGCGATTAGGGCGTATAAAAATAACGAAAGCCTGACTGCTGCGGTGAGGAACTTTTACAGGAACAAGGCTTCCGGCACTTTTACGAAAGCAGAAGAAAGCCGTATCTTAGCACTGAAAGAGACTTTAGGATATGACGAGGCCTATCTTCAGCAGCGTTTGAGCGATGGGAGGAAGAAGCTTGAACAAAACGATAAGCAGGGTGCATGTGAGGAATTTCAGTTTGTCAAGGATATGGGCTCGGAAATCGCAGACGAACTGCTGGCCAGACATTGTAACTAAGCAACAATGCGGATTGCGTTTATGATTAGTTTGGCTTCGACGCTTCTGACTTTGCCAAGATATTCCCCGTCTACCTGGAAATGTGCAGGGTGTTTCGTCTTGATGGATAAGCTGCTGGTCTGAAACAACTCAATATTTTGAGGGTTCATGCTCATGCTGGTAAATTTCAATTTTAAAATTTCCATGACGGCGTATTTTTTTACCAGCACGACCTCGAACAGTTCATCATCGAGCCGCCCCTCGGGATTGATCTTTACACCGGTTCCATACATGGTGGCATTGGCAATGACTACCATAGCTGCTTCTGAAATAATTTTTTTTCCAGAGATTTCAAATGCCACTTCCATTTTACGGTGACTCCATAAGGCCTTCCAGGCCGCTTTAGCATACCCTAACATTCCCCGCTGGGGCAGTGTGTCAAACTTTTTTACAAGGTAGGCGTTGAATCCGATATCAGCCAGGTGGATACATAACTCGTTATTGACAGAGACTGCATGTATCATTTTAGGTGATCCGTTTACAGCGACTTCAAGCGCATCGTTGGCAGCCAGCGGTATTCCGAGCTCCTTTGCCATGCCATTGGCCGATCCCGCCGGGATAATCCCAATGGGTATTTCTGAGCGAAGCAGACTCTCGGCAACGAGTTTGATTGTTCCATCGCCGCCTACGGCCACGACACGGTCGGCCATCGACTTGTTTATAATTCCTTTGAGTGTATCTAAAGCGCAATTAGGCGGTAATTCGTAAATCTCTGCCTCGTGTTGGGTAAGGTTTATAAAGTAATCTGTTATGATGGTGTTAAAATTTACTTCATCACTTCCTGAGCCAGGATTAACTATGAACAGTAATTTCATTTCAGGTTGTAATATGGGAGTTTTCATTATCACAAACAACCGCAAGGTTGGTCTGTTTTAATTTAATGAATAATTCGGTAAGTGTTAAAGTTTATCATGGCTACGGACACAGCCAGAATATGGTGGTTTACGGACATGTGTTTCGATTTAAAGCCCATACAAGGCAAACCTTCAGCAACAATCTGCTCGTCAACATCATCCATCTGCTTAAGTTATTTATACTGAAACCTTTTCCGTTTGTTCAGGTAAGGCTCACTTTCGAGGGCCAGGAGGTTTATCAAAAAACTGAATATGATGGCTTTTTCAAGTTTGAATGGAGCGTGCCGGAAGGGATAAATGCTGGTTGGCATGGAGTGAAAGTTGAAGCGCTGGATGATGGGGGCAAGGTGATCGGGGTAGGCCAGGGACAAATATATGTACCACATATTACCCAATATGCGTTCATCTCGGATATTGATGATACGATAATGGTGTCGCATTCGGCGACAATAGGCAGGCGGCTGCGTGAGCTATTTATTAAAAATCCGCGAACTAGAAAGACTTTTAAAGATGTGTATACCCACTATAACCTGTTGGCCTTTTCACATACGCAGGCTGATCAGCCCAATCCATTTTTTTATGTTTCCAGCAGTGAGTGGAACCTGTATGATTACCTTGTGGAGATCTTTAGGTTTAATAAGTTGCCAGAAGGAACTTTTCTGCTCAACCAGATCAAACGCTGGAAAGATTTGATCAAGACCGGGAAGACGGGTCATGAAGGCAAGTTGCTGCGCGTTATGCGTATTCTCGACGCCTTTCCTAACCAGCGCTTTGTTTTTTTTGGCGATAACTCACAGAAAGATCCGCAAATTTACACCACCATTGCCAAACGATATCCGAAAAACATAGAGGCGATATATATCCGTAACATCAGAAAGAAAAGGGAGGTGGAGACACTAAACCTCCTTGAAGAGGCCAGACTGGCCGGGATCCAGACTTGTCTTTTTAACAGCAGTGCGGAGGCAATCGCTCACTCGCGCGCTGTTGGTCTAATTACCGATCTCGGCTAGAGGGCTAATTGAGGATTTCTCGGATATCATCTTTACTGAGTGACTTAAAAAAGCTCTCCTCTGTGGTAATCAAGGCGGTCGCCAGTCGTTTTTTGCGATTCTGCAAGGCGAGAATCTTTTCTTCAACGGTGTCTTTACTAATGAATTTATAAATGAAGACCTTTTTGCCTTGTCCGATCCGGTGCGAACGGTCGATAGCCTGCTGCTCCACAGCAGGATTCCACCAAGGGTCAAGGATGAAAACGTAGTCAGCCTCAGTAAGATTCAGACCAACGCCGCCTGCCTTAATAGAGATCAGAAATACCTTTAGATCGGGCTTTTTCTGAAAATCGGCCACAACCTTGCCGCGTTCTTTTGTAGAGCCGTCGAGGTAACTGAATGCGACATTTTCCCGCTCAAAATGATCTTTGAACAAGCTGAGATGTTTTACAAATTGTGAGAAAATTAAAACTTTGTGCCCACCTTTCAAGACGTTGTCGAGCGTTTCAATTACGCTTTCAAATTTGCCAGAGTTTGATGCGTAGCCATTGTCGATCATTGCTGGATGGTTGGCTAGTTGCCGCAACAGGGTTAGCCCCTGCAGTAAAATGACCTGCTTCTTTGCAAACGACCCATCGTCAAGGCTGTTGAGGAGGTCGTTACGGTAAGCGGATTTTGTCTTTTCATAATATGCAGACTGATCTTCCGTCATCTCACAATAGATTGTCTGTTCGGTTTTTGGCGGTAGCTCGGCCGCGACCTGTTCTTTGGTTCGCCTGAGAATAAAGGGTTTGATGATAGCCTGCAATTTGCGGCTCTTCTCCTCATCTTTCTTTTTTTCTATCGCCTGCACGTATTCCTCATTAAAGAAAGATTGCGTGCCAAGAAGGCCTGGATTGAGGAAGGTTAATTGTGACCAGAGGTCAGCCACAGAGTTTTCCACAGGCGTGCCGCTTAGCGCCAGTTTGTATGTCGATTTAAGCGTGCGCACGGCCTTGAAAGACTTTGATGCAGGGTTTTTGATGTTTTGACTTTCGTCGAGTATAACGTAGCTGAAATGGAAATTTGAAAGTATATTGATATCGACGCGTGTAACACCGTAAGTTGTGATGATAATATCATAATCCGCAAATGTGCTTACATCTTTAGCTCTGGATGACCCGATATGCGGATGGATCTTTAATTGGGGTGTGAACTTTGATGCCTCGTTTAACCAGTTATAGATCAAAGAGGTCGGCATCACGATCAGTGACGTGCGACCTGCCGTTTCGTCGCTTTCTTCCTTTAGCTTTTGCAGCATGGCCAATGTCTGAATAGTCTTACCTAAGCCCATATCGTCTGCCAGGCAACCGCCAAAATGATAATCCCGGAGAAAGCTGAACCAGTTATAGCCAGCTTTCTGATAGCTACGCAGATTGCCCTGAAAGCCCACAGGCATGCGTACGTCAGCAATATCTTCAAAATTGTTCAGCCGCTGCAGTTTTCTGCTTAGTGCAACGCTGGCGAGGCTGTCTTCAGCGAGCTCATTGATGAGGCCGATGTGATGTTTTTTTAATTTGAGGGAGGTTGTTCTGTCTGATAAGCTGAAAATGCTTCCATAAAGCTCAAACCACTTGTCAGGAATCACAGCGATCGTGCCGTCGGGCAAAGTAAACTCATGCTTTTTGTGAAGGATGTGCTGCCGTAATGTGATAAAGGGAATTGCGTGTTCCCCAAAAGACACGATTGCATGAATATCAAACCAGTCGTTGTCTTCCTTTATCTCGAAGCTGATCTTACTGGTGGCAATCAGAAACTTCTTGGCGCCCGTCTCGGCTATAATCTCGAAGCCCTGCTTTGTCAGTTCGTCCAAATGTTCATTGACCCAGTTAATAACGGCGTAAGAAAAGCGGTCGCCGGCTGCGGCAGGTTCCAGGTTATAGGCTAGAGAGCCGACCTTTCTAAGCCCCATGTTGATCAGCGCATCGAACTTTGCCTTTTCGAGCTGAGCATCTCTTCTAACCCGGATAAAGGTATAGTTGCCAGCCTCCCGGATCAGTTCGACAGTTACTTTCTTTTCGTTGCCGGCAGAGAATTTATGATCCCCGTATCGGAAATAGAGCGCCAGTTGCGAGATGCCGCCTTCAACGTATACGATTTGCAGGGTGGGAACGGCAACATGTTTTTCAGTCCTGATCTCGAACCCTTCTGCGTAAACGTGATATTTTTCAATTAGAGGACATACAAATTTTTGAAAATAAGTTTCCTCCGTTGACCTTGATATGGATATAAAACGCTTGTTAAGGAACGGCTGCAGTTTCTTGCCTTCGATATCTTGTTCAAAAAAGTATAGTGTATCGTTCAAAAGCAACCAGGCAGGCTGGTTGCTGACCACATGCGCATCCTTAAACATGAAATCGATACGCATTCCCTGAAATTTGATGGTTGGAAAATATCGGGTCTCTTTGTCATTTCTACGAAAATGGAACAGCACTGTAGCAGGTTCTTCGGCCAGTGCTATTTGCCGTTCAGCAGGCCAGCCGTCACTGTCCATGAGATATAATGCTCCACCGGTCGCTTTTAAAACTGTAAGTACTTCAGATAACCGCTTTTCTATGCGCGGACGCACGTGCTCATAGAACTTATCGCTGAAAGTTTTACTGAAGAATTCCACTGCACGGATTGCTTTTTTGTGGTGTTTTTTGATGATCGCATCCTGCTCCGTTTCGTCGAGAATTTTTATAAGTCTGAAGTCACGGTCGGTGAGATGTGCTGCGAATTCCCCTGCGGTATGCGAAAAAAGCCGCTGATAGGTGAGAGAAAAGTCACCCTGAGGATTTAGCTGTACGACGTGAGGTTCGATTAAGTAACCAAGATAAGCGTGTTTACATAGAGAGTAAACGATCTTGAAAGGTTTTGAGCTGTCTACGCGTAACATTGATGAAAGTAAAGCCTGTGTCTTGGTGACTAAAAAAGAGGTTAAACTTACATCAAATCCCCAGTTTTGTCAAATATCAGGGGCGAATGTTGACATAGATATTACTACTCTTTGAGGATTTAGCTGTTTATTTGTGTAATATAAGGGATCTCAATATGCGTTATTGTCAGTTGATTAGCGCCCTGGCTGTTTGTATGTTGATAATTAATTGAGGTTTACTGTAGTTTATTGTGTAAACTTATCAAGTGATTTTTCAAACAAAAGGAGTAGTTCTTTAATTGTTAGTTTATGGAAGAGGAGTTTTATTTTGATCATAATGATGATACACAGCGTTCAGTAGAACGGTATGAGGAAATGATCCGGAATCATGACCAGTATTTCTTTGACGCGCATGCTTTTGAGCACATCATAGACTATTATATTGAGAAAAATGACCCGGTAAAGGCTTTGCAGGTTACAGAATACGCGGTAAACCAGCATCCCTATGCAGCAGGATTTCTTGTAAAGCAGGCGCAGCTGTTTTATCTGACTGAACAGACTGAACTTGCCTTCCTTGCGCTGGAGAAGGCCGAAATGCTGGAGGCTTCAGAAGCCGAGATTTACATCTTAAGAGGAAATATCTACAACAATCTGGAACGTTACTCGGAAGCGTTGGATAACTTTCAGAAGGCCCTTGATTTTGCCGAGACCACCGATGAAATTCTCCTTCAGATATCTTATGTGTACCAAAACATGCTTGATTATGAAAATGCAATAACCTATATCAAGCGCAGTCTTGAACAAAACATGGAAAATAAGGATGGGCTGTATGAGCTCGCGTTTTGTTATGATATTCTGGACAAACAGGAGGAGAGCATACAGTTCTATCAGGAATACATAGATAACGATCCTTATTCTTATGCAGCCTGGTATAATCTGGCGAATTCTTATCATAAACTTGATATGTTCGAAAAGGCTATTGATGCGTACGACTATGCCATCTTAATCAAGGATAATTTCGCATCAGCTTACTATAATAAGGGAAATGCATTGGTGCAGCTCGACAGGTTCACCGAAGCGATAGGGGTTTACAAACAGACCTTTGAGTATGAAAAGCCAAATGCCGAAACCTATTGCGCAATCGGCGAATGTTATGAGAAGCTTGAAAACATGGATGAGGCACGTGCCTATTACAAGAAGTCCGTTAAGCTCGATGCTAACATGGCCGATGCCTGGTTCGGGATAGGCGTTACGCTGAATTTTGAGGGACGTTACTTTGAATCGCTACACTTTTATAAAAAGGCGCTTGAGCTTGATGGAGAAAATCCGGATTTCTGGTTTGCAATGGCCGATGCGTACTATAAGCTCGGACAGATAGACCAATCGATAGACGCCTATAACAAAGTACTTGAATACAACCCGGTTGATGTGGAAGCCTGGCTTGATTATTCGACCGTATTATATGAGCAGGGCAAGCTATTGGAGGCTTCAGAAGCTATTTCAGAGGCGGTAAAAAACAACCCGGACGCGGCCGAACTATATTACCGGATGGTAGCCTATCTGTTTGCTATGGGGGAAAAGAACGACGCCTTGCTATTTCTGGAAACCGCTCTGAAAACAGACCCTGATAAGCATCATATACTTTTTGAATACCTGCCGCAATTACAGGAGAATGGCTCGATCCTAGAAGTGATTAACCGCTATTTGAAATAAAAGCGGACAGTTTTATTGGTCATTGGCAATAAAACTGTACATTTTTTTTCACCTTTGTGATCAATATGAATTACCCGTTGAATAATTTACCTGACAGACCCGTTAAGCCCCGGAACAAAGGGATTACTATGGTCATGGATAAGGGGCTCAGCATGAGACAAACTGAAGATTTCATTGATATCGCTGGTGTACATACTGATATCGTGAAGCTCGGTTGGGCAACTTCGTTCGTTACGCCTAAACTGAAGGAAAAACTTGCGATATATAAATCTGCTGGTATTCCTACGTATTTCGGTGGTACGCTCTTCGAAGCTTTTATCATAAGGAACCAGTTCGACGACTACCGCCGGGTGCTTGATGAGTTTCAGATGGAATACGTTGAAGTGTCGGATGGGTCTATAACGATTGAACACGAGCTTAAGTGTGAGTATATTAGTAAACTGTCAGACCAGGTTACCGTGATATCTGAAGTTGGCTCAAAAGATGCCGCTAAGATTTTTGCACCCTACAAATGGATTAAGCTGATGCAGGCTGAGATAGATGCAGGATCCTGGAAAGTAATCGCTGAGGCCCGGGAAGGTGGAAATGTAGGCATTTACCGGGGCTCTGGCGAAGTGAGAGAGGGGCTGGTTGATGAGATCCTCACCCAGATACCGGAGGAAGCGATCATTTGGGAGGCGCCGCAGAAAGAGCAACAGGTTTGGTTTATCAAACTGCTTGGATCGAATGTGAACCTAGGCAATATAGCTCCGGCAGAAGTGATTCCTCTTGAAACAATCCGGTTGGGTTTAAGAGGCGATACATTTGATCACTTTCTTAATCTTTCGGAGATTTAGCGTTTGGACTCTAAATAATCTTCCTGATATGAGAAAATTTGGTTTGATCGGCTTCCCATTATCACATTCTTTCTCGAAGAAGTTTTTTACGGAGAAGTTTCAGAAAGAACAGATCGCTGGATGCAGTTACGAGTTGTATCCGATCCGGGAGATCGGAATGCTTCCCGCGTTGCTGGCTGAAAACACAACGCTTGAGGGCATCAACGTGACAATTCCCTACAAGCTGGATGTTATGCCATTTTTGACGGAAGTGGACGAAGCTGCACTTGAGATTGGCGCGGTGAATTGCATTTCTGTCGACCGCTGCGCCGACGCGCTCTTCCTGAAAGGATATAATACGGACGCGTACGGTTTCGAACAGTCACTGTTACCTTTATTGGAGCACCATCACAGGAAGGCATTGATCTTTGGTGACGGGGGCGCCGCCAAGGCGGTCAAGTATGTATTGAAGAAGCTGAAAATCCCTTTTCTGGTAGTTAGTAGAAGGCTTTCAGACAAAACAATTCCCTATGAGCAGCTCAATCCGGTACTGCTCGCTGAATACACAGTACTCATAAACACCACGCCGCTAGGGATGTCGCCCGATTATGAAACCTATCCGCTTTTTCCATACGAGGCGCTTACCCCGGAACATCTAGCTTACGACCTGGTGTATAATCCTGAGGAAACCACCTTTTTAAGAAAGGTACGTGAGCGTTCGGGGAAGACAAAGAATGGGTTGGAGATGCTCTATCTCCAAGCGGAACGGTCCTGGCATATCTGGAACCTATGATCAGGCGCATAGGCAGAACTTTGGTTGTCATTATATTGTTCGCATCCTGTTGGGGTGAAGATTATTCCCCGAAGCCGCGCGGTTACTTTAATATTGAATTTCCGAAAAAGCAGTACCGCCAGTTTGATCAGGGCTGTGCTTTTACCTTTGATTATCCGGTATACGGGTCGGTAGAGGCTGACAGCAGGGATAGGCCGTGTTGGTATAATCTGGTGTTCTCGAGGTTTAATGGACGATTGCATCTGACTTATTACGACGTGACATCAAAGGCGGAATTTGAAAGTCTCGCTGAAGACGCTCGGACGTTCGCCTTCAAGCACACGGTCAAAGCGAATGCAATCGATCAAAAGTTAATTAATTATCCCGACAAACGGGTATATGGCATATATTATGCGATAGAAGGTAATACGGCGTCGTCCATACAGTTTTTCCTGACCGACAGCGCAAAACACTATTTCAGGGGCGCCCTATATTTTAGTGAACGGCCGCAATTCGATTCGATACAACCCGTAGTGGAGTTTATAAGGGTGGATATCGACAGGTTGATCGAGACTTTTAAATGGAAATAATACTTAGCAAATGATAACAATACATAGTTTCACGTTTAATCCGGTGCAGGAAAATACGTACGTTTTGTTTGACGAGACGGGCGAATGTGTAATCATTGACCCTGGTATGTACGACTCGTCGGAGCAGAACGAGTTTGTCCGGTTTATAAAAGACAAGAGGTTGAAACCTGTCGCATTGTTAAATACACACTGTCACTACGACCATGTTTTCGGCAACCGGTTTGTGTATGATAACTGGGGGCTCAAACCGCAGTTCCACGAGGGGGAACTAGTCGTTTTGCATGCTATACCTGGCTACCTGACTCAAATGGGTCTGCAATACGACTTGTCGCCACAGCCCGAAACCTTTCTGGTAACGGGTGATCTCGTCAGCTTTGGAAGCAGTAGGTTAGAGGTAATATTTGCGCCTGGTCATTCTCCTGGTCATATTTGTTTTTATGCGTCAAAAGAAGCGTTTTTAATTGGTGGTGATGTATTGTTTTATGGTAGCATCGGTCGCACCGACCTACCTGGAGGAAATTACAGCCAACTGATTACCAGTATAAGAGAGGGCCTTTTAGTATTACCTGAGGACTGTAAGGTTTACCCTGGACATGGGCCGTCGACAACAATCGGCTTCGAGAAACAACATAATCCTTTCCTTAGATAGCATGTTTAACTGTTACTGCAATTGAATACTTCATTTTACATAGCCAGGCGCTACCTTTTTTCTAAGAAGGCAACGAATGCGATAAACGTAATCTCGGCCATCTCGATGGTTGGAGTGTTTGTCGGAAGTGCTGCACTGATTGTCATACTGTCGGTTTTCAATGGCTTTGAAGAGGTGGTACTCAAAATGTTCAACACGTTGAGCCCGCATATAATGATTTCGCCGCAACAGGGAAAGAGTTTTGATCCGAAGATGCCCTACTTTAACGCGCTGCGGGCAGACGAATCGATATACTCTTACACGGAAGTGCTTTCAGAAAATGCGCTTCTAAAATATAATGACAAGCAGTCTGTAAGTATGATCAAAGGCGTAAGTGGGGACTATCTAAAAAATGAGAGTCTTGACAGCATAACAATTGAGGGTCAGTTCGTCCTTGAAAATAGGAGCGGATACCGCGTGTTGATAGGCTCAGCCATACAGACATACCTGATGGTAAATATTTCTGATCCGTTTAACGAGTTGCAAGTGTTTTCTCCAAAAAAAGGCAGCAAAGGAAATGCTTTAAATCCAGCAGATGACTTTAATATGCTTGGCATTCCCGTGGGTGGTGTTTTCGAAGTGCAGCAGGACTTCGATAACGTAGCTATTGTACCACTTGCTTTTGCGCGGCAACTGTTCGACGAGCCTAGTAGGGTCTCGTCAATTGAAATCAACTTGGTTCCAGGAGCAGACATTGATAGCTTCAAGAAAACTATAAAAGACTCAATTGGCGACAGATTTGAGGTAAAAGACCGAATTGAACAAAACAAAGTTCTTTACAATATTCTAGGCAGCGAGAAATGGGCGGTTTATATCATTCTTACGTTTATCCTGATTATCGCTATTTTTAATATTATCGGATCTATGACTATGCTTGTCATTGATAAACTCAAAGATATAGCCATATTGAGCAGTCTGGGTGCCGGAAAAAAGCTGATCAAACGAATATTCTTCCTTGAAGGCATGATGATTACCATGACCGGATGCATCGGCGGTCTTGCGTTAGGCTTTGCATTCTGTTTCCTGCAGAAACAATTTGGGTTCTTTAAGATGTCGCAGGAAAACCTCGTGATTGCTAATGCATATCCGGTAGCGTTCAAAGCAATGGATTTTGTGCTTGTTTTCCTGACTGTTGGTGTGTTTTCTTTTGTGGCATCAGCTTTGTCAGCTAATCTAAGCGTTAAGAGGATAAATTACTTAAATAAAGATCTGTAGATATATGCAGGATCATATAAAAATTTTCATACTGTTTGCTGTCGTGTTCGGTCTGAGCGCATGTAATGGAAGTAGTACTTCCGAGCGGGCGAGCGATGCTGTTAAGATTGCTAAAGGACTTTACAGCTATGGACCTGAGATAAAATCTTTCACCGATTGCGAGGGTGGGCAAGAGTATTGGGTGGCTGATAGTGCAAAAACACTTGAGCTGGCGTACAGCAACTTCAATTTTGAGAAACCTTACGAGCCTGTTTATATCGAGGTAGAATGCCGGTTGATCAAGTCTGACAGCTTAGTCGTGTCGGCCGACTTCGACTCGACTATGGTCGTTACAAAGCTTCTTAAAATCACAAAAGAAATTCCCGAAGGCCCTTGTCGCTAGTGGTTTTACGACGTTAAGAACAGACTTTTGCTCAGGGGTTGCAATATCCCCTTCTTCTGTGCCAAATTAAACAGGGTATCGATGGCCCTTCTTCCCTCAATGCCCAAATGGGCGCTGTACTTATTCACATAAAGGTCAATGTGCTTGTACATGACTGCCTCACTCATTTCCTGCGCATGAGATTTAATGAAGGAAAGCCCCGATTTTGGGTGCTCAAACGCGAATTCGACGGACCTCCTTATAAGCCGGTTTACCTTGTGCTGAATCTTGGGGTCCACGTCACGACGTATAACAATGCCGCCAAGCGGAATTGCACAGCCGGTAAGCTCTTCCCAGTAATTCCCCAGGTCGATGATTTTGTGCAATCCCTTCTCTTGGTACGTAAACCGGTTCTCATGGATAATGAGGCCGAGGTCAATTTCTCCGCTTAGCAGTGCGGGCTCAATGCTTGAAAAAATCAATTCGCGCTTATTGCTTAAATGGGGAAAGGCAATATTCAGAAGGAAGTTTGCTGTCGTATATTTTCCGGGAATACCAATTCTCAAATCCGGGTGCAGATCGTTTAGCCGCCCCACAAGCTGCTCGTCTTTAGCAATCAGCATTGGCCCTACACCAAAACCCAACGCGCTTCCCGCGTCAAGCAGGACATAATTCTCATATACATAGGCAAACGCATGAAAACTTAATTTGGTGATATGCAGGTCTCCCTTGAATGCTTTATGATTTAAAGTTTCCACGTCGTCGAAGCTGACGTCAAACTCCAGACCTTCCGTATCTATCTTTTGATGGATAAGGGCGTCAAATATAAAGGTGTCATTCGGACACGGGGAAAAGCCTAAAGTAAGTTTCATAACCTAAAAGTACTCAGCTCGGGAAAGTTATCGGTTAGCGATTTGTCAAATAATCAATCGCCCAGGTATTCAGGTTTCGGATCGCAAGCCCGATGTCCCAATTGGAACTGTTTCGCTCCTCAACATAATTAGAAACGCTACGGATCTGGATGCATGGCAGGGAAAGTTCGTTGCAGCAATAAAACACTGCCGCACCTTCCATACTTTCTGTTACCGGACTAAGGCGATTCGTTACCTCTGCTATGCTGTCTGCCCGGCCATGTACAGAGTTGACCGTTATGCCCCTGACTTCTTTTAATGCGGCAACAAACGGCGTATCAGCAGGGACTCGGGCCGGGATTCTTGAGCGACCAAAACCAAGCTCGTCTATCGATAAAAAGCCGTCGCCATTCTCAGCGCCTAATTCAGAAAATTCATCAGCAATAATGTTCAGCACGCTGCCAAGGGGAATGGATCGGTCAAAGCATCCGGCGATGCCCAGGTTGACAACAAGGTTATAGCTGAGGTTAAGACGCTGCCCAAGTGCAAAAGCTGTCGCTGTCATACCTACGCCACTGATCAGAAGGTCGAAAGCCGGCGTTTGGACAAAGTTCGCCTCCGCTAATTTGAAGTGTTTATAAAGTGGCGCTATTTCAGCCCGCGTTGCAGCAATTATAAGCGTTTTCATCGTGATCATGACATTTTCGGGACTGCGTAACTTTCGTTAAACCTTTCTACTTTAAGCTTTCTGCGTATATTTGCAAATAATATAAGTACCATGATATATATAACGAGGAAAGCTTCCTTTAACGCGGCTCACAAATTATCCAGGCCCGACTGGACGGACGATAAAAATACGGAAGTTTTTGGAAAGTGCGCTAATCCCAACTGGCATGGACACAATTATCAGCTGTTTGTAACAGTAAAGGGGGAGGTGAATCCTGAAACTGGCTTTTTAGTCGACCTGAAGTGGCTTAAGGACGTCGTTAACGCACATGTAGTGGACAAAATCGACCACAAAAACCTAAACATGGACGTAGATTTTATGCAGGGAAAGCTTGCTTCGACTGAAAATCTCGCCATCGCTGTCTGGGATATATTGGCACCCCTAATTAATGATTCAGGCGCGCAGTTGCATGCCATCAAAATTCATGAAACCGAAAACAACTTTGTTGAGTATTTCGGCTAATCAGATCGATATGAACAGTCATACAGACCATTTTGACGAGCAAGAAGACGGGTACATTAAAATTGACCGTTATAACGAAGGCAAGATAGCTTCGGTTGCTAATCATTATAAAGATATTCTGGAACAACTCGGAGAAAACCCCGATCGGGAGGGACTTGTGAAGACGCCCGAACGAGTTGCGAAGGCACTCCAATATCTTACACACGGTTACGACCTTAATCCGGCTGAGATCCTTAGGGGAGCAATGTTCCGTGAAGATTACAGCCAGATGGTTGTCGTCAAAGACATCGAAGTTTTCTCCATGTGCGAACACCACATGCTTCCATTTTTCGGAAAAGCGCATGTGGCTTACATTCCAAACGGACACATTGTTGGCTTAAGCAAGATTCCCCGCATTGTTGACGCCTTTGCACGCCGTCTGCAAGTGCAGGAACGCCTTACCAACGAAATACGGGATTGTATACAAGAAACGCTGCTGCCGGCGGGCGTAGCCGTAGTTATTGAGTGCAAACACCTGTGTATGGCCATGCGGGGTATACAGAAGCAGAATTCCGTAACCACGACCTCCGCTTTTACCGGCGAGTTTGCCAAAGATAAAACCAGGGCGGAATTTTTAAGGCTGATTACAGCAAATTTACATTAAGAAGCATACGACATTATGAAAGCATATATTTTTCCCGGGCAGGGCGCCCAATTTTCAGGCATGGGCAAAGCGCTGTATGAGCAGCCTCAAGCGAGAGAGATGTTCGAGAGGGCAAATGACATTAGCGGCTTCCGGATTAGCGATATAATGTTCTCGGGAACAGATGAAGAATTGAAGCAGACCAAGGTCACCCAGCCGGCAATCTTTCTTCACTCTGTGATCCTCGCCAGGACTTTGGGCGAGCGTTTTAAGCCAGATATGGTGGCGGGTCACTCTCTGGGCGAATTCTCGGCATTGGTTGCTGCGTCGGCATTGTCTTTTGAGGACGGGCTTAGACTGGTCATTACCAGGGCCAACGCAATGCAGAAAGCTTGTGAACTGGAGCCATCCACAATGGCAGCCATCCTTGGGCTTGCAAATAATGTTGTTGAGCAGGTTTGTGATGAAATAGATGAAGTAGTCGTAGCGGCAAATTACAACTGTCCCGGGCAAATCGTTATTTCGGGCAGCATAGCCGGTGTAGACCTCGCATGTCAGAAACTGACCGAAGCCGGTGCAAAGCGTGCATTGAAACTGAATGTAGGAGGCGCCTTCCACTCTCCGCTGATGGAGCCTGCCAGACGCGAGCTGCAGCAGGCCATAGAGCTAGTGCCAATTTTAAAGCCAGTTTGCCCCATTTATCAGAATGTTGACCCGGTAGCCAATACCGACCCTCAAAGAATTAAAGAAAACCTGATTACGCAACTTACAGGTGCCGTAAAGTGGACTCAGACAATTGAGCAGATGATTGCAGATGGTGCGAACGAATTTATTGAAGTTGGCCCTGGAAATGTGCTGCAAGGCCTGGTTAAAAAGGTGAGCAAAGAGGTGCAAACAGCTTCGGCAACAGCCTAATTGTTCGACAGATCCTGATTCAATGACATAGCGATGAGTATAGCAGGTAACATCAGATTTCTATTATTGATACTGGGTGCCTGCTGTATTGTTACAGCTATTTCGCTTAAGCACTCTATCTCCAAGGAAGAACTATTGAAATATGAGGCATCCAAGCTTCAAAACAGCCTGAAGGAGAAAGAGGAGATCATCCACAATTTTTTGTTGAGCGCCAGACAGGTCGAAAGCGCCAAACGTTATCACCTGAACGAAGCCTATGCGCTCAATTTTATCAACAACTATCGTGATCAGGGCATTAACATCCTTACATATAAAGACGGACGGTTAAGGTTCTGGAGCTCATTTAAGGCGATTCCTCCAAACCCTGAATTCATTCGCGAAGGCTCATCCTTTGTGCAGTTGTCTAACGGCTGGTACGAGTTGATCAAAAAAACCTCCGGGGCTTATGACATCATTTTCCTGATCGAGATCAGGACAAATTACCCGGTTCAGAACGAATATCTGAGTAACCAGATATCGCCCCTGCTATCGGAAACTAATGCTCTTGAACTGGCCGTGTTCACCGACAAGCAGGTTTACGGGGTTCACAATCTGGAGGGTAAACTCTTTTTCGAAGTAAAGCTCAAGCCGAATTATTCCAAAAGCATCTATTCAACCATTGAACTGTGGCTGTGGATCATTGGCATATTTAGCTTCTGCCTGTTTGTTAATTCGTTTTGCGGTTGGCTGGTAAAAAAAGGTTATCCGGTTGGCGGAACGTTGCTGTTGATGTGTTTTTTCATGGCCGTTCGGATCAGCGACCTGGAATACGGTTGGTTTAATCGGCAGTTTGATCTGCTGATCTTCAGCCCGAACGTGTATGCGGAAAGCTTTTTTATGCCCTCACTGGGTGATTTCCTGTTAAACGTGATTGCCATAACCTGGATTGTTCTGTTTATGTACACGCATACGGAGAAATACCGAACGCCAGACTGGCTTCAAAACAACCGGAGTGTTGGTCTTATTATACACGGTTTTTTTCTTATCGCTTTTGCTGCACTCGCCTATTTGTTTGATCAGGTGTTTTTCGGACTTATCATCAACTCCAAGATCAACTTCGACATTACAAATATCATCAATTTGGGCTGGATCACCTGGGTCAGTATCGTTATTTTGTGCCTCGTGTGGTTCAATACCTACTTGGTTGCGCAAATCTTTATGCAGCAGACCTTGCAACTCAAGGTATCTAACAGAGACCGGCTTGTACTGTTCCTGACCTTATTCCTTGTTTATCTGCTCTATCGGATGTTCAGCGAATTCAGTGTCTTTTTTATTGCCTATGCCCTATTTATATTCATCATGGGCTGGAACTTCTATCAGCGCGGAGCGAAATTCTCAATAGGAATCTTTGCGGCGCTGTTTTTTTGTCTTGCGTTTATCTCCTCTGTAAAATACCTGAAGTTTACCGAAGAAAAGGAACGGACTAGCCGGATCACAATTGCGCAAAGACTGGAAGATGCGGAAGACTTCAAAACAATCAGCGCAATCAGTAGTCTTGAAAAGGCCGTGCTCGGCAACAGCTTTGTGCTGCATTACTTCAAACAGCCTGCCCTCAGCAGCGGTGCTGAACTTAGGAAGCACATCAATCGCCAATACCTCGAAACGTACCTGCCAAAGTTTGAATTCGATATTTATGCCTACAATCATGCCGGACTGCCGATGAATGGCGATCGGGTCACGAAACTTGGTTATTTTAAGAATATGGTGCAGTCCGGCTCAGTCAAGCTGCAGGAATCCGATTTCTTTTACAAAATAAATAACGCTTTCGGGTACCAGCATTATTTTGGCATCATTCCTGTCATAGAAGACGAAAGGTTCCTCGGCACCCTTGTTGTCGAGCTCAAGACGCAGCCCTATAACTTCAGGGGTCAGGTTCCGGAGATACTGCTGGACCGCAGTTCGGGCAGCGATGATGATTATGCAAATTACTCTATAGCATTCTACAAAGACGGTAAGCTGGAAAGCCAGTCGGGCAAATACACTTACAAACTTACAAATTACAATCTGATCGATAATCAGCCAGGAATTGAGTTCACCGCAGACAGCGCAAATTATTCGCACCTGATCTATTCACCCGGTGCCTCCAAGGTAGTCGTGATCAGTCGCGAGAACGTTTCTTATATCACCCGTCTTGCTACACTATCATTCTTTCTGTTGGTGTTCATTCTTTTTTCGATCACCTTATACATCCTGATCTGGCTCCTAAAGAATATCGATGAAAGCTGGACGGGCTGGTTCAACATCAACCGATCCTTAATGATCAATGCAAACAAGATCTTATATAAAACCCGAATACAGTTTTCGATTATACTTTCCGTAGTGGCTACCTTACTCATTGTCGGCTGGACAACCTACTTCTATATGCGTAAAGTTTACCGCATACAACAAGAAGACGTTATCAAAGAAAAGGTGCGCAAAGTACAGGAGTCATATGAGCGGCAGATTGTGAGTACGGGCATACCATACCCGAGCGATAAAGCGGTTAATGACTTTAATCAGTTTGCCGATATCAACGCCTCTTATCTGAATCTTTTTGATACCGATGGACAATTGATCTTCACATCCCTGCCGCGAATGTTTGACCTCGGTATTATCAACCGCCGTATGGGTTCGCGGGCCTTCATACATCTAAGTCAGTTGCAAAGGTCGGAATACATCAACCCCGCTGAGAAGGTCGGCATGTTTACTTATGCCTCCGGTTATGCACCGATCCGCGATGGACAAAACCGCACAGTCGCCTACATCAACGTACCCTACTATGCAAACGAGGCCGACTATCAGAACAAGATCGGCGTGTTCATCAACCTGCTCATCAATATTTATGCGCTTGTGTTTGTCGGCATTGGTATACTCGCCGTCTTTCTTGCGAACCAGATCACGGCTCCGCTTACCTTTATTCAGGAAAGCATCAAGCAAACCAAGCTCGGACAACGAAACCAGCCGATTGTATGGCATCGGCACGACGAAATCGGCTCGCTCATTAAAGAATACAACAAAATGATCGCCGCACTTGAGGAAAGCGCGGCTAAGCTTGCGCGATCCGAGCGTGAAAGCGCCTGGCGGGAAATGGCGAAACAGGTTGCACACGAGATAAAGAATCCGCTAACGCCTTTAAAACTGGGCGTCCAACTTCTGGAAAAATCTTGGCGGGAAAACGATCCCAACTTCGAACAGAAGTTCGAGCGCTTCAACAAATCCTTTATTGAGCAAATCGACAGTTTATCTACTATTGCGTCCGAGTTTTCGAATTTCGCTAAAATGCCCGACACCAAACTGGAACGGCTTTCGCTGCTGCCTGTGATCGGTCAGGCCAGAGATGTATTTACAAACACCTCCAACGTTGAAATACTGATCCGCAACCATGCAGGCAGGGACGTTGTGGTCATCGGCGATAAGGGCCAGTTGCTTCGAAGTTTCAACAACCTCTTTAAGAATGCAATTGAGGCTGCAAGACCAAATGAGGCATGTCGCATTCAAGTTCTGGTAAAAAGCGATCAGCAGAACGTCTACATCGAGGTCGACGATAATGGCAAGGGTATAGATACCGGGCTTCAGGATAAGATATTCGTGCCCAACTTCACCACCAAGTCGTCTGGTACCGGATTGGGGCTCGCCTTTGTAAAACAAGCTATTGAAAACGCCGGAGGAAGTATAGCCTTTAAATCTTTTGATGGTGTCGGAACGACCTTTTACCTCACTTTCCCGCTATCGTAGTTCAATTTCCGACCGGCCCATGGTATAACCGTCTGAATAGATGATCACCGTATAGGTGCCTTTCATAAAGGGGTTCGGATTAACCCAATCCATGGTGTAACTTGTATTGTCGTCGTTGTAAGATATGGAGGTCGACGTGCTGTATTGCATATCTTCTCCTTCCGCTTCAAACATGTTGTTCTCATTCGCGATAAGGTTGCCCGCCGGGTCAAACACCCGCAAGTAAATCTTGTGATAGTTTTTTTCTGCAAGGGCATTTGGAACTATGGAAAACCTCACGCTCAGCTTTTTCGCCGTGCTGGCCCGGCTCACTTCAATGTTCCGTCCGTTGCTCTTTACGCGATAAGCCGTAACCGATACGTTTGACGCCTTGAGCGCCGAACTTGCACGCACCTTTGCATTCAGTTCAGTGTTTTTTTCGGCAAGCGACTTTGCCTGCTGCTCTGCCAGGCTAGCCGTCTCTTTAAGTACGTCCACCTCATTTTTCAGCGAGGCGTTTTCCCGTTCCAAAAGAATGATGCGTTCATTGTGCTGGCGCACAAAGTCTCTGAGATTCCTAACCTCTCCCTGCACCGTCTCCAGTTCGGCCTTAGTTAACTCCGCCTTCTGAAGAGCGGCCTTCAGTTCCGCGATCTTTTCTCTGGCCTGCGATTGTTCGTTAACCAGCTTGTCACTAAGCTGAACATTAAGTTCGTTAAGCCTGTCCAGTTCCACTTCAATCTTTTCCACCTCAAGCTGCAGACGGTCTTTTTCGGTGTTTATGCTCACATACCGCTCATTCTCCTGCTTGCCCTCAAAGAAGAGGTAAGCGTTTGTGCCGAGCAGCGCGATAATGACGACTACCAGAAAATAGATTTTATTACGGTCACCTTTATTTATAGTATCGTTCTGGTTCAACATCAATCAATAATTAATACAATATCCACTAGCAATGGCTGTGCGCCGAATCAACTAAAGTAAAAAAAACGCACAATTTTGTATAAGTCTTTCGAAAAAATCGTTTACTTGCTAAGGGTTACGGATACACACAGTCCACAAAACACAACAAATGAAACTATATTCACAAGCAGAGAACCAATACAGCATGCTAAAACATATTATTTACGGGCTTGCGCTACTTTTCTCAGTCCAAATCTCTCTATTCGCGCAAACCACATCAAAAACTGCTCCAAAGCGCGAGTTCAGAGGTGTGTGGGTGGCCACGGTAGCTAATATCGACTGGCCCTCGAAGCCCGGGCTGAGCGTCGACAAACAAAAGCAGGAGCTCATAGGCATCCTGGAGCAGCATCATGCGAATGGCATGAACGCAATTGTGCTGCAGGTGCGGCCTGCGGCCGATGCATTCTACGCAAAATCCAGGGAGCCCTGGAGCCAGTGGCTCATGGGGAGACAAGGCATCGCGCCAGCACCAGGTTACGACCCACTAGAGTTTGCCATCAAGGAAGCGCACTTTCGTGGAATGGAACTGCATGCCTGGTTCAATCCTTACCGGGCGTCGATGAGTCCGGGTGCAGCTTTGCACGAGAACCACATGGCCCGCAAACGTCCTGAATGGTTCTTCACCTATGCCGGCAAAAAGCAGTTCGATCCCGGCATACCCGAGGTAAGGGAATATATCGTACAGGTGATCCTCGACGTGGTTAAAGGCTACGATGTAGACGGTATCCATTTCGATGACTATTTCTATCCTTATCCCGTCTCGGGGCAGCGGATCGACGATAGCAAAACCTTTCAGCAGTATGGAGGTGAGTTTGCAGAGATTGGCGACTGGAGGAGAAACAACGTAGATAGACTCATCAAGCAGCTGGGCGACAGTATACACCATTATAAAAAGCACGTCAAGTTCGGCATCAGTCCATTCGGCATCTGGCGCAACAGAAGCGAAGATCCTGAAGGATCGGCCACCAACGGACTGTCCAACTACGGCGCCCTGTTCGCCGATTCCAGAAAATGGGTGCGCGAAGGCTGGGTCGACTATATCAATCCGCAGATTTACTTCAGCTTTACCCGCAGTGCAGCGCCTTTTGGTACGCTGGTCGACTGGTGGAGCAACAATACCTACGGCAGACATCTCTATATCGGTCAGGCAGCCTACCTAGTAAACCAAAAGATGGAAGCTGCATGGCGGCAGCCAAACCAGATACCCAACCAGATCCGCTATCTGAGAAACAACAACCGCGTGCAGGGCAGTGTATTCTTTAGTTCTAAGTCGCTGGCAACCGTCGCTCGGGGCACGGCCGATTCTTTGAGGCAGAATTTGTACCAGTACCCGGCATTGCCGCCTCAAATGCCATGGCTCGACGATGTTGTGCCCAATCAGCCGCAAGAGCTCATTGCCGATGCCATGAACGACGGGGTACACCTCAAATGGAAGCATCCGCTTAAGGCAGAAGACGGGGAGACAGCTTCAGGATATGTTATTTACCGCTTTGAAGAGGGCGACAAAATCGACATTCTTGAAGCTAAGCACATCCTAAAGATAAGCTTTAATGACTTCACCTCGTTTATCGATACCGAGATAGAACCCGGCAAGAGGTACAACTACCTGGTTACAGCGCTCGACAGGCTAAAGAACGAGAGCGAACCGAGCGGACCGGTCGGTGTTCAGGCCAAAGGCGTAACATCTGCCAACTAAATTAAAAAAGGCCGCCTCCTGAAAAGAAGCGGCCTTTCATAAGTCTGCATAACGCTAAACGAAGCTTATTTCTGAGGCATCAATACCAGGCGGATAAAATTTTCTCCTGTCAGGTATTGCTGCGCCGCAGCCTTTGTACTTTCCGCACTTACAGCTTCGAGCGACTGCTTAAAGCCTTGCAGTTGGTCCATCGGTTCGCCGTTCTTCACGCGATTCACTATGTAATTGAGCCAAAAGTTATTGTCGCGCACGCTGAGCTCCATCTGGCGTTGCTCCTCAGATTTGAACTTACTGATGTCTTCAGATGAAGCTCCATTGGCGCGGATTTTAGCCACCTCATCCAACGAAGCATCAATCAGCTTCTCCACATTTGCCGGTGCGCAGCTAAACGAGATGCTAAAATAGTAATGCGCATTGGGCTCTTTCGACAGGCTTAAGCCCACGCTAGGCGAATAAACACCACTTTCCTTCTCTCTCAGGCGCTCCAGTACCTTAATTTCCAGAGCAGCCTTCAGTGCCTGAAGCTGCGTATTGGTCGCCTTCGCATAGTCATAATCGCCATGCAGGTACAGACGTACTTCCGCTTTATCTTCCAGGCCTTTGTAAACGGTCTTGCTCACCTTGCCTTTAGGCGGACGGATGCCGTGGTCTTTAAAATCCTGCACAGCAGGAGTTGTTGGCAAACTGGCGATATACTTTTCAATAAGGGGCTTGATGGTGTTCATGTCAAAGGCGCCAACGATCACAAATGTTTGCTCACCCAGATCAGCGAAACGGGCCTTATAAAAAGCAAAAGCTTTGTCGAGCGATATCTTCTCGAGGTCAGACAGCTCGGTTGGCATAGCCCTTTTATGGTACGACGACAGCACCGCCTGCACTGTATCGCCAAACACACTTTCCGGATCACTGTTCTTGTTGCTCAGCGTAACCTTATAGTCGCTGATAGCCTTGTTAAATATTTCCGGGTCTTTCCTTGGCGTGGTAGCGTAAGCATAGATCATCTGAAAAGCAGTTTCGATGTCCTTTGGAGAACTGCTTCCGCTGAAACCCTGATAAAGATCGCCCACATAAGCGCCGGCGCGACCCGTGTTGCCAGCTAAGAACTTACCCAGTTGCGTCGGGTTAAACGGCCCTACACCGCTTTGCGGGATCAGTCCCACCGCGCCGGCCGATTCCAGTTCGGCATCGCTGGCCAAAGATGTTCCGCCTTTACCGAAAGAATACAATAAGATCTGGTCGTTCTTAAAATCAGTACGTTTTAACAACACCTTAATGCCATTGCTCAACGTCAGCTCGGTCGCGTCAATTGCCGCGATCTTGCTTTCCCCAACCACCTTTCCGGCAGCGGGCATGTTCGCGATAAGCGGTTTGTCGACCGCATTGTCAACATAAGCCGTAACACCGGCGCCCGCATTCTTCACCGCAGCCAAAAGCTGGTTGGCCGTCGGCAATGTAGCCTTGTCCTTTTCCGGCGCCTGAACAATAACAAGCTGGTTATCGTCGGTAATCAACGTTGCAGCCAGCTTATTCACATCAGCCAGCGTGATCTGTTCCATCAGCTTTGCAGTTTGCGTGTACATGTACTCAATAGAAGGAATCGGCGCCTCTGTAAGAAAGTGATTCAGGTATTGCTGTACAAAAGCCGATGAAGAGGTCTTGTCTTTCTCCCTAAACTGTTTCTCCGAACTGGCTAGGATGTTCTTTCGGGCAACATCCAGCTCCGATTGCAGGAAGCCGAATTTGCTGGCGCGCACATTCTCTGCCAGGGCCGCTTTTACAGCCGTCTCAAGCGTAGCACCCGATGAAGAGGCTACACCAGTCTGCAGGGCCATAATGCCCGGTACCAAACCGCCCTGATATGGGCCATAGCTGGTTTGCACATCGATAAAAGGCGCATTGTCTTTCTGAAGGATCTCCTGCAAACGCGAACGCAGCATACTGTTGATCATCGAATACATCAGGCTTTTCCTATAATCGGCCAATGTCTTCATCGATCCGCCGCGCTGCTTGTAGATAACCTGGGCAACATTATACTGCTGTTCCGGATCTGTGATGATCTTAACCAGCGGCTCCTTGTTGTCGGGCAGGTCGTACTTTAGTCGCGGCCTCGGGTTTGCCGGATTGGTCAGCTCCGAGAAATTCGCCTTAATCAGCTGTTCCACCTCGTTGACATCAAAATCGCCGACAGCAATCACCGCCTGTAGGTTTGGCCTGTACCAGTCGCGGTAAAAGTTTCTGATTTTGTCATGTGTAAAGGTCTGCAGGATATCCAGTTTACCGATCGGAAGCCGGTTTGCATAACGCGAATCTTTTAGCAGCACCGGAAGCAACTGCTTGCTCATCCGTTCCTGCGCGTTTTTGCCCCGCGCACGATCCTCTTCAATGATCACGCCGCGCTCCTTATCAATCTCCTCGGCCTCCATAACGATCTTACCGGCCCAGTTGGCCAAAATCTTAACACCTGTTCTAAACAGCTCGGCACTGTCTGTCGGGATGGGCAACTGATAAACCGTCCGGTCGAAACCAGTGTACGCGTTTAAGTCGGCCCCAAAGCGCACTCCTGCCTTCTGCAGGTAGTTAATCATCTCATTTTTAGGGAAATCTTTGGTGCCGTTAAAAGCCATGTGCTCCGTAAAGTGCGCCAGGCCCTGCTGGTCGTCTTCCTCCATCAGCGAACCAATACGGTTTGCCAGGTACAATTCGGCGCGCTTATTTGGTTCCGTGTTCTTCCTGATGTAATAAGTTAGCCCGTTCGGCAGCTTTCCGATCTTCACGTTCGGATCTACCGGAATCGGCGTTCCGGTTTGCTGTCCGGCAGCTGCGGATGCCTTTTTGGTTGTGGCGACAGCTTTCTTAGGCTGCGCCGGTTTTTTTTGCCCGAATACCGGAGCGCCAAGCATTACCAGCGCGGCAAAACCCAGGTACAGGACTTTAAATCTTCTTTTCATGTATGGTAATAAAAGTTAGTCAGGCGACTAAAATAGTCTTTTATTACCACAAGTGACAAAAGGCAGTCAAAGAATTACCAATCAAGGTGATATCCGCTTATTAGAGCACCTTTCCGGCGACTATAAAAAAGGGAAACGCACAAACGCCTCCATAGCCTCATAGTCGGCCAGTCCGAGGTTGTCATAAGCCTGCGCCGTCTCGCGATTGCGATCTTCGGCGCGTTTCCAGAACTCCCGCGCATCATCGCCAGGGAAAACCGCCTTGTCTTTTTGTGACTGATGCTTAAAGATGGCAAACTTTTTCCGTTCAACTTCTTGCGGACTAAGCGGTACGGCCATTTCAATCTCGTGGGTTTCAAACTCCTGCCATGCGCCGCGGTACATCCAGAGCCAGCAATCCTTTACCCAATCTTCCGTTTCTGCCAAACGCCTCAAGGCACGCAGAATAATATTGAAACAAACGATATGCGTGCCGTGCGGATCCTCAAAATCGCCCGCCGCGAATACCTGATGCGGTTTTACCTGCTGCAGCAGCTTCATTGTAAGCTCCACGTCTAGGTCGGTAACCGGGTTTTTATGACTCTTGCCGCTTTCATAAAAAGGCAGGGCCATAAAATGAATATGATCATCGTCCAGACCGCAATACCGCGCGCCGGCGATGGCCTCACCCTTCCTGATCAGACCCTTAACCGTCTGAATTTCTGGGGTGTCGACTTGGTTCGGCCGTTTGAGTTCCATAAATGCCCGCATATCCTGATACATCTTTTTCAGCTCCGGCTGCTCATGGCCCATCTTTTCGGAGAAGTCGATGTTAAACTCCACAAAGCGAAGCACATCATCGTCCCACACCGCCGTATTGCCCGAAGTCTGATAGGCTACGTGCACATCATGACCCTGGTCGACCAACCTGATAAACGTTCCGCCCATCGAGATCACATCGTCATCCGGATGCGGCGAGAAAATAATGGAACGTTTCTTGGCCGGCATGGCCCGCTCCGGACGCTGCGAATCGTCGGCATTCGGCTTGCCGCCCGGCCAGCCAGTAATGGTATGCTGCAGTTTATTAAAAATGTCGATGTTGATGTTATACACCGGGCCGCGGTCGACCGCCAGCTGGGCCATACCGTTATTGTTATAATCATCTTCCGTAAGCTTTAAAACAGGCTTGCCTATATGATTGGCCAGCCAGATAACTGCCTTACGGGTCAGTTTCTCGTCCCAGACACAGTCTTTCACCAGCCATGGCGTATCAAAACGCGTCAGCATAGAAGCAGCATCCTGATCCAGAATAAACTCTACATGCTCCGATAGTTGCAGATAGGTCGCCGGCACTTCACTCGAGATTTCGCCCTCCACCGCCTTTTTAATGATTGGCGCTTTTTTCTTGTTCCAGGCCATCAGAATGATCTCCCGGGCCTTAAAAATGGTGCCTATCCCCATGGTTATCGCCTTGGTAGGAACAAAAGACTTGCCTCCAAAATCGCGGGCCGCATCCCGGCGCGTCAGGTCGTCGAGCGTTACCAGCCGCGTACCAGAATTGGGTGCAGAGCCCGGCTCGTTAAAACCGATATGGCCCGTACGTCCTATCCCCAGCACTTGTATGTCAAGTCCCCCAGCCTCGGTGATCTTTCGCTCGTAATCCAGACAAAAAACCGGTATATTTTCCAGGTCCAATGTGCCGTCAGGAATGTGCACGTTCTGCTTGTCGATATCAATATGGTCAAACAGTTGCTCGTTCATAAACGAAACATAGCTCTGTGCCGCATTCGGCTGCATCGGGTAGTATTCGTCCAGATTAAACGTAGTAACGTTCCTGAAGCTCAAGCCTTCCTCCTTATGCATTCTGATCAGCTCGGCATAAACGCCGACAGGCGTTGCGCCTGTCGCCAGCCCAAGCACCGCTTGTTCATTCAGCTGTTGCTTTCGCTTAATCAACCCGGCGATGCGTTTTGCAACGTGCAACGATGCAGATTGGGGAGTATCAAATACAGAAACGGGTAGTTTTTCGAAGCGCGTCTCTTCCAGGAGGTTTAATCGTGCCATTTAATTATATTAAGAAGTGTACGGAGCAGTAAATATAAGTCTATGTGGCCGCAATCGCAACATGACTCGTCCAACATTTCTTCGGGATTAGTCCGGGGCTTGTTCGCAAAAAGGGTAGCTTTTGTGGACTATTCCCGAACAAAACCCGGATTAATCCCAGATTTCGTGGACACGAGATAGCATCTTCTTACGGTCCGGGTAAGTAGAATATAGTATCTTTGGTTCAATGACAGTAACACGCTGCGCTTAAAAGAAAATACCACTGGATGAACCGCAACTGGACCAAAATTTTTGAGATTGTAAACAAGCCGGGGCGACTCATTATCGGGCTGATGTCGGGTACCTCGCTCGATGGCCTCGATATTGCGCTGTGCCGCATAATCGGATCGGGACTGTCGACCACCCTGCAGCTTGAACGGTTTACAACCATAGCGTATGCAGATGAACTGAAGGCCGAAATAAAGCAGGTTTTTTCGAAAAGGGCGGTCGACCTCCAGATGGTTGCGCTGATGAACGAAAAGATTGCAATTACACATGCCGGGATGATTCTGGATACGCTCAAGTTGTGGGGCATCGAAGCCGGTGAGGTCGATGTAATAGCCAGTCACGGTCAGACGATCTTTCATGCGCCTGCTTCGTTGCACGGGCTCGAGGAGTATCCCGACGCGACCTTGCAGATTGGCGACGGCGATCACATTGCGGTCCGCACGGGTATCATCACGATCAGTGATTTCAGGCAGAAGCATGTGGCGGCCGGTGGCGAGGGCGCACCGCTTGCGGTTTATGGCGATTATCTGCTGTTTTCAGAACCGGGTGAAGTGAGGTTTATGCTCAACATAGGCGGTATTGCCAACTTTACTTTTTTGCCAGGTGACGCAGGGAAGCCTATGTTTTCTACCGATGTAGGACCGGGCAACACGCTGATGGACCAGTTTATGCAGCAGCATTATGGTGTGGCGTTCGATCGCGACGCAGCGGTAGCTAGTCGGGGCAAGGTAAGTGAAAGTCTGCTCGGGGAACTGATGCTCACGCCGTTTTTAGCGGCCGGTTTCCCGAAAACGACGGGGCCGGAGCTGTTTAATCTGGATCTGCTCAGAGAGGCTATGGAAGGTTCAGCTACATTACAGCTAAGCAATGAGGATGTGATGGCGACTTTATCGGCCTTTACTGCGCGGGCAATCGCGGCCGCTGTGGAACGCTGTCTCTTGGAAAGTGATCTGGCAGGCGGTGAGCCCAGGCCGGCCATTTATTTGAGTGGGGGTGGTATGCACAATCCGCTTTTGGTGAGACGATTGCACGCCTTGCTGCCGGGTTGTGATTTCTTCACGACAAAGGATCTTGGTTTTGATCCGGATGCTAAGGAGGCTGCGCTGTTTGCCTTGCTGGCCAATGAGACACTGGTGGGCCAGGGGCAGGACTTTTCGGCCGCGATCGGCATACCTGCCGTATCGATGGGCAAAATAAGTTTCCCTTATTAGGATGTCGGTGCGGGTTACGATAAATTTTCTATTTTTGTGCTATGGCAGATTTTACACTTACCTCCGAGTCCTGGCAAAAGGTGAAAATAAAGTTTTTACGTAAATACCGCGAGCTGGCAAACGCTGACCTGGTTTTTGTTCCCGGACAGGAGGATCAGCTGGTCGAGCAGCTGATGGATCTTGTAAAAAGAGACCGTACGTATATTGAGTTTACGATCAGGAAAGCCTTGTCCGATCCGGACGGAAACAGATTGTAATTGCATCTTCTGCAATAAATTACTATTTTGTATTGCAATTAGGAGGTGTGATGAAGAAACAATACAAGATAGCTGCGGTTATTTCGCTGGTCGCTTTTTCAGTCGGCAGCTGGTCGTTTAAAGAGGACCTTTTCCAGGTCTCTAAAAATCTCGATGTTTTTGCTGCGCTGTACAAGGAGATCAATATCAATTATGTCGACGAAACTAATCCCTCAGATTTGATGAAAGCCGGCATAGATGCTATGCTGGAAGACCTGGACCCGTACACGGAGTATGTGCCCGAATCGGAGATTGAAGATTATAAGCTGAAATATGTGAGCACGCAGTACGGGGGCATTGGTGCCAGTACGCTTTTTATTGAGGGCAAGCTGTTTATCAATGAGGTAATGGAAGGTTATCCGGCCCATAAGCAGGGCTTGCTGCCTGGCGACCAGCTGCTGAAGATCAGCAATAGTGAGGTGAAGGGAAAGGACAGGGCTCAGGTCAGTCAGCTTTTACGTGGACCCAAAGGTGCTCCGGTCGAGCTGCTGATCATCAGAAATGGCGCTGTGTTAAACAAAACGGTGGTGCGTGATGAGATCAAACAGCCTAATGTAGCCTATGCGGGCATGACAGCCGATCACGTGGCTTATATACGGCTCGACAAGTTTCTGGAGAATTCGGCAAAGGAGGTACGGGAGGCGGCTGTGGAGCTTAGTCGCCAGCAGCCTAAGGGCATGGTGCTCGACCTGAGGTATAACGGGGGAGGTATATTGCAGGAGGCGGTCAAGATCGTCAACCTGTTTGTCGGTAAAGGCGTGCTGGTTGTGACCCAGAAAGGGCGTAATCCGCAAAAGACGTTTGCATACAATACCTTGTCTGACCCGCTTTTTGCACAGATGCCGCTGGTTGTGTTGATCGGCCCAAATTCTGCTTCTGCATCGGAGATCGTTGCCGGGGCGCTGCAGGATCTGGACCGCGCCATTATTGTAGGCCAGCGGAGCTATGGGAAGGGCCTGGTTCAGCAGACGTTTAACCTGCCTTACAACAGCCTGGTGAAGGTAACTGTGGCCAAATATTTTACGCCTTCGGGCAGGTGCATTCAGGCGGTCGACTATGCCCATAGGGATGCGGACGGATCGACGCACCGTTTTGCTGATTCGCTGTTGTCCAAATTTAACACCCGGGCTGGAAGAACGGTATATGATGGCAACGGTATCTATCCCGACGTGGTGGTGAACGCTTCTAAACTGAGTCCCATTACCACATCGATATTAAGTAAGAGCCTGTTTTTTGACTACGCGAATGCGTACAAGCTGAAGCATAAAGCGATTGCGCCCGCAGCCGAGTTTCAGCTCACCGACGCGGACTATACGGAGTTTGTGACTTCGCTTGAGGATAAGGATTATTCGTATACGTCGAAAACGGAGCGATTGTTAGGCGATCTGCGTGATGAGGCGGAAAAGGAGGATAAGCTGGCCGCCGTTAAATCGTCGCTTGATGATCTGAAAGCGAAGATGCTGGTGGCCAGGAAAACGGAGCTCATGACGCATAAGGCGGAGATCATACGGATTCTGGAAACGCAGATTGCCAGCCGCTATTACTACGAAAAGGGTAAGGTTGTTCAGGCTTTCCAGTACGATAAAGAGTTGGCCCAGGCCAACCTGCTTCTAAAAGATTCAGCAAAGATGCTCGCTATCCTTAAGGGCGACGGCGCTTATAAGAATATAGGCAGTCCCGCTAAAGCCATCGCTTCAGCGGAGCTGACGGAATAAGTTTTGAATTGCGCTATTCGGCGTGATGAAGTTTAACTACCAGTCCGTCCATAGCCGGATTGAGCTGCAATTGACAGGCTAATCTGGAGTTGGGTAAAAGATCGGGCAGGGTATCCAGCATGGCGTACTCATCGTCCGACATGTCGTTGAGTTTTTCTTCGCCTTCCAGTACGTCTACACAGCATGTTGCGCAAAGTGCCATGCCGCCGCAGGTAGCAAGGATATCGTATTCGCAGGCTTTTAAGAATTCCATCAGGCTAAGTCCCATATCTACAGGAGCTTCGAGGGCAGTGCGGCTGCCATCCGGGTTTTGAACGTGGACGGTGATGTTGTTGTCTTGCATGCTTAAAATTCTGATACGCCGTTTACTGTAGTATACTTCATGGTGTATTTAACACCCGGATTCATGTACTGGTATGCACTGTGGCTCATCAGCGCAGCTTCGTGGAAACCGCAAAGGATAAGTTTCAGCTTGTTTGTGTAGGTGTTGATGTCGCCAATGGCATAGATGCCCGGTATGTTTGTAGAGTAGTCGTCTACGTTGACCTCTATAGCGCTCTTGCTGATGTTAAGGTTCCACTGTTCGATTGGGCCAAGTTTCGGACTAAGGCCGAAAAGAGGAATGAGGTGATCTGCTTCTACAGTAGTCGTTTCGAGCGTTTTGTTGTGAATGATCTCTACGCTTTCCAGCCGCCCGCTGCCATTCACCGCATTTAGGTTACTGTTAAGGATAAGATTGATTTTTCCGCTTTCGGCAAGTGCCATGACTTTGTTTACAGAATCTGGCGCGCCCCTGAAGCTTTCGCTCCGGTGTACCAGGGTAAGCTCTTCTACCACATCGGCCAGGAAGATCGTCCAGTCGAGCGCCGAGTCACCGCCTCCTGCAATCACCATTTTTTGTCCGCGGTACTGCTCCGGATCCAGGATCATATAGTTAACGCCCCGTCCGTTTTCAAAGTGCTCCAGATTAGCTACAGCAGGTTTGCGCGGCTCGAAGCAGCCTAGTCCCCCGGCAATGACCACCACTTTCGCTTCGATGACGGTGCCCATGTTGGTTGTCAGCACGAAATCCTGTTCGCCCCGCTTTTCCAGTCCCTCTATCCGCTCGCCCAGCGTGAAGCCCGGATGGAAAGGTTTGGCCTGTTCCATCAGGTTGTCGATAAGCTCCTGAGCAAGTACTGTTGGATAGCCAGGGATGTCGTAGATGGGTTTTTTTGGATAAATTTCTGAAAGCTGGCCGCCTACCTGAGGAAGGTAGTCGATTAAATGACAACGCATTTTTAAAAGCCCTGCTTCAAATATCGCAAATAAACCTACAGGCCCGGCACCAATTATGGCTATATCAGTAGAAATCATGGTATCTTTAAATTTGTGGCGAATTTACAAACTTTTGCTATTAATAACGATTCTATTTTAGATTATCTACAAATTCCCTAGAATTTATTTTGGAACGCCGGGCTTGCAATATTAATTTATATTTGTGCATTACGCATGGACAAAAACATCTATTTCGCTTCCGATTTTCACCTGGGCTCCCCGGATTTAGCGACAAGCCGTGAACGGGAGGACAAAATTGTACGCTGGCTGGATGAGATTACGCCTTCCTGTTCGGAACTGTTCCTGATGGGCGATGTATTCGATTTCTGGTTTGAGTACCGGAAAGTTGTGCCGAAGGGTTTTGTTCGCCTGCAAGGTAAGCTGGCGTTCATGGCCGATGCTGGGATAAGGATTTACTTTTTTAAAGGGAATCATGATATGTGGGTGCGGGATTATTTTACCAGGGAAATGGGTGTGGAGATTGTGAGCGATGAGCTGGTGATTGAGCGTGGCGGCAAACGGTTCTTTTTACATCATGGTGACGGTTTGGGCCCCGGCGACGGCAAGTATAAATTCCTGAGAAAGATCTTTCGGAATCCGCTCTGCCAGTGGCTTTTCGGGCTGTTGCCGCCGAGAATCGGCATAGGTATAGCAACCGCATGGGCCAACCATAGTCGCGCCGCGAGCCGGGCTGAAGAAGTTTTTCAGGGGGTCGACAACGAATGGCTGGCCGTGTATTCAAAGGATCGGTTGACTGATTCGCATTACGATTACTTCATTTTTGGTCACCGCCACCTTCCGCTTGATATTGATCTGGGCAATGGTTCGAGGTATATTAATACCGGAGAGTGGTTGAAATCATATTCTTACGCTGTGTTTGATGGAAAGGAAGTGCGTTTGAGGTATTTTAATGGCTAGTTTTAATGAGGTTAATCTAAAAAGCCGTATTTTTGCTGCCCGAAATAATAGGTTGTCATGCTAGATAAATTAGAAGCGATAAAGTTGCGCTGGGAAGATGTGGAGGAACAGTTGAGTAATCCTGATACCATGCAGGATATGAAACGCTTTGCAGCTTTAAATAAGGAATATAAAGATCTGACCAAGGTTGTAGAGGAGTATAAGGTCTACAAGAATATCATTAGTAATATTGAAGCCAACCGGGAAATTCTGACCGCTGAGAAGGATCCTGAGATGCGCGAGATGGCCAAGGAAGAGCTGGAGCTTTTGCTGGCGCAGCAGGAGGAGATGGAAGAGCGTGTGCGGCTGATGCTGATCCCAAAGGATCCTGAAGATGCCAAGAATGCTATGTTTGAGATCAGGGGCGGTACCGGCGGTGATGAGGCGGCTTTGTTTGCTGGCGACTTATACCGTATGTATACCCGGTTCTTTGAGCAAAGGGGCTGGAAGGTTGAGACGATTGATGTTACGGAAGGTACGGCAGGAGGCTATAAGGAGGTAATCCTGAAAGTTAGTGGTGAGGATGTGTACGGACAGCTTAAGTATGAGTCTGGCGTGCACCGCGTGCAGCGTGTTCCGGATACGGAGACGCAAGGACGGGTACACACTTCTGCAGCTTCTGTTGCGGTTTTGCCGGAGGCGGAAGAGATAGATTTGTTTATTAATCCGGCCGACATTGAGCTGCAGACATCACGCTCCGGCGGTGCGGGTGGTCAGAACGTGAACAAGGTTGAGACAAAAGTACAGTTGACACACAAGCCTTCGGGTATTGTGGTGGTGTGCCAGAAAGAACGCTCGCAACTGGGCAACCGGATCATCGCGATGGAAATGTTGCGCAGTAAATTGTACGATATTGAGTTGCAGAAAAAGACCGGCGATATCGCTGCCAAGCGTAAAACGATGGTGTCTACGGGCGACCGTTCTGCTAAGATCAGAACCTATAATTATCCTCAGGGCAGGGTTACGGATCACCGTATCGGACTTACATTGTATAACCTGAGTGGTGTAATGGATGGGGGTATTCAGGAGTTGATTGATGCGCTGCAATTTGCGGAGAATGCCGAGAAGCTAAAAGAGGGTGCTGTAAATTAATGGGTTACAATTATTTTGAAATAATTGTTGCAAAGTTAAATAAACGAGCTATATTTGCATTCCCGAAACGAAAGGGAAAAAGGTCTGGTAGTTCAGCTGGTTAGAATGCCGCCCTGTCACGGCGGAGGTCGCGGGTTCGAGTCCCGTCCAGACCGCAAAAAAGCACTCAATTGAGTGCTTTTTGTGTTTAAATCGATCTTGATTAGTTGTGATCCGGATTTTTAAGGGTTTAGGACAGCAGTTCCTGCATGTCCCGGTCGGCAGTCGGAATCTTTTTCAGAAAGTCGTCAAACCCGGCATTCTCTTGTGAGCTGTACATGCCGTAAGCATCCAGAATGTATCCAACCTGCCCATCTTTATCTTCCAGGATATATAGCACAGAGTTATCTCCAGGATCTGAATCGCCCTCAAAGCGATAGGTTTTTATGATAGTCAGGTCGTCGGGGTTATAGATCTTGTTGAGGCCGACGCCTTGCATCTTACCGTGATCGGTCATCTTAATCTCGTTGTCGAGACCTTTTAGTCTTAGTTTTTCCAGTATCTGGCTAAGTGTGTTCATTTCTACAGGACGTTCCATAATAGATTGGTTTTTCTAATAAAACAACCCATATGGCAATAAGTTTTATGTGTGCTAAAACAGAAAAGGCCTTCCTTTAATGGAAAGCCTTTCTGGTGTGTATGTCGGCGACAGTTATTGCTATAAGGCGAAAGCCGATTTAACCTGATCTACAAAATCCAGTTTTTCCCAGGTGAACAGCTCTACTGTTACAGTTTTTTCTTCTCCGCTAGGGCTTCTGAAAGTTTTGGTAACAGTTTCTGGACGGCGGCCCATATGTCCGTACGCTGCCGTTTCGCTGTATATGGGATTGCGAAGCTTCAAACGCTGCTCTATAAAGTATGGACGCATGTCGAACAGGCCTTCAACGATCCGGGCGATTTCCCCATCGGTTTTATTTACCTTGGATGTGCCATAGGTATTGATATAGATACCCATTGGTTTGGCAACCCCGATAGCGTAGCTAACCTGTACGAGTACTTCTTCCGCTACTCCGGCAGCGACCAGGTTTTTGGCAATATGTCGCGTAGCATATGCTGCGCTTCTGTCTACTTTACTTGGATCTTTTCCTGAAAATGCGCCACCGCCGTGTGCGCCCTTTCCTCCGTAGGTATCGACGATGATCTTACGGCCAGTAAGGCCAGTATCACCATGCGGTCCGCCGATAACGAACTTACCGGTAGGGTTAATGTGATAGGCTATCTTGTCGTTGAAGAGGTGGGCGTACTGAGGGTACTTGGCAATGATTCTGGGTATAAGGATGCCGACCAGGTCGTTTTTTATTTTGGTAAGCATGGCCCCTTCTTCGTCGAAATCATCGTGCTGTGTGGAAATAACGATCGCATCGATGCGAACAGGCTTGTTGTTATCGTCGTATGCTAAAGTCACCTGCGATTTTGCGTCAGGGCGCAGATAGGTAATCTCTTTGTTCTCCCTCCGCAAGGCTGCTAGTTCCTGCAGCAGTTTATGAGACAGATCAAGCGCAAGCGGCATGAAATCTTCAGTCTCATTGGTTGCATAGCCGAACATCATACCCTGGTCGCCAGCTCCTTGTTCTTCTTTGCTGCTCCTGTCGACACCTTGATTGATGTCTTGAGACTGTTCGTGTATAGCGGAAAGAATGCCGCAGGAATTGGCTTCGAACATATATTCACTTTTTGTGTAACCAATTTTCCTGATTACATCGCGTGCAATCTGTTGAACGTCGAGATAAGTTTGTGATTTTACCTCTCCCGCCAAAATTACCTGGCCGGTAGTTACAAGCGTCTCACAGGCAACCTTAGACTCTGCATCGAACGCAAGGAAATTGTCGATAAGCGCGTCAGAAATCTGGTCGGCTATTTTATCGGGGTGACCTTCAGAAACTGATTCAGATGTAAATAAATAAGACATGCTAAATATTAATTTATTTTAAGTTTAACTTACTGCAAAATGGAGGGAGATCCCGGACGGGCTGTAAATGAAGTGTATGATTGATTAGCACTTTTTTTTACGTGGTTGCAATCCTGCCATATAGGCATCGCAAATCAGTCCACTTTGGACCGCTAAATTAAGACATATATTTAAATAGTCAAAAATTATCGATTATTTTGCGGGTCAATATTATAGCTTTGGAAAGGTCAGACGTACTTTTTATAATTAATCCAATTTCTGGTGGGAAAACAAAAAAAAACCTTCCTTCTATGATCGAATCGTGTCTTGACCAGAACAAGTTCAACGCTAGGTATGTGTTCACTGAATACGAAGGCCATGCTTCAGAATTGGCTGGAGGAATTGATGCTTCAGAATTCGACGTAATTGTGGCTGTTGGCGGTGATGGTACGGTCAATGAAGTGGCTAGCGAAGTAATTAAGCGGAACAAAGTTTTAGGTATTATCCCTTTTGGGTCGGGTAACGGATTGTCAAGATACCTGAAGATCCCTATGTCGTCGAGTAGGGCCGTCCAAGTTCTAAATGAACGGAATATTAAAGCAATTGATGCCGGAAAAATAGGGGACAAATATTTTTTTAATATGGCCGGGGCTGGCTTTGATGCTCACATCAGCGCCGTTTTCGCTAAGCAGAAGTTGCGGGGTCTGAGAGGCTACCTGAAACTTGGCTTTAATGAAATGATAAATTACAGGGCCGAAAAATATTGCTTTTCGGTAGACAGTAAAAACTATAGCCGAAGGGCGTTCGCGATCAGTGTCGCAAACTCTTCTCAATATGGTAATAACGCTCATATTGCTCCTGATGCCTCTGTTACGGACGGCATTTTAGACTTATGTGTTATAAAGGAATTTCCGTTATACAAGTTACCCCTTCTCGCTTACCAGATGCTTCTTCGGCAAACAGATAGGTTTGGTCTGGTGGAGATAATCCGAGGAAAAGAGATTAACATCCTTCGGGAAAGTGACGGCTTCGTTCATATTGATGGCGAGCCTTATTTAATGGGAAAGGATGTTCATATCTCTGTCCTTCCTCAAGCATTAAAAATTATCGCCTAGCATGTCAAAGAAAAAAGGACACTCAAAACTTGGTGGAATTATGTACTCTACCAATCCCGATTTTGAATTTAATCATGAGGAAGAGTTGCCGGCTAAAATACCGAACGGTCAGCAAATCCTTAAGGTTATGCTCGACAAAAAAAACCGTAGCGGAAAAGCCGTAACTCTAGTTACCGGTTTCAGAGGTTCAGGGGCGGATTTAGAATTGTTATCGAAGATGCTTAAAGTAAAGTGCGGCGTAGGGGGCGGTGTTAAGTATGGAGAAATTTTCATCCAGGGAGACTTCCGGGAGAAAGTCTTGTCGCTACTTATTAAGGAAGGTTACAACGCAAAAAAAGCGGGCGGATAAATGCTCAGATTTATTTCCGAAAACTGAAAATGAATTGAATGTATTGATGTGTGTATAAGGTACAATAAGTAAATTTTTTCCCTGGAAACGGTGGTTGTTAGCCTGGAATGTATATAACTTTGGCGAACTAACTTATTATCTTATTATGAGCAAAGAGCATATGCCTAAGCTTGATTTAAGCTATCTGCAACTGAAGACGGAGAATGCTTTGTATCAACTATGCGTCCCGAGGTTAATTGAGGAAGCAATTCTAAATGCGGAAGGATTTCTCACGGATTCGGGGGCGCTTGCGATAGATACCGGCGAGTTTACAGGGCGGTCGCCAAAGGACAGATTCATCGTTACAGACGCTGTCACGGAGAATAAAGTGTGGTGGGGAGATATTAACATCCCTTATAGTGCTGACAAGTTTAATCAACTTTTTGCCAAAATGATTGAGTATCTTAATCAGAACAGGTTCTACGTAAGAGATGCTTACGTCGGTTCCGATAGCAACCATCAAATGAGCTTGAGGGTAATAACAGAAACTGCGTATCAAAGCCTTTTCGTTAATAATCTGTTCTTAAGATCTGAATCCGAGGAAGAATTTTCTATTCCGCAGTGGACAATTATTGCTGCCCCGAGCTTTAAAGCTAACCCTCAGATTGATGGCAGCAGACAGGAGAACTTTTCAATCATTAATTTTAGCCGTAAAGTAATTTTGATTGGAGGTACAGGATATACCGGAGAGATCAAAAAGGCAGTCTTCTCGGTTTTAAACTTTACACTTCCGAGCCATAACGTTTTACCCATGCATTGTTCTGCTAACATAGGGCGAGCTGGAGACACGGCGATATTCTTCGGACTCTCAGGCACCGGTAAGACTACCCTGTCAGCCGACCCAGAACGCCGCCTCATCGGCGACGATGAACATGGATGGCATGAGAATGGGGTATTTAATTTTGAAGGCGGCTGTTATGCAAAATGTGCGGACTTAAGTGCTGAGAAGGAACCGGAGATTTTTCATGCAGTCAGGTTTGGCTCGCTCTTAGAGAACGTCAAGTGCTTTTCCAACACAAGAACAGTTAATTTTTCAGACATTTCGAAGACCGAGAATACCAGGGTCGCTTATCCAATTGATTTTATTAATAACGCGGTGATCCCCTCAGTTGGATCGGCGCCTGAGAACATATTTTTTCTGACGGCAGACGCCTTTGGGATACTTCCTCCTATCTCCAAACTTAGTTCATCCCAAGCAATGTTTCATTTTATGTCAGGTTATACGGCGAAGATTGCAGGTACAGAGGCAGGCGTTACCGAGCCGCAGGCAACTTTTTCAGCATGCTTTGGAAAGGCTTTTCTTCCTCTGCATCCGGCTGAATACGCTAACCTATTGGGTAAAAAGCTCAGCGATAGTAGCGTGAATATTTGGCTTGTAAATACCGGATGGAGTGGAGGTGCGTACGGAACAGGTAAAAGAATCAAACTTTCTTATACCAGGGCGATGATTAATGCGGCTTTATCGGGCGCATTGAATAAAGTTCTTTACGAGTTAGACCCATATTTTGGCTTAAAAATTCCTTTGCGTTGTCCCGGAGTACCAGATAGTTTGCTTAATCCGAGAAATTCCTGGCCCAACACCCAGTCTTACGATTTGAAAGCTAAAGAACTCCGAAATGCTTTCATGGAAAACTTTAAGCAATTCGAAGAGCATGCTGCATCTGATATCCTGGATGCGCTACCAAAACTGGTTGAAAATACTGTTTAAAGCTTTTTTTTAATCAAAAATTTGCATTTCATTTTTTTTTTATTTTTAATTGTGAAAGATTGTCTCAGAAACGAGGCAATCTTTTTTAATTATAGAGGATACGAGCACGTATTAAAGAGGCAGCGAAGAGACAGAACAGCTGATGATTATTTAATTTGGAATTTAAATCAAAGTTATAAATTTGTTTTTGCAACATTTATCTGTAATCACCGTTGTGAGTATACCGAAATAATAATCTAAAATTTAAAACAACAAGTACTAAAAACTAAAAACTAAAAAAATGGCAAACGCACCAAAACCAACAACAGCAAAAAAAGAAGGCTCTTCTTCAGCGTCAAATTTATTTGCAACACTAACCATTCCAATTTGTATCATTATCGGAATTTGTGTTTACAAGTTTATTTTTGGAGATAGAGGGAATTTCATAAATGGCGCAGACCCTGACTTGCATGAGACTCTTCCTTTACCAGGTAACTATATGGGTATGGCTTACAAAGGAGGGTTTATTGTACCTATTTTATTGGGAATGTTCCTGATGGTGATTGTATTTTCTATAGAGCGGATGATTGTAATTGGTAAAGCAACCGGAAAGAGTGGTCTGGACTCTTTCGTTAAAAAAATCCAAGCGCTATTGAATTCAAATAATATTGAGGCAGCGATAGCTGAATGTGATAAGCAACAAGGTTCTGTAGCGAACGTAATTAAGTCGGGTCTGAAAAAATACCGGGAAATGGAGGTTGAACCGAATATGGATACTGAGCAAAAATGTCTCGCAATCCAAAAAGATATTGAAGAAGCTACAACTTTAGAGATGCCTATGCTTGAGCAGAACCTTACGGTTATTGCAACGTTGGTTTCTGTTGGTACGTTAACAGGTCTTTTGGGTACGGTTACAGGTATGATCAAGGCCTTCGGCGGCTTGGCAAACTCTGGGGCTCCGGATCAGGCTGCGTTGGCAACTGGTATTTCTGAAGCGTTGATAAACACTGCAACTGGTATCGGAACGTCCACTTTTGCAATTATTATGTACAACATCCTGACATCAAAAATTGACAAATTAACATACGCAATTGATGAGGCGGGCTTCAGCATTATCCAAACTTACGCTAGTACGCATAAATAAGATATTTTTTTACCGGCTTTATGGAAAACCGGATGAGTTAGCATCATTAGTAAGAAAATAAGTAATTTTTAAGTTATGCCAAGAGCAAAGGTTCAAAGAAAGAGTACTTCGATAGATATGACCGCAATGTGTGATGTATCTTTCTTACTACTTACTTTCTTTATATTAACAGCAACTGCACGCCAGCCGGATCCTTTGGATATCCGAATACCGAGCTCAACCTATAAGATTAAGGTTCCTGATACAGATATTGGCATTTTGTCGATCGGTAAAGGAAAGGTGTTTTATGAGATTGTAGGTCAGGACATCAAAGTGGCTACTTTGGACAGGATGGGTAAACAATACAGTATACAGTTCACTCCTGAAGAGAGAAAGCGTTTTGCCGTATTGGGGTCTTTCGGAGTGCCAATCGAGAGTATGAAACAGTTCATTGCGATGAACGCTGAGCAGCGAGAGGAGTTTGCAAAGCAAAGTAAGGGGATACCGGCCGATTCGACGAATAACCAGCTCGCAGAATGGATTATGCAAAACCGTCACGCGGTGGCGGAACTGCACAATGAACCTCTTCGGATCAGTATAAAAGGTGACGCCGAGGAAGAATATCCCACTGTTAAGAAGATTGTCGATATTCTTCAGGATCAAAAAATTAACAAATTTAGTTTAATTACTTCGGCCGAAGGCGGAAAATAACAAATAATATGGCAGAATTAGATACCTCCAGCGGAGGTGGCAAAAAGGGCGGTAAAGTAAGGAGTAAGAAAGCCAGTACCAAAGTGGATTTAACCGCGATGGTGGATCTTGCGTTCCTTTTGATTACGTTCTTTATGTTAACCACCTCACTGTCGAAACCAATTGCGATGGATATCGCGAAGCCTGACCAAGAGGATAACGATGTAAGAAATGAGCTTCGCGCCTCTCAAACTATGACCATACTGCTTGGCGAGAAAAATAAAGTGGCTTGGTATATGGGTGAAGCAAAGGATGCGCAGCCTGTAATTGAGAGCTTTGCTGAAGTCAGATTGTCGATCCTTAAGAATAAGGAAAATGTGCTTAAAACTACCGGCCGGAAAATAGTAATTGTAGTCAAACCAACAGAAGGAGCCACATACAAGAATTTTGTTGACATCATGGACGAGTTGAATATTGCAGGAATCACGACCGCTCCAGCGATTGACGATGTAAATATCCTGGACAATGAGAAAGCATTCATGAGGCAGGGCGGGATATTAAAATAACGATAAACAAAAATATTAAGCTATGTTTGGTTCAAAAATAGATTTATTAAAGCGGGATTGGCTTGATGTTGTATTTGCAAATAAGAACAAGAGCTACGGTGCTTACGAACTTCGTCAGCAGAGCGCTTCAAATACAACAAGATCATTGCTGTTTGCATCAACTGCATTTGTGTTGGTGTTTTTATCCCCAAAGATTATTCAACTTTTTGAAGGGCCTCCTCCCGAAGAAGAAGTTGTTAAACAGGTTGAGGTTGTTGTTCAGCCGCCTCCACCGGTAAATCCGGAAACTCCACCTCCTCCACCACCGCAACCTCCTCCCCCTAAGCAGGATCAGGTGAAGTTCCCTCCTCCAATCGTTAAGCCGGATGAGTTGGTTCGGGATGAGGAGCCGGTTGAAATTGAGGACTTGAAAAAAGCCGATCCGGGGCAAAAGACAATTGCCGGAGATCCTGATGCCGATATAGTTATCGCCACGGTAGCTGGCGACGGTCCTAAGCAGGCAGCGGTAGTTGAGGATACGAAAGTTTACGATTTCGTGAGCTTGGAATCTCAACCAAGTTTCCCTGGAGGGATGGATAAGTTCTACGCTTATGTCCAGAAGGCTGTTCGTTATCCGACTATGGCCCAGGAGAATAATATCCAAGGTAAGGTTTATTTGTCTTTCGTAGTTGAGAAAGACGGTTCCTTGACAGATATTAAGGTCGAAAGAAAATTAGGTGGCGGCACGGATGAAGAGGCGATCCGCGTACTTAAAGCGAGCCCTAGATGGATACCAGGAGTACAGAACGGTAAAAAGGTGCGTGTTAAATTCAATATCCCGATTAGTTTTACATTGTCGCAATAGCATGTTTAATTTAAATGGGTTTAGACAGAAATCGCCTCAACAGCGATTTCTGTCTATTTTAGGGCTGGCCATGTTTTTAGTTTACCTTGCTTTGGGTGTTATTCTGATTGCATGGAGCGACATGCCAGTGACCATCGAAAGAAAATATCGAATTATTTTTGGCTGTCTGTTAATCGTCTACGCGGCTATCAGGTTGACCCGTGTTTTAAAGCAAGAGGAACCCGAATGAGATATCTTAATATTATACTGGCAGCTATTGTATTTGTTTCGTGCACCAACGCGGAAAAGTCTGGTTCTAATGAACAGACGAGAACATCCGGCACTGTTAAAATCCTTGTCGACGAGTCATTTTCTTCAATCATTGCGGATCAGATCGAAGTCTTTACAAGCGATTATAAAGACGCTCATTTTATTGTTAGGTCCGAGAATGAGCAAAAGATTATTCCGGCTTTTTTGAACGATACTGCACGGGTGCTTATTCTGTCTCGGATGTTGCGAACTGACGAAGAGGCGGTTTACAAGAAAAAGGGCGTAGTTCCGAAAGTGTCCAGATTTGCCATTGATGGCATCGCTTTAATCACCCAGTCGGGTGATGTTGATAGTAATATTACTGTTGAGGAAGTCATTAGGATATTTAAAGGGGCCTCGAATTCGGGAAAAAATCTGGTATTCGATAATGCTTATTCCAGTACTCTCAGATATTTCAAAGAGCTTTCTGGCGTAAATGATATTCCAAAAGAGGGTGTATATACTTTAAAGGACAACAATGACGTTATTAAATATATTGCAGATAACAAGAACTACATAGGGGTGGTTGGTGTGAACTGGCTTATTGGCAATAATCCAGAAATGTCTGATTTCATTGCGAAGGTGAAGATGATGGGTGTAAAGAACATGCAAGGGAAAGTCGGCGATGATGCTTTTTATAAGCCGATACAAACGAATTTGATTAGTGGGGTTTACCCTTTTCTTCGTAACGTCTATGTGATAGACGCGGAAGGAAAAAACGGGCTTGGCGCTGGATTCGCAAATTGGCTTGTGAGTCAGCGTGGTCAGCTTATTGTGTTGAGGGCTGGCTTGGGACCACATAAAATGGTTCCCCGAGAATTTAACTTGAAGAATACAAACTAAATTTTATATTTGAAGTATTAAGAGCGCAATCTGGTTGCTCTTTTTTAAATTGCATGAAGATACGCCGCTAAGCAGGCACATACGAACTAAAATTAAATAGGAACCAATGAAAATGAAAAAGAAAGCGATAACCTTAAGTGTGGGTTTATTAGTGATGGGTTCTGCCTCTTTTGCGCAAAGTTTAGATGACGCTAAAAAGGCGATAGATGCCGAACAGTACCAAAAGGCGACAACTATGTTGAAAGCATTGGTAGGATCACAAGGAAAGAAAGGTGAGAATTATTATTATTTAGGTGACGTTTACCTGCAGAGAGATTATATCGATTCTGCAAGGGCCGCGTTTACACAAGGAATTGCAGCTGATCCAAAAAATCCTCTGAACTATATTGGAATGGGGCATGCTGACTTAGCATCCAACAATGGGGCATCTGCAAAAACCAATTTTGATAAGGCAGTCGAAGTAGCTTCGAAGAAGGACTATACACCTTATCTTTACATAGGCAAAGCGTATTTAGATATTGACAAACCGGACTTTGAGGCTGCATTGCCCAATTTACAAAAGGCAGATGAGTTGGATGATAAGGATAAAGATCCTGAGACTTTCGTTGCGCTAGGCGATTTCTATGCTTTGCAAAGGAAGAATTCGGAAGCATTGCAGGCTTATATGCGTGCACTGAGTATCAACCCCGCTTTGTATAGATCAACCGTTCAAATCGGCAGGATGTATAAGGAGTCCCGCGCATTTTCTGATGCGGAGCTTGAGTTGAAAAACGTAATTCAGGCAGATCCTAACTATGGCCCGGCATATCGGGAGATCGCGGAGCTGTATATGCAATGGGCTAACCAGGAACCCCAGAATTTTCAGACGAGGGCAGCAGAGGCTCTAACCAATTATAAGAAATATCTTGATTTAACTGATGAATCATTTGAATCTAAATTGCGTTATGCTCAGTTTCTCTTCTATGCCAGGGATTTCAAAACCTTGGCAGATGTGTCCAATGAGTTAGCCAGCGTTAACCAGAACGACCCGAAAAGTCTTATCGTACTTAGAATGAGAGGCTATTCTGCCTACGAGAACAAAGACTATGCAAACAGTCTGCAGTATATGAATGATTTCTTTGCTAAAGTGAAAGATACATCCAGGATCATTTCTGACGACTATTTGTATTTGGGTCAATCTCAGTTGCAAAATCAGCAGGACAGTCTCGGAGTAAAAAACATCGTGAAGGCTGTACAAATGGACTCGACTAAGGTAACCGCACTGGCCGATATAGCAAAGTCTTTCTATGATGCTAAAAATTATGAGAAGGCTATTTCGACTTACGATCTAGTTAATACATTAAATCCAAATGGTCAGGGATCTCTTTACAATTATTTCTATCATGCGCTTGCGTCATATTTTCATTACGCTGCAGGATACAGAGCCAATACTAACCCATCTAAGGATATACTGGTCAAGGCCGATTCGTCGCTTTCAAAATTAGCGAAACTGTCGCCTTCAACCTATGATGCGTATCTATGGAGAGGTAGGGTTAACAATCTTCTGGATAGCGATACTGATCCTCAAGGCCTGAAATTACCATATTATCAGCAATATGTTGATTCTTTGGAAGCGCATCCTGACAAGCAGACTGATGCTGCTAAGAGACAAATGGTAGAAGCCTATAACCAAATTGCTGGGTTTGCATCTTATAAAAACGATAAGGAGAAAGCGAAGCTGTTTTGGGATAAAACATTAGCAATCGATCCGCAAAATGCGACAGCGGCTGAAGGATTAAAGTCCTTGACTGCGCCTGCTCCAAAAGCGCCGGCTAAGCGTAAATAATTATTAAAAGAAGCACAAATTGGAAAGGCAGGTTGTTATCCTGCCTTTTTTATTTATTTTTGGCAATCATTAATAAACATTATGGGAACACAAAGTACACCTGTCGACTTCCTTCCAATCATATTTCAAGTCGTTGTGGCCTTAGGCTTCGTCGTTGTAACTCTGGTCGCCACGCACTTGCTTGGACCCAAGCGTAAAACCACGGACAAACTGTCGACTTTTGAAGCCGGCGTGAAGGTGGTAGGTAATGCACGCCAGCCGTTTTCTATTAAGTATTTTCTAGTGGCCATTTTATTCGTGCTATTTGATGTCGAGGTAATATTTATGTATCCCTGGGCTGTCAACTTCAGGGCACTTGGGATGAGTGGATTAATTGAGATGTTCATCTTCATGGGTACGCTTCTGCTTGGCTTCGTATATGTTCTAAAAAAGAAGGTTTTAGACTGGAATTAAATTATTTAGATCGTTTCTAAATGATTTAGGCTAATTCATTTGCTTCCAAAAAATTGTAGATTTGTGGTTCGTTCTATGTTAGAACGAACCTTTTTTGTTTTAGCATGAGTGATATTAATATCGTAGGAGCGCCTCCTGGGATCGAAGGGTCTGGTTTTTTTGCTACGTCTTTGGATAAGGTGATTGGTCTTGCCAGATCTCATTCTTTATGGCCTCTGCCATTTGCTACGTCTTGTTGCGGAATAGAGTTTATGGCGACTATGGGATCTCATTATGATTTTGGTCGTTTCGGGTCAGAGCGGTTGAGTTTTTCGCCGCGTCAGGCTGACTTGCTTATGGTCATGGGCACAATAGCAAAGAAAATGGCTCCGGTATTAAAGCAGGTCTATCTGCAAATGGCAGAGCCGCGCTGGGTAATGGCTGTTGGTGCTTGTGCCTCAAGTGGTGGTATATTCGATACCTACTCCGTCCTGCAAGGCATAGACGAGATCATACCCGTTGATGTTTATGTCCCTGGATGCCCCCCGAGGCCTGAGGCAATTCTAGACGGCTTTGGAAAAATACAGGATTTGGTTAAAAATGAATCACTTAGGCGGAGGAATTCGGGTCAATATAAGGAAATGTTAGCATCATACGGTATAGAATAATGACAGAGATTACGAATCACGAAATCGTAGAGTTACTTGCTGGCAGATTTAAAGACGAAGTTTCCGGATTTTCTGAGCCTTACGGACTTTTGACATTTGAAACATCCCCAGAAAATATCATTAGTGTGCTTAGCTTTTTGAAGCAGAATTCTTTAGTAGATTTCTCGTTCCTTACAGACATAACGGCGGTGCATTATCCGGAAAAATCCAAAGCACTTGTCGTCGTGTATCATTTATGCAGCATGAAGAAGCGTATGCGAGTTAGGGTTAAAGTTGCTCTTGATGCAGCATGCCCGGAGATTCCATCTGCTACTGTATTATGGAATGGAGCAAATTGGATGGAGCGTGAGACTTACGATTTGTTCGGCGTCGTATTCACTGGTCATCCTGATTTGAGAAGAATTTTAAATATGGACGATCTTGGTGTCCACCCGATGTTGAAACAATACCCTTTGGAGGATCCTAACAGAGTTGATAAAAAGGACGAATATTTCGGAAGATAGGTTATGAATAATCAACCAGTATATACAGACAACGACCCGCAAAATGAGCTGGTAACACTGAATCTCGGCCCAACGCATCCGGCTACACATGGTGTATTTCAGAATGTTATTCAACTCGACGGCGAGCGTATCGTCAGCGGGGTATCGACAATTGGCTATATACATCGCGCATTTGAAAAGATAGCAGAGCACCGGCCGTTTTATCAAATCACACCCCTTACAGATAGGTTAAATTATTGTTCGTCGCCGATCAATAACATGGGTTGGCACATGACCGTAGAAAAGTTACTCAACATCAAAACCCCAAAGCGAGTTGATTATCTGCGGATCATAATTATGGAGTTAGCCCGGATTTCCGATCATATCATTTGTAATACAATCATAGCACAAGATACCGGCGCTACAACCACCTTCCTATATTTGTTTCAATTCAGAGAGCATATCTATGAGATATACGAAGAAATTTGCGGTGCGCGTCTAACAACCAATATCGGCCGTATCGGCGGGTTTGAACGTGATTTCAACGAGATAGCCTTTGCAAAGATCAATAAGTTTCTCAAAGAATTTCCTGAAGCGCTTCGTGAATTTGAAGGCCTTTTAAATCGGAATCGAATTTTTATTGATCGTACAGCAAAAGTTGCCGCGGTCACACAGGAGCAAGCGCTCGATTACAGTTGGACCGGGCCATTATTGCGTGCAACCGGTGTTGATTATGATCTGCGTGTGAGTGAGCCTTACTCGTCCTACGACGAGTTCGATTTTGAAGTGCCTGTAGGTACCTCGGGAGACATTTATGACCGTTATCTGGTACGTAATGAGGAAATGTGGCAGAGTGTTAAACTTATTCAACAAGCTATGGAAAAAATTAAGCGTGAGCCCGCGGGAATTTTTCATGCTGACGTTCCAGAGTTTTATCTTCCAGCAAAGGAAGAAGTTTATAATAATATGGAGGCTTTGATTTATCATTTCAAGATCGTTATGGGTGAAATTGACGCCCCTAAAGCCGAAGTTTATCACGCTGTAGAAGGTGGAAATGGTGAGGTAGGCTTCTATCTAATCAACGACGGGGGGAGAACACCCTATCGCTTGCATTTCAGACGACCTAGTTTTATAAATTATCAAATGTTTGCACCTATGAGCAAAGGAATGCTTTTGTCTGACGCGATAATCAACATGAGTAGTATGAATATTATTGCTGGAGAATTAGATGCTTAGAATAGACGAACAACACCCTGTAGAGTTTTCATCTGCTTTGCTCTCAAAGTTCGATGAAATTTTAAGTCGTTACCCTGAAGGCAGGCAAAAGTCAGCCTTATTGCCTATGCTTCATGAAGTACAGGCAGAACTTGGTTGGTTAAGTGTAAGCGCAATGGATAAAGTGGCAAGCCGATTATCGATCCAGCCCATTGAGGTCTATGAAGTGGCATCTTTTTATACGATGTATTTCCTTAAACCCCAGGGCAAATATATGTTAGAAGTTTGCCGAACAGGTCCATGTTGTCTTGTTGGTGCGGAGAAAATTATGAATCATCTTGAGCAGGAGCTCGGTGTTAAAGAAGGTGAGGTTACCTCTGATGGGATGTTCAGCTGGCGCGGAGTGGAATGCCTTGCTGCCTGTGGCTATGGACCGGTATTGCAAATCGGTCCTGAATATACATTTTATGAAAACCTTGATGAACAAAAGGTAAACGAATTGTTAGAAGACTTACGCAAAAGATAATGGCCCGGAAACTACTTTTAGAACATATAAACGTGCCCGGTATAAACACTTTTGATGTTTATCGTCAAAAGGGTGGTTATCGTGCGGTGGAGAAGGCTTTAAAAACGCTCACACCAGATGAGGTTGTAGAAGAGGTGAAAAAATCGGGGCTGCGAGGCCGTGGTGGTGCCGGGTTTCCTACTGGAATGAAATGGAGTTTTTTAGCCAAGCCAGAAGGTGTCCCGCGTTACTTGGTTTGCAACGCAGACGAATCAGAACCGGGGACGTTTAAAGACAGATATCTTATGACTCATATTCCTCATGCCTTAATTGAGGGAATGATAGTATCAAGTTTCGCCCTGGGTGCAAACACTTCATATATTTATGTTCGTGGTGAAATGATGCCCCAGATTAGAATATTGGAAAGAGCAATCGCAGAAGCAAAAGACGCGGGCTTTTTAGGCCAGAATATTCTGGGTTCAGGATTTAACTTGGAGTTATATGTTCAGCCAGGAGGTGGAGCGTACATATGCGGAGAGGAGACAGCCCTTCTTGAGTCATTGGAAGGCAAACGTGGAAATCCTCGGATTAAGCCGCCCTTTCCCGCTATTGCCGGGCTTTACGGATGTCCCACAGTGGTTAACAATGTTGAATCTATCGCTGCTACTGTTCCGATCATTAATGACGGTGGAGAGGAGTATGCCAAGATTGGGATTGGACGGAGTACCGGCACCAAACTTATTTCGGCATCAGGGAATCTCGTACGCCCGGGGGTTTATGAGATCGAGCTTGGTTTACCGGTCGAGGAATTTATTTATTCCGATGAATACTGTGGTGGTATTGCTAACGGGAAAAGATTGAAGGCTACAGTGGCTGGTGGGTCTTCAGTACCTATTCTTCCTGCCAATCTAACTTTGAAGCTTGCGAATGGTGAGCCAAGGCTTATGAGCTATGAGTCGCTTGCTGAGGGTGGATTCGCCACAGGAACTATGTTGGGTTCCGGAGGTTTTATTGCGTTCGACGAAGATCAATGTATTGTACGAAATACATGGAATTTTTCAAGGTTTTATCATCACGAAAGTTGCGGGCAATGTTCTCCATGCCGGGAGGGCACCGGTTGGATGGAAAAGGTATTGCACAGGCTTGAATATGGGCATGGAAAGATGAGTGACATAGACTTATTAGTAGATGTTTCAAAAAAGATAGAAGGTAATACGATATGCCCGCTTGGAGACGCAGCAGCTTGGCCTGTTGCTAGTGCGATCAGGCATTTCCGAGATGAATTCGAATGGCACGTAAAGGAACCAATTAAGTGCTTGGAAGGCAACTATGGTTTAGCAAATTATGCCGAGCCTATTGCTAAAGTAGAACTTAGTACAGGAGGGTAACGACATGAGTGATAAAGTTAAGGTAACCATAGACGGGATATCAGTAGAAGTAGCACCCGGAACAACAATTTTAAACGCTGCTCGTCAAATTGGGGGAGACATTGTCCCCCCAGCTATGTGCTACTATTCAAAACTGGAAGGGAGTGGCGGTAAATGTCGTACCTGCATCGTGAAAGTGAGCAAAGGATCAGAAAAAGATCCCAGACCAATGCCAAAGCTTGTGGCTTCGTGCCGTACTACAGTGATGGACGGCATGGAAGTACAGAATATCACCTCTCCAGAAGTACTTGAGGCACGTAGCGGAGTGGTCGAAATCCTCCTGATCAATCACCCGCTTGACTGCCCGATATGCGATCAAGCCGGCGAGTGCGATCTGCAAAATCTTGGTTATGAACACGGATTGCAAAAAACCCGCTATGAGTTTGAGCGGCGAACCTTTGAGCGGATAGACATAGGCGATAAGATACAACTGCATATGAACAGATGTATTCTTTGTTACCGATGCGTATTTACTGCTGATCAGATCACCAATAAGCGTGTTCATGGTATTTTAAACAGGGGAGACCATTCTGAAATCTCCACCTATATTCAAACCGCTGTAGACAATGATTTTTCGGGTAATGTTATCGATGTATGTCCGGTAGGTGCACTCACAGACAAAACCTTCAGATTTCGAAATCGTGTGTGGTTTACAAAGCCCGTGGATGCGCATCGTGACTGCCCCTCCTGTACTGGAAAAGTTACGCTGTGGTACAAAGGTAACGACGTCTTGCGTGTCACTGCCCGTAAAGACATTTATGGTGAAGTCGAAGAGTTTATATGCAACACGTGTCGCTTTGATAAGAAGAGCACTTCCGATTGGGTTATTGAGCATCCCACCCATATCAGTGATGCTTCGGTAATTGCATCCAATCATTACGAGACCTTGAAGCCGCTGCCTGTCATCCAGGAAAATCCTAAACTTCAGCAGTCGAATAAAGCAGAACTAGAAAAAACCACCAAATTCTGATGGAACTATCCTTTGTCATTGAGAAATTTATCCTCATAACAATCATTTTTGCCATAAGCTTACTTATCGCAATGTATTCAACCTATGCCGAGAGAAAAGTAGCAGCGTTTTTGCAGGACAGGTTAGGTCCAGATAGAGCCGGGCCATTTGGTATACTTCAACCATTAGCAGATGGAGTGAAGATGTTTATGAAAGAAGAAATTATTCCTTCCAACGCAAACAAATGGTTGTTTATGGTGGGCCCCGGCCTCGCTATGCTTACAGCATGTATAGGAACGGCTGTAATACCTTGGGGCAGTACAGTTGTCATTGGGGACCGAGTCGTACCATTGCAGGTGACAGATATTAATGTTGGGATTTTGTACATTTTCGGAGTCGTTTCACTTGGAGTATACGGAGTAATGATAGGCGGATGGGCTTCTAATAATAAGTATTCGTTACTTAGCGCCATACGAGCCGCATCTCAGAATATTAGCTACGAGATTGCAATGGGTCTGTCCATTATCGCATTGCTGCTCGTTACGAATACCATGAGTCTTAAAGAAATTGTTGAGCAGCAACATGAATGGCGCTGGAATGTCCTTTATCAACCAATGGGCTTTCTGATTTTTATGGTTTGTGCTTTTGCTGAAACCAATCGCGCACCATTTGATCTCCCGGAATGCGAGACGGAACTAATCGGCGGATATCATACAGAATACTCCTCTATGAAACTTGGATTCTACCTGTTTGCTGAATACATCAATATGTTTGTTTCGTCTGCAGTCATGGCCGCGCTTTATTTTGGAGGTTACAACTATCCTGGGATGGATTGGGTCTTAGCACAAACAGGTCCGGTTATAGGTCCCTTGATCGGGACGCTGGTCTTCTTTGCAAAAATATTTGCCTTTATATTCTTCTTTATGTGGGTAAGATGGACGATCCCGCGTTTCCGGTATGACCAGTTAATGCATTTGGGTTGGAAGGCACTAATACCACTGGCTATTGCAAACATTGTCATTACCGGTATAGTCATAGCAATAATTGAAAAGTTTTAATCACCGCAACGTCGGATAACTATAGGAGGTTTAATGGAGCCATTAACCAATAAAAAGAAAGTTCTCGCACAAAAGCCGCTTACGTTAGCAGAGCGGATGTATCTCCCTGCTATCGCTAAAGGTCTTTCAGTAACATTTAGTCATCTTTTTAAAAAAGAGGCTACCATTCGGTATCCAGAACAAGAGCGTGAATTTTCCGTCAATTTCAGGGGTATGCATTCTCTTAAGCGAGATGAAGAAGGAAGAGAGCGCTGCACCGCCTGCGGCCTTTGTGCGCTTTCTTGTCCGGCAGAAGCCATCACAATGGTAGCTGCGGAGCGCAAGCCTGAAGAGAAGAATCTTTACCGGGAAGAGAAATATGCAGCCGTTTATGAGATCAATATGCTTCGATGTATCTTTTGTGGCCTGTGTGAAGAAGCCTGTCCAAAAGAGGCAATTTATCTGGATGGTCCTATTGTGCCAGCGGATTATTTGCGAAAGGATTTCATCTATGGAAAAGATAAGTTGGTGGAACAACCCTTAAATAAGAAATAAATGGGCGCATCTGTATTTTATTTCGTAGCTACTCTTAGTGTTGTGTTTTCGCTGATGGTTATATCTTCCAGAAATCCGGTGCATAGTGTTCTCTATCTTATACTCACCTTCTTTACCCTTACGGTGCATTACATTTTGTTGAACGCACAATTTCTTGCAGTGGTCAACTTCATTGTATATATGGGTGCCATTATGGTGCTATTTCTCTTCGTGTTGATGTTGCTCAACCTGAACAAAGACAATGAGCCACTAAAATCCACACTGGTTAAAGTGACTGGCACTATTGCTGGCTGCTGCCTGGTAGTTACTCTTATAGGTTCCATGAAAGCCACTACCGTATCAAATCCAGTTTTATTAAAAGATCCGGGATTGGGCTTATTAAAAAACCTTGGCCAACAACTATTCGGGCCGTTTATGTTACCTTTTGAATTATCATCTATCTTATTGCTTTCAGCAATGGTAGGTTCAGTATTGTTAACAAAGAAAGAAAAAGTATAGTGGATCAAATTACAAATCAACTGCAGGCCGTGCCGCTAAACCACTATCTCTGGTTAAGCGCTATTATTTTCACAATAGGCGTGATCGGCGTGCTCACGCGCCGCAATGCTATTGTTATATTTATGTCTGTCGAGCTTATGCTTAATGCAGTTAATCTTTTGCTTACCGCCTTTTCAGTGCACCACAATGATGCATCCGGCCAAGTGTTTGTGTTTTTTATAATGGCGCTCGCTGCAGCAGAGGTAGCCGTAGGGCTAAGTATAATAGTGATGGTCTACCGCAACACACAATCCATAGATATTAATGTACTGAATCGCCTTAAATGGTAATAAATAGATGGAAGAAAAAATGATACTAGATTTAGTTTGGCTGGTTCCATTAATCCCGCTGATCGGCTCGTTGATCAACGGAGTTGGAAGAAATACCTTTTCAAAGAGTCTGATAGGCTTCATAGGAAGCGGCGCGATATTTCTTTCTTTTGCCCTTAGTATTGCCATCTTCACAGAACTCAGTTCGTCTGTTGGAAAGAGCCATGAAGTCTTCCTGTTTGATTGGATCTCGTCTGGTTATCTGCAGATCCCCCTGTCATTCTTAGTAGATCCGCTCAGTGCAATCATGTTGTTGATCGTCACTGGTGTCGGATTTCTGATACATGTATATTCCGCCGGCTACATGCATGACGATCCGGGGTTTGGCAAATTTTTCAGTTATCTCAATCTTTTCATCTTTTTCATGTTAGTCTTGGTTTTGGGATCTAACTATGTCGTTATGTTTATCGGCTGGGAAGGTGTAGGCCTTTGTTCCTACCTTTTGATCGGGTTTTGGTATACAAACGGCAATTATGCATCTGCAGCGAAAAAGGCATTTGTGATGAACCGAATTGGCGATTTGGGTTTCCTCCTTGCAGTATTCTTCATATTCACCACCTTTGGCAGTGTAGAGTTCTCCAAGGTATTTCCCCAGGTTCAAAACCTTTTGGCACAAGATTCGACCCTTACGCTAATTGCGCTGTTGCTGTTTATCGGAGCTTGCGGTAAATCCGCACAGTTGCCGTTGTTTACCTGGCTCCCCGATGCTATGGCCGGGCCCACCCCCGTCTCGGCATTGATACACGCGGCCACAATGGTAACTGCAGGTATATACATGATCGCGAGATCCAGCGTTATCTTCGATCTTGCACCAATGGTACAGAATATTATAGCCATCGTCGGATTGGTGACCGCAATTATGGCAGCGATCATCGCGCTCACTCAAAATGACATCAAGAAAGTGCTCGCATACTCAACTGTGTCACAGCTCGGCTATATGTTCCTTGGACTGGGAGTTGGAGCCTACACAGGAGCATTCTTTCATGTGATTACCCATGCTTTTTTTAAAGCGCTTCTATTTTTGTGTGCAGGGTCAGTTATTCATGCCCTGCATCATGAGCAAGACATGAGGCATATGGGTGGATTGCGGAAGAAGCTACCTGTAACCTTTATTACAATGTTGGTCGGCACCATAGCCATTGCAGGACTGCCGCCATTCTCAGGCTTTTTCTCCAAAGACGAAATCCTTGCCCACGTCTACGCGCATAACAAAGTATTATGGATGGTGGCTCTTTTTGGAGCATTCTTAACGGCATTCTATATGTTCCGAATGTTATTTCTAACATTTTACGGCACATATCGGGGAACCCATTATGGCGAGGAAAAGATCCACGAGTCTCCCACATCGATGACTATCCCCCTTATTATTTTAGCAATATTGTCGGCGGCCGGAGGTGTCTTAGGCGTACCTGAAGCACTTGGTGGAAGTCATTGGCTATCCCACTGGTTAAGTCCGGTGATTAAATATTCAGGCAAAACGCCAGATCACGCAACCGAGTATATATTGATGGCTGTTTCCGTCTTGGGCGTAATTGTTTCCATAGTAATTGCATATGCCAGATATATTAAAAAAGCCCACGTTCCGGTTTCCGACGAGACCGAACGTCCGATGCTGGCTAAGGTGTCCTATAATAAATTCTATCTTGACGAACTTTACGACACACTAGTCAGGAAGCCACTTGATGCAGCTTCTGGATTATTCTATAGGGTTGTCGACAAGAAGATCGTGGACGGGCTCGTTAACGGACTTGGTGCCGGAACCGCTCAGACAAGCAAAGGCCTGCGTCTTTTACAATCCGGGAATGTTGGATTTTATATCTTCATGATGGTTGCCGGTATTATATCACTGCTATTATATACATATTTATCTTTATAAAAGGTCGTTCAAAAACTGCTAATGGAACTAATACTCCTTCTGATATCCTTTCCTTTGCTCAGTGCACTGATTACCGTTTTTTCGGGCAACAGTTCGAAGTTTGTGGCTTTGGTTTCATCACTAGTCTCTTTACTTATTACTGCCGCCCTTGTTACCAAATTCACACCCGACTCCAGCGTGCAGTTTGAAGTAAATTATCCCTGGATACAACAGCTGGGTATAGATTTCCATGCTGGAATAGATGGGATCAGCATTATTCTTGTGCTTCTGACGAATGGACTCATTCCATTGATTGTTTTGTCTAGTTTTCCTCACCAATATAAGCATCCGGGAACCTTTTACGCACTCATCCTCTTCATGCAAAGTGGACTGTTACTTGTGTTTACAGCTATGGACGCCTTTTTGTTTTACATCGGTTGGGAGGCTGCACTCATACCAATTTATTTTATTTGTGCAGTATGGGGAGGCAAAGACCGGATCAGGGTAAACATGAAATTTTTTGTGTATACTATAGGCGGATCACTTTTTATGCTCTTAGGTATCATCTACCTTTTTTTACAGAATCCAGAATCAAATTTCAATCTACAGGCTTTTTATAGTCTGAATTTGGACGTTGTCCAACAGGGTTGGGTATTCTGGGCTTTCTTCATTGCCTTTGCTATAAAAATGCCTGTGTTCCCATTTCACACCTGGCAGCCGGATACTTACACAGAGGCACCTACCGCGGGTACGATGCTGTTGTCGGGTATAATGCTTAAAATGGGAATATATGGGCTCATTCGGTGGCTGTTGCCTGTCGTTCCGCTGGGAATACAGGAGTGGGGCCATCTCGCTATCATTCTTTCTGTGATTGGCATTGTGTATGCTTCTATAATAGCTTTTACACAAAAGGATAGCAAGCGGCTCGTTGCATACTCTTCCATAGCCCACGTTGGTCTTATTTCTGCCGGCGTATTTGTAATCAATACACAAGGCCTGCAAGGAGCAATGATTCAGATGTTGAGTCATGGTGTTAATGTCATCGGTTTGTTTTTTGTGCTTGATATTATAAACCGGAGAGTTAATACGACTAGGATAGCTGAATTAGGGGGTATTGCTGCCAAGGCACCGCATTTGGCAATTGCTACATTGATCATCATAATGGGCACAGTGGCGCTACCGGGAACCAGCGGCTTTATTGGGGAGTTTCTTTTGCTTATAGGCGTTTATCAGTACAGTACATGGATCGCTGTAGTCGCAGGTCTTACCATTATTTTCGGAGCAGTGTATATGTTGCGGATGTATCAGGGGATTATGCTTGGCCCGGAAAGCAACACAACTTCATCTTTCACGGACGTGCAAGGTTCCGAACGTATTGTACTGGTAATCGTATGCCTGCTCATCATTGTGCTAGGCGTTTACCCTAAACCCGTTCTCGGGCTCTCCGAAGCCGCCGTACAGCAATTAATAGAACAAGTATCCCAAAAATTAACATCGGTAAAATAAACAAATGAACATCATAATCACCATTGCTGTCACTGCCCTAGTAGTACTTTACGCCGGCTTGTTTAAAGCCCGTAAAGCGTTGCTTCCTATTAGCCTTGCTGGTCTCGCAATCTCGCTAGTATTTGTATGCACATCCTGGAATACCAGCCGTGTGTACTTCGGAATGATGCAAATGGACAATTTCGCACTTGCGTTTACCGCTATAACAGTACTTTCAACGATTTTAATCCTGCTTTTAACTGAGAACTATTTTTCGTCACAAAGTGACAATATTGCAGAATATCTGACGCTGATTTTGTTTGCCTTAGCGGGTATTGTCATCATGGTCTCCTATACCAACATGTCCATGCTATTTATAGGTTTGGAAATTATGTCGGTAAGCCTCTACATTCTTGCTGGAATCCGTAAAAGTAATTTCGCTTCGAATGAGGCCTCTTTAAAGTATTTCCTGATGGGCGCTTTTTCCACAGGCTTCCTCTTGTTCGGAATTACCCTTATCTATGGAGCGACCGGTTCCTTTAATCTGGTAGATATCAAGAATTATCTCGTCGGTAACCACGCAGAAGTGTCGTCTCTTTTCTATCCAGGTCTAATTCTCCTGCTTATTGGGCTTGCATTCAAAATAGGTGCTGCTCCGTTCCATTTTTGGACGCCAGATGTATATGAGGGTGCACCCACGTTAATTACAACATTTATGTCTACTGCAGTGAAGACCGCCGGTTTCGCTGCCCTGCTGCGTTTATTTGCAGACACGCTCGCGCCGCTACACGATTTCTGGCTCTCTCCGGTGTTAGCTTTAGTATTCCTTACGTTGCTGGTAGGCAATGTCACCGCACTATTTCAGCGTAACTTTAAGCGTATGCTCGCATATTCCAGCATATCTCATGCGGGTTATCTGCTCTTTTCACTCGTTACACTTACATCTTCGTCAGCCAGCAACGTTCTGGTCTATGCACTTGCATATAGTTTTGCCAGTATTACTGCTTTTGCTGTTTTAATCCTTGTAAAGCAGAAGACGGGAAACGACCACTTCGACAGCTTCAATGGTTTAGCTAAATTGAATCCATTTATGGCCTTCGCGCTTACCGTCTCCATGTTGTCACTCGCTGGAATTCCACTTACCGCAGGCTTTATCGGAAAATATCTGATGTTTTTGAACGTGATGAACGAATATCACATCTATTTGGTTGCTTTTGCTATCTTAAATGCGCTGGTCGGCTTCTACTACTATTTCAAAGTGATTGTTGCTATGTACTTCAAAGAAGGAAATGGGATTGCCTTAGACACCCCCTTTCAGTACCGCCTCGTTGTCTTTCTTTCGCTTGTTGTTACCATCGCAGTGGGCATTTATCCAGGGCTAATTTTAGATCTGATATAAACACATGTCTAGATAATTATTTGTAGTTTTACGAATAATTGAACTATGCAAGATCTCTGGACCGCCTTACACCAGTTTGTAGACCCCGAAAAATTACTTAGAGAAGGTGGTTTTTATGTAGTAACCTTCGTAATCTTCGCAGAGACCGGTCTTTTTTTTGGCTTCTTTCTCCCCGGAGATTACCTGCTTTTCCTTGCGGGAATGTTTGTGGCCACCGGGAAACTGGACGTGAACATTTATTTATTGATCTTTACACTCTGTATTGCAGCAATACTTGGGAACTTTACCGGCTATTGGTTTGGCCGGAAAACCGGACCGGTATTGTATCAAAGAAAGGATTCTTTCTTTTTTAAAAAGCGCTACCTCAAAGCAGCAGAAGAATATTATCATAAGCAGGGTGCCTTCGCGTTGATTATGGGACGCTTCGTGCCTATAGTCAGGACCTTTGCACCGATTTTTGCTGGTGTGGTAAAGTTAGACTTCAGGAGATTTGCATTATATAACATTACAGGTGCTATAATATGGATAGCATCATTAACTTTGCTGGGCTATTTCCTTGGAAGACGGTTTGAAAAGGAAATCAATGATTATTTATTATACATCATAATTGGATTCATTTTAATAACAACAATCCCGCTCATTATTACCTTTGTAAGAAAGCGAGTAGTAAAGGTTGCTGAGGACGAACAAACAAATTTTGAACAATAAACACGAATGAGTAAATACGACAATCACCCGTGGCACAGCGTATCCCCTGGAGACAACCTGCCAACCACAGTAAACGCAATCATCGAAATCCCGAAAGGATCGAAAGCTAAGTACGAAATTGATAAAGATTCCAACCTGATCAAGCTCGACCGGGTTCTTTTTTCTTCAGTGATGTATCCGGCCAATTACGGGTTTATTCCTCAAACCTATTGTGATGACAACGACCCTCTGGATATTCTGGTGCTTTGCTCAGTGGATGTATATCCGCTTTCTATAATCGAAGCTAAGGTCATTGGCGTCATGCACATGGTAGACAATGGCGAGCAGGATGATAAAATCATTGCAGTGGCAAAGAACGATATGTCTGTAAACTATATTAATGACTTGGCCGATCTGCCACCGCATACCATGAAGGAAATCGTCAAATTTTTTCAGGATTACAAAGCGCTTGAGGAAAAGAAGGTTACGATAGAACATTTGCTTGGAGTTCGTTATGCACATAAAGTCATACAGGAAAGTATAGACCTTTACAACCAAAAGTTTAGAAATAATCAGTCTTAATGGAAGGTTTTAAGATATTCTTAACATTCTTTTTAGTAGCACTGAACGGTTTTTTCGTAGCAGCTGAGTTTGCTATTGTCAAGGTCAGGGCATCCCAGATCGAGATTAAAGCCAAATCCGGGAGCCGTGTAGCGAACATTGCAAAACACATCACACAACACCTCGATGGATATCTGGCTGCTACTCAGCTGGGTATTACTTTGGCTTCTTTGGGTCTGGGTTGGGTTGGTGAATCTGTCATGCACACTATTGTCCATGACCTGCTGATCAACTTTAACCTGTCTGAAGTTTATATCTCTTCCATATCTACCATTATTGCTTTCCTTTTCATAACGGTGATGCACATCGTGTTTGGCGAGCTCGCACCTAAGTCGGTCGCTATCCAACGTCCCGTCGCTACTACTTTATTCGTATCTTTGCCTCTTCAGGCCTTCTATTGGGTTTTCCGACCCTTTATTTTTGTGCTCAACGGCTTAGCCAATGTCATCCTGAAGCTGTTTGGAATATCCAGTGTAGGAGGTCATGAATCGGTGCACAGCACCGAAGAACTATATTACCTGCTTGATCAGGGTAAGGAGAGCGGTGCGCTTGATACCAATGAGCACGAGCTTATCAAGAACGTGTTTGATTTTAACGAGCGTGTTGTTAAGAACATCATGGTTCCCAGAACCAAAATTTCTGGAGTGGAGCTTTCCGCTCCGCGGCAGGAGGTCATTGCCATGGTTATTAATGAAGGTTATTCCCGTATGCCGGTTTATGACGAGCAAATCGACAAGATCGTCGGTATCGTTCATGCCAAGGATATCTTACCATTATTGGCCGATAACAAAGACTGGGCATTAAAGGACATTATACGGAAGCCCTACTTTGTACCTGAGACCAAGAAAATTAACGACCTGCTCAGTGAGCTTCAGCAGAAGCGCATACAAATTGCCATTGTAATAGACGAGTTCGGTGGTACCGCGGGTATGGTAACTCTCGAAGACATTGTGGAGGAGATTGTTGGTGAAATTCAGGATGAGTATGATGAAGAAAAGCCCATCGTCGAAAGGGTATCAGACAATGAGTTCATCGTGAATGCCTATGCAACTGTTTATGATGTCAACGAGCATTTGCCGCACGATCTGCCGGAAGATGGTGACTTCGATACTGTGGGCGGACTGGTTTCCCATTCTTTCGGTAAGATCCCCGAAGTTGGCGACAGTGAAGAATGCTACGGTTATCTCTTCACAATTTTGAAGAAGACAGAGCAAAATATTGAAACCATCAAACTTGAACTCGTTATCAACAAGAACGACATGGTAGATAACCACTAAATCCGTGCTATGCATGTTTTTTATACACCAGACATCAATTCAGATCAATATGTCTTGAATGAGGAAGAAAGCAGGCATTGTATCAAAGTACTCAGGTTAGTTCGCGGTTCCGTTGTGCACCTTGTAGATGGGAGAGGTGGGCTGTATACCGCGGAGATTAGTTCTTTAGGTCAGCGGAATGTGCACCTTCATATTCTTGAATCCAAGCAAAATCATCAACAGCGGAATCATCACCTGCATATAGCTGTTGCGCCTACAAAAAACATCGATCGTCTCGAATGGTTTCTGGAGAAGGCTACTGAAATCGGTATCGACGAAATCACTCCAGTTATATGCAGCCGCTCGGAGCGGAAAGTGGTTAAGCATGATCGGCTTGTAAAGGTCATCACTTCTGCAGTTAAGCAGTCGCTCCAAGCCTATCATCCGATTTTGAATCCTCAGGCCAGTCTTACGGATTTTCTGCGGTCTGATATCAGCTCTGCTGTTGACGGTAACGTCAAACAACGCAAGCTAATCGCACACTGCGAAGAAGACAGTGAGAAGGCCTACATAAGTCAACTCTGCCGCCCGTATGAGCGATATACTATACTGATCGGTCCGGAAGGTGATTTTGCGTCCTCAGAAATTGAACTTGCCCAGAGTAAAGGTTACGCACCTGTTTCACTTGGGTCGTCACGGTTGCGTACAGAGACCGCTGCACTCGCCGCATGTTTTGAAATTAATTACTTAAACAGATGAACAAAAGGCCAGGATATATATTTGCTCTGGCCTGCCTGGCTGCAGTTCTTCTTATAGGTTTTCGGGTACCAACCTACAAGATCGGCAGGCTTAAGTATAGCGGGGGGGGCGACTGGTATGCAAATCGTACCGCTTTATCCAACATAATTGACTTTTGTAACAAGAACCTGCTCACGAACTTCGCTTCTCAGGAGGTCGTTATAGATGCGGGCAGTCCGGAGCTTGTCAACTATCCGTTCATATATCTTACAGGCCACGGAAATGTTGTTTTCAGTGAAAGCGAAGCCAGCAACCTTCGGAGATACCTTACTGCTGGCGGATTTCTGCATATTGACGATAATTATGGACTTGACCGGTTTATCCGGAAGGAAATGAAGAAAGTATTTCCGGAACTCAGTTTTACAGAGTTACCAGTCAGCCACGCTATTTACAATCAAAAATTTAAGTTTCCAAAGGGACTACCCAAAATCCATGAACACGACAATAAGCGCCCACAAGGATTAGCCCTAATCCTCAAAGGCCGGGTGATCTGCTTTTACAGCTATGAGAGTGATTTAGGCAACGGATGGGAAGACTATGGCACATATCCAGGCGACACACAGGAAAGTCGTTTGCAGGCGCTTAAAATGGGTGCCAATCTGATTCAATACGCATTAACACAATAGGTATGAAAGCAAAAGTCAACGATAAGGAGATATTTGAAATCACAGTCGGTAAAGACGCCATTCAGATAGACAATCAAGAAGTCCTTTTCGATATTGAAGAGCTTGGAGAACGAAACCTGCACGTTCTTCACCATAACAAATCGTACGAGGTAGAACTGGTTGCGCATAACAGTGAAGAAAAGACCGCTCAGGTCAAAGTCAACGGCAATATCTATCAAGTAAGTCTTACCGACCAGTTCGACGATCTTTTAAAGAAGATGGGTATAGATGCAGCTTCCGCCAGAAAAGTAAAGGAGCTGAAAGCTCCCATGCCTGGCCTTGTACTAAGCCTGCCGGTCACTGAAGGGCAGGAGGTAATCAAAGGGCAAGGTTTGGTCGTATTAGAAGCAATGAAAATGGAAAACAGCATTAAGGCACCCGCAGATGCTACAATCCAAAAGATTCTCGTAAATCAAGGCGATAAAGTAGAAAAGAACCAGGTGCTGATTCAATTTCATTAAATCCTTATCTTGACCGGAACGGTTTCGCCTGGCGCTGCTTGAATTGCGGTTTACCAGTTGATCTAATCTCCGGTGCACCAAGCATAGTCATAGCACATCTAAAGCCTATATCAGCAGTACTTTGATCCTGTTGCAAGAATCTCCGGGCAGCCGGATTTAGCCACATAGCCTGATCGTCCCATGAACCGCCCTTGTATACACGCGATTTATCGTTAATCAACGTCGTTTCACCATAAAGATCTGTAGCCGGGTCACGGTAACCTCTCTGATCCGCATATGCAGTTACCCTTGCAGAATCCGGCACCCCAGCCGCAGCTGCAGCCTGTTTTTCCGCCCAGGTTTGTTTTCTGGGCGAAGCAGCGGCAACCATCACAGGCCTGTTATACTTGTCTAGTTCAACCCTTCCAGTAGCAGGATCAGCAACCTTTTTATCGGTATAAAAGTTTCCACGGTACGGGTTAAACGCATCGGCCGCTTCAAAGGTCTTCGCCCGGTATACATCGGCTACCCACTCATTCACGTTGCCTGCCATATTGTACAAACCAAAATCGTTTGGCAAATACGAGCGCACTGCAACCGTCAGCCCCCCTTTATCGTTCAAAGAGCCCCCTACGCCCATGTAATCCCCCTTGCTACGCTTAAAGTTCGCCAAGATCATACCGCGGGTACTTTTCTTGGCAGAGCTTACGCCAAGTCCGCTCCAAGGATAAATCTTATTCTCGTAAATATTTTCATATTGGGTATTGCCAATGAGCCCTAATGCTGCGTACTCCCATTCTGCCTCAGTAGGTAAGCGATACGGCTGTTTCAGGATACCATCTTCTAACCTGACATTTCTGGTGCCTGAGTTTGCCCCGGCGTTTTGGCCTGCTGCTGCGTTTGCCGGATTCAGGTCCTTAATTGCATTTTTTCCCATGTCATCATGCTGCCCGGTAAGATAAGCACCAGTACTAAACGGCGCGGTAGATCTATTCGCGGTATTGGCATTAGCCGCCGTGCCATTTGATCCGTTCAAGTCGCGGAAACTCGTCATATAACCACGCTCACGAAGCAGAAGTTCGTTAACCCGATCTGTCCGCCACGCACAATAGCGCTCTGCCTGTTCCCAGCTCACACCTACCACCGGATAATCCTGATAGGCAGGATGCCTCAGATAGTTGTCCACATACGGCTCGTTATAAGAAAGAGGCCTGCGCCACACCAACGTGTCGGGCAATTCATTGTAATAATATTCGTAATCAGTTGGAAAGTTTGTTCTGATCCAGTTCAGATATTCCAGCCAGTTTGTATTTGAAACCTCCGTTTCATCCATGTAAAATGACGAAACTGTTGTCTCCCTTTTATGATTGTACTCACTAAGCTCCTGACCGGGAATGGCGATAGCGCTTCCGCTCATCACAAAGACACCACCCTCAATTTCCACCAGACCTGGTCCCGGGCCCCGTTTAAACTTGTTGTTCACCTGAAAGCCGCCGTATTCCTGTTTGTTATAAGCCATTCCGGTTTTGTCGGACACGGCCGACTTAGGCTTGCAGGAAAGCAGCGTCACAGCCATTAAAAAAGAACCCAAAGTGTAGATGTAAATGTTTTTCATCAGATTGGTCGCAGTTGTAACAATAACGTTTAAAAATACGAAAAAACAAGCACTCCACAAAAAACTTAAGGCATTTGTGCCCAAACATCAATACTTATTAACTTAGCCCATGAGATTTTCCTCGTCAACAGCATGCGTTTTATGGGGCGTATGCATTGCCATCTGCGCTACAAAACTTGCAGCTCAGACTTCCGTTTCTAACCATGCAGGGAAGCCGGGTGGTGCTACCTTGTTTCCAGTGTTATTGATCACGCCCGACGCTCGATCGGGCGGAATGGCTGGTGCGGGTGTAGCCGTAAGTCCAGACGCCAACACACCAAGCATTAACCCCGCTAAACTCGCATTTGCAGAAAGTGACTATGGATTAGCCGTTTCTTACTGCCCATGGATGCCAAATGCCGTAAGCGACGTCGGCCTCGCTTACGTCAGCAGCTTTTTTCGTGCAGGTCAAAATGGCTCGGTGGCTTCTTCACTCCGTTTCTTTTCGGCAGGCGAAATCAGGCTGACAGACATTGGTCAGCAAGATCTAGGTACGTTTGCCCCAGGAGAATATGCCTTTGATCTGGCCTACGCCCGTAAGTTCGGCGATCAGTTTTCGCTGGCAACGAGTTTAAGGTACATATCTTCAGCTTTTACCGATGTTCGGGCTATGGCTGTTGATGTTTCGACATTTTACAAGAGGCCAGCCCATATCATGGGCATGGAAGCTATTGTCGCTGGCGGTATTCATATCGCCAACATCGGCATGCATGTCAGTACAACAGGCGGCCTGGGAGAAGAGCAAACCCTGCCATCCGCTGTCCGTATCGGCGGGGCATCAACAATACTGTTCGGCGAGTATAATGAACTTACGCTGGCAGCCGATTACAATACCGAAGGATGGACCGCTGCGGGTATGGAATATTGGTGCCGAAACCGTTTCGCGCTCCGGACGGGTTATCACTACGGACTATGGGATAGCGGGCAGCGGTATTTTACAGTGGGCGGGGGACTAAAGCATCAGTGGCTGCAAGTCGATTTTTCTTATCTGATTGCGAATACGCAACAGAATCTTGTCGCCAATACGATTAGGTTAGGTTTATTGCTTAATTTTGGTCACCCGCAGTAAAGCGGTTTGAAATAAACAGCACCATGAAGATAAAAGTTGGATTCGGGTTTGATGTTCACCAGTTAAAAGATGGTCATCCTTTCGTTGTAGGTGGCGTAACACTGCCTCACCACAAGGGGGCTTACGGGCACTCCGATGCAGACGTTTTGCTCCATGCGATTTGCGACGCACTGCTTGGCGCCGCCAATCTCCGCGACATTGGCTTTCATTTCAAAAACACCGATCCCCGGTGGAAAGGCATAAGCAGTCTGATCCTGCTCAGAGAATCCGTGAAACTTCTTTCAGAAAAAGGATGGCTTATAGGCAATATAGATGCCATGCTATGCCTCGAAGCGCCTAAAATCAATCCGCATATTCCGTCTATGCAGCAACATATTTCCGAAGCTACGGGTATACCGGTCGAGGACATTTCCATAAAAGCCACTACCAATGAGCAAATGGGCTTCATTGGGCGCGAAGAGGGCGTGGTGGCCTACGCGGTTTGCCTTATCCAAAAGGCAGATCATTCCAGGTAGCCGAACTTACCTTCATTATAGTCGGCAATCGCCTGATCAATTTCTTCCGGTTTGTTCATGAGAAAAGGACCGTACTGTGCAATGGGTTCGTCAATAGGCTCTCCGCTCATGATGAGTACCGTAGCATTCTCTATGGCCTCAAGTTCAATCAGGGCACCAGAGTGCTCAAAATGAACAAACTGATCGGCTACGGCTATGGCTGTTTCGTCATCTGCGGATCCGTTAATCCGCACGCTTCCATCCACCACCATAAAGCCCGTGTTATAGCTAGCCGGAAGCGTAAACTCAGCTTTCCCGCCAGCATTTAAGCGCGCATTATACAAATGCAGCGGAGAAAACGTACTGGCTGGCCCCTGTAGCCCCTTGTATTCGCCAGCAATTACCTCCACAACGCCTCCGCCATTTTCGAGCGAATAACCAGCCATATTTCCACGTCTGATGTCCTGATATTTCGGATCTGTCATTTTAAACCGCGCAGGCAGGTTTACCCAAAGTTGCACCATTTGGAACGGGCCGCCCGTAAGGCTGTACTGCTGCTCATGATACTCCTTGTGCAATACCCCACGGCCCGCAGTCATCCATTGCACGTCCCCCGGGAAAATGGTGCCACTGTTGCCTGCACTGTCGTGATGCGACACGGCGCCATGATAGGCTATTGTAACTGTTTCAAAGCCACGGTGCGGATGCACACCCACGCCCCGGGGCTCCTGCCTGGGCGAAAACTCGATCCTGGCATTATAGTCGAGCAGGAAAAACGGGCTCATATTTATTTTGTATCCATTCGGAAAGAAATTGTGTACCCGGAATCCATCGCCTACCATATGTGGTGCCGGCGCGTTTAGCACGGCCGACACACTTTTTATTGCATTCATGTTAAGCTCCTTTCACAAACTGCAGCTCACCCGCAATCTTAACCTCTTCGCTTACCATCACACCTCCGGTTTCCAGTGCTGCATTCCAGGTAAGCCCGAAGTCCGTTCTGTTAATTTTGCCACTTAAGGTAAAACCAGCTTTGGTATTCCCCCATGGATCTGTCGCAATACCGCCGAATTCTGCGGTCAGTTTCACCGGCCTGGTTACATCTCTAATTGTCAAATCGCCCTGAACGGCATAATCACTACCGTCTTTTGTTATAGCAGAAGATCGGAAGCTGATAGAAGGGTACTTTTCTGCGTCGAAGAAATCGCCACTCTTTAAATGATTGTCCCTGTCCGAATTTCCAGTGTCGATCGACGCGGTCTCCGCTTCGAAACTTACCTGGGCGTTCTCAAAATCATCACCCTCGGTGGTTACCGATGCATTAAAAATCTTTAAGCTGCCGGTTACCGTAGTAATCATCAGGTGCTTTACTTTGAACTGAAGTTCACTGTGTGTAGGATCGAGTGTCCATGTTGTTGTTGCCATAATTATCGTGTTTTTAGAGTTAACAAATTACTGTCTTTCAACAACACAAAGTTAGGCATGCGGTTTTCCCCGGACGTTGACCTATGTTAAGAAATTCCTGTGCGCCAGATCTTTTCTTACCCGGCTAAGTGATTCCGGTGTAATGCCGAGATAAGAGGCGATCATCCATTGAGGAACGCGAAGCGTAAGGTTGGGATAGAGCTTAATAAAATTCAGGTATCGCTCTTCAGCGGTAGCGCTTAACAGCATATTGATGCGGCGCTGCATAAAGCGGATCGCATTATTGAGCATGGTATTGTTCAGGTCGGCCATGCAGGGTACAACCTTCGAAGATTCCATGATAAAATCCTTAGGCAGCACGATTGCTTTAGTAGCCTCTACAGCATCCAGGAAGAACTCCGACTCTTCATTAAACAGGATGCCATTCCGTTCCGATAGCCACCACTGCTCCGGTGCAAACTGAATAATGTGTGTTTTTCCCTTGCTGTCAATAGAATAACTCCTGAGCAGGCCCTCCAGTACAAAGTACACATGCGATGACACTTCGCCCTTCATCAGGATCATTTCACCCTTGTCAAAATCCTTTATCCTGAGGTGCGCGGTAATTAAACCAAACTGCTCATCTGTAATGGCAACTTTGGTTTGAAGGTACTCTTTGAAGCGCTGGAGCATTGCTGCTAGGGCTTAATGTTCGAAAAATCTACACCACATTTGCAGTTAGAGCCGCAGCCGTTTCGCTTGGGCGATACAGAACGGTATATCAGGCGACCGATATAAAACAGTGCGGCCACAAATAATAACCCTGCAAGTACAACCTGAAAATCCATAAGTCAAATATAGGCGTTAGAAATCAAAACTTGGTCTCTCCAATGTAAATCCTAACCGCAATGATCTTGTTTAACTTTTAGTTCGATTTCAACAATTATTTAACAGGGCTTTGTAAGGGGGCTAATAGGGACTTTGCCCTATGATCTCCCTGTAATGCCCCTGTTAACCCCCTGTTATCTCCCTGTTATCATGCTTCTCGTTACTTACCATTTTATAACCATAGTCGTCTACGTGCCGGGAGCAGATCCGTCATCTTAGTCTAGCATAACAAATTGATTTATAAAAATAAACCGTATCTTTGCGCCAAATTTTTACAAGGCATTTATGCAAAAAATCAGAAACATAGCTATTATAGCGCACGTTGACCATGGCAAAACCACATTGGTTGACAAGATCTTACACTCCTGTTCCATTTTTCGGGACAACGAACAAACAGGAGAGTTAATACTTGATAACAATGACCTGGAACGTGAGCGCGGTATCACTATCGTTTCTAAAAACGTTTCGGTCCAATATAAGGATGTTAAGATCAACATTATAGACACCCCTGGTCACGCCGACTTTGGTGGAGAGGTAGAACGCGTACTGAAGATGGCCGATGGCGTGCTTCTTTTGTGTGATGCCTTCGAAGGAGCCATGCCTCAAACAAGGTTTGTGACGCAGAAAGCCTTGTCACTAGGGTTGAAGCCCATTGTGGTGGTCAACAAAGTGGATAAGGAGAACTGCCGTCCGGAAGAAGTATACGAACAGATTTTTGAATTATTCTTTAACCTGGAGGCTACTGAGGAGCAACTCGACTTCCCGGTGATCTACGGATCTTCTAAGCAGGGCTGGATGAGTACCGACTGGAAAAAGCCGACGACGGATATATTCGCGTTGCTTGATGCAGTTGTTGAGAATATACCTCCTGCACCCGTCAACGAAGGTACGCTGCAAATGCAGATTACATCGCTCGATTATTCTTCATTCGTAGGTCGTATCGCTATTGGCCGCGTACACCGTGGTGTTATCAAAGAAAACCAGCCGGTTACGTTGATCAAGCGTGACGGCAAAATGGTCAAGTCGAGAGTAAAGGAACTTTATACCTTCGAAGGTCTTGGTAAGATTAAGGTTGCCGAGGTAAAATCTGGTGATATCTGTGCGGTTGTAGGGATAGAAGGTTTTGAGATTGGTGATACTATCGCCGATTTTGATGCACCAGAACAACTGCCGGTAATTAAAATTGACGAGCCTACGATGAACATGCTGTTCACGATCAATAACTCGCCGTTCTTTGGTAAAGAAGGTAAGTTTGTGACTTCACAACGCGTAAAGGAACGTCTCTATAAAGAAATGGAGAAGAACCTGGCCCTGAAAGTGGTTGAGACAGAATCGCCTGATGCATACCTGGTTTACGGAAGGGGTATTCTTCACTTGTCTGTACTTATCGAGACTATGCGTCGCGAAGGCTATGAGATCCAGGTTGGTCAGCCACAGGTTATCGTAAAAGAAATAGACGGCGTAAAATGTGAGCCGGTTGAGACCCTGATCGTTGATGTTCCCGGAGAGGTTGCCGGTAAGGTTATCGAGCTGGTTACACAGCGTAAAGGCGAACTCCACATCATGGAGCCAAAAGGAGATCTTCAGCACCTGGAATTTGAGATTCCTTCACGCGGAATTATCGGCCTCCGGAATAATGTGCTTACCGCCACAGCAGGTGAGGCTATCATGGCGCACCGCTTCAAGGCTTACGAGCCATGGAAAGGAACAATTCCTGGACGCATGAATGGCGTACTTGTATCTATGGAGAAGGGTACTACTACGGCATATTCAATTGATAAATTGCAGGATCGCGGCAGGTTCTTCGTAGAGCCTGGTGTAGACATTTACGAGGGGCAGATCCTTGGTGAGCACATCCGCGACAATGATCTTGTTATTAACGTAGTAAAAGGTAAGGCACTTACCAACATGCGTGCCTCAGGAAGTGACGACAACACCCGTATTGCACCGGCGATCAAGTTTTCGCTGGAAGAAGCTATGGAATATATCCAGGCGGATGAGTACATTGAGGTGACTCCGCAGAGCATGCGTCTGCGTAAAATATATCTCACAGAAAATGAGCGTAAGATAAACGCCAAGAAGTTCCAATAAGAGAAAGGGCCTGATTTTAATCAGGCCCTTTTTTATAAGTGAACGGTCAACTGCCATCAGGCATGCTGACCTTCATGTACGCCTTCGGCAAATTCCTCTACGATTTTGTCGTTGAAGGCCGGTAGGTCTTGCGGACCGCGACTGGTTACCAGTCCCTGGTCTACCACTACTTCCTCGTCTACCCAGTTTGCCCCGGCATTTTCAAGGTCTACCTTAACCGTTTTTACCGATGTCAGCTTTCGACCTTCCACAACCTGAGCAGAGATCAATACCTGTGGCGCGTGACAAATGGCAGCCACTGGTTTACCTGCTTCAAAGAATGCTTTAACAAAGCTGAGGGCATCCTCATTCTTTCTCAGTGAATCGGGGTTCAGTACACCGCCGGGAAGGAGCAAGCCGGTATAGTCGCCTGGGTTTGCTTCCGCTAAGGTCTTGTCCACATCTACTTCAATCGTCCAGTCGCGATCGCCTTTCATGGCCTGGATTTTTCCAGGCTCGGAAGAGATGATATGTACAGTAGCTCCTTCTTCGCGAAGGCGTTGAACCGGACTTGTCAGCTCTGATTCTTCAAAGCCGTTCTCAGATAGCACGGCTATCGTTCTGTTGCTTAATTGTCCCATAATACAAATTTTAATTGATGATCAATAGAGGCGCATGCCCTGCGCCCATCACGGAATATAGGACAGATAGGCCGGAAGATTGTTTGTCATTTTTTTATTTGACGGGCTAGTTCAGCCAGCGGATTAGTCGTTGGTACGCCGGTGCCGGATATAATAACTGAGCAAGTTCACCGCTATAAATACATGGTTAATGACGTTGGGAATCAGCCCGTAGTATTTTGAAAGGATGTGGAAGCGTTCTTTCAAACTGGCCAGGTGTTTTTTCTTGGATATGCCGCCCACAAGATATTTGGCAACATACATCCGGGTGTTAACGATGCTCGAAGCGCGCTTGGCAGCTTTGATGATCCAGTCAATATCGGCGCTATACTTATAACGGAGATCGAAAGGCGTGGTAATGCTTCGTCTGATGTAAATCGCCTGATGGCTTACCGTCATCCCATACCGGAAGCTGCGCCAGTTGAACACCTCGGGAGCGCAGTGTCGCCGTTGTCCCAGGCTCTTCCATTCGGCGTCATACATCTCTGTTTCCCCATAATAAATATCTGCCGAATCGGAACTGTCGAAAACTTCAGCCACAGTTACAGGCGCATAAATTTCATCTCCGGAGTTCATGAATAAAACATAATCGCCCGTAGCCAGCGCAAGCCCTTTGTTCATGGCATCATAAATCCCCTTGTCCGGTTCAGATATAAACCCGGCAAGCTGCGACTGGTACTTGCCGATGATTTCCCGGGTACCATCGGTCGACGCTCCGTCGATGACAATATATTCGATGTTTCTGTAGGTTTGACCTAGTACTGAAAGCATGGTGCGCTCAATATCCCTTACATTATTGTATACGATGGTGATAACACTTAGCTTGGGCAGCATGCAGTTTTTTAAAGTTAGCGCGGTTGTAAATCAATCAGTGACTGATACAATAATAAGTGTTTTTGCGCAATAACTTCTTCAGAGAATTGTGATAAAATGGTTTTTCTGGCCTCCTTTTGGATCTCGGCCGCATGTTCTTCATGATAAAGCCATTCCATCCCGGTAGCAAGGTCGGCTGCCGACTCATATTCAGCCAGGTAGCCGTTCAAAAGGTGCTTCACCATGTCGGGTATGCCCCCGGTTTTGAAAGCAACCACCGGTGTCGCGCAGGCCAGGCTTTCCATTACAGTGTTGGGAAGATTATCTTCCAGGGAGGGGGTAACAAATACATCGGCTGCCGAATAACATTTTGCCAGGTGCTCATCGTTGCTGATAGTGCCGAGAAAAGTAGTTTTAAACGGAAAATCCGGCATCTCCGTGTTCGGCTTATTTCCAAAAACGATCAGCTCAATACGCTCCTTGTCGACCCCCGGGCGGGAAGCGAGGTCGTTGAGCGCAGCAAGCAAATAAGGAGTGCCTTTGTGTTTGTCGTCGCTCGACGGCATAAAGCCGCTCATCAGCACAAATTTGTCAGGGTTTATCCTGAGTATCCTTTTGGCTTCAGTCTTCACGTAAGGCTTGAAGATCTTGGTTTCGATGGTGTTTGGAATTACGGTGACTTCCCGGAAACCCATCAGACTGCTCATTTTAACTGAGGCCGCCATCCAGTTGCTCGGCGCTATAATATGACAGTTCAGCTCAGAATAAGCCCTCTTTTTGCGCAGCCAGGTCTGGTGCGACTGATCGTTGGGTCCGCTCGACTTAAGCAGCGGGCAATGCCCGCATTCTTTATGGAAGTGCTCACAGGAATACCGCACATGGCATCCGCCGGTGAAGGCATTGCTATCGTGAAAAGTCCAGACAATCGGCTTTTCCAGCTCGTCCAGCTGTGCGATAAACTTCGGTGAAAGGAAACCATGATTAACCCAGTGCAGGTGGATGATGTCGGCTCCCTGAAGTGCCGGATGTTTGATCACCGAGCGTCCGAACCACTGGAGGGAGAAAGGTGTTTTAAGCGCTTTGGTTACAGCCTTAGAGAGGTAACGCTCCGACAGGATATTAAAAACCGCGGCGGCTTTCTGAATCATCGTGTTGCTGAAGGATCCCGTTTTACTGCTTGGCTTAAACTGGTAATAGACCATCACGCTGGAGTCTGCTCCGGACGCGTTGAGCGCATCATTCAGCCGCAGGCAGGCCCTGCCAGCTCCACCATTTCCTTCATATGTATTTAAGTGTACGACTTTCAACAGGACAAATTAATTATGGACGAAAAATACATATATTTGGTAATTTACAGAATAAAAACCACAAACAGACCCCAAATACGTATGAAAAAACTCGTTTACGGCATAGCCGCTGCGCTCATGGTTTGCAGCACTTCCGCCTATGCACAAAGTGATGCCCGCTTTACGGCTTATCCAACGCTAACGCCCGACGGGCAAACGGTTATCTTTAGTTATGAAGGCGATTTGTGGAAGGTGGCTACAGCGGGAGGCGAGGCCAGCAGGATTACGGCGATGCCGGGAAATGAGATCAGTCCGCGGGTATCGCCCGATGGAAAATGGCTGGCGTTTTCCTCCGATCAATATGGCAATTACGATGTGTATGTTATGCCTTTAGGCGGGGGAACCATCCGGCAGCTTACACATCATGATGCCGGAGATGAGGTAGACGGCTGGGGTTGGGATTCGAAGACCATTTACTTCACTTCAGGACGCTATAATATGTATGCTGGATACCGCGTGGATGTGATGGGAGGTACTGCCCGCCGGTTATTCAGCAATTATTTTAACACGGTGCATAACATTGCGGAAGCACCCAATGGGGAACTGTTTTTCAACGATACCTGGGAGAGCAGAAATTTTGCCAATCGTAAACGCTATAAGGGGGCCTATAATCCGGACGTACAGTCATATAATCCCAAGACGAAGGTTTATAAACAATACACCAACTATATCGGGAAAGATTTTTGGGCCAGTGTAGACAGAAACGGTAAGGTGTATTTTGCTTCAGACGAAGGTAACGAGGAATATAACCTCTACACCTTTGATGGGGGCAAGAAAACAGCTTTAACACGCTTTGATTCGTCTATTAAGCGCCCGTTTGTTGCTGCATCAGGAAATAAAATAGTTTTTGAAAAAGATTATCAACTTTATCTATATGATGTTGCTTCAAAGCGTTCGGAACTCCTAAATGTGGCCATTTCCCGGAACGATGTCCTTAACAAGGAGCAGGAGTACGACGTGCGTGGATCGATCTCAGCCTTTGATTTGTCGCCCGACGGCAAGAAGCTGGCCTTTATATCCAGGGGCGAATTGTTTGTGAGTGATGCCGAGGGTAAGTTTATACGGAAGATCAGCCGGCCGCTTACCAATGGCAGGTTTGCGGAGCGCGCTATGGAAGTCAAATGGCTTCCGGACAATAAGACTTTGCTGTTTAATCAGACGCATAAAGGTTACCAAAACCTTTTTACGATTGCGGCCGATGGAAAGGGCAACATAAAACAGCTAAGCTCCGATAATGCCAACAACAGGGACATCGTGTTTAATAAAGAGCGTACCCAGGCAGTATATCTGAGCGGCAGGAATGAAGTCAGGCTGCTCGATTTGAAATCAATGGGCAGTAAGACCATTGTAAAGGATGAAATCTGGGCTTTTCAGAACTCCAGACCTTCTTTTTCTCCGAATGGTGAGTATGTGCTTTTTACGGCATTCCGTAATTTTGAACAGGATGTTCTGGTGCATCACCTCAAGAATAACAAAACCATAAACCTGACCAATACAGGCGTAACTGAGGCCGCGCCAGTTTGGTCGCCCGACGGCAAATACATTTATTTTACCAGCGACCGGACAAAGCCGAATTATCCCTTTGGCATGCAAAACAGTAAGGTGTACCGCATGGCGCTCAACAATTATGATGCACCTTATAGAAGCGACAAATTCGATGAGCTTTTTGAAGAAAAAAAGGTGGAAAGCCCGGAGCCTAAGCCTGCTCAAAAGGATACCAAAGGTAAGGACAGCAAGAACAAAGACAGCAAGGGTAAATCGGTAGCCGACACGGCGAAGAAAAGCGGCAAAGATGACAAGCCTGTTAAACCAGCTAATGTTATAGTCATCAATACCGAAGACATTATGGATAGGGTGGAGTTGATCAGTCCGGGATTTGGCGGACAATACGGTATGGACGTATTTGCCAAAGGTGATAAGACCTATGTGTTCTACACGTCCAACCACGAGGGTGGCTCGCAGGCTGTATACCGTACCATTCTGGAGCCGTTTGAAGCCAACAAGACCGAAAAGGTTGCCGACGGGTATGCGGGAATTATAGAAGCTGGTGGTAAATATTATGCGCTTAGCCGGGGTGTCATCAACAAGTATAATATTGATATGAACCGGATGGACGCCTTGAATATGGGGTATAAGTTTAACCGCAGCCTGGCGGGCGAGTTCAACCAAATGTTTTATGAAACATGGGCCGGACTGGAAGAGAATTTTTACGATGAGAAGTTTCATGGGGTAGACTGGGCGAAGATGCAGCAACGTTATGCCCAATATTTACCGCATGTAACAAGTCGCGCCGATCTACGTATACTGCTCAACGACATGCTGGGCGAGTTGAATTCCTCTCACTTAGGCTTCAATAGTTTTGGAGCAGAAGAAGGCAAGCGTCTTAATTATGTGACTAACGAAAGCGGAATTGTGTTTGATGAGCAAAATCCCTTGAAAGTGAAATATGTTGTCGCGAAGAGCAACGGACAGCGGGAAGGTGTAAATATAAAAGCTGGTGATATTCTGACGGCAGTAAACGGCGTTAAAATAGACCCTGCGGCAGACCGCGACCAGTATTTTACAACGCCCTCTTTGGAACAGGAGATGACCCTTACGCTTGAGCGTGGAGGCAAGACCGTCACCGCGAAGGTACATCCACAAAGCAGCGGCGCGCTGCGAGGCAATTTTTATGATGAATGGATCAACAGTAACCGTCAGCGTGTGAAGCAACTGGGTCATAACCGCATTGCATACTCCTACATGAAAAATATGGGAACCGGAGAGTTGGAGCAATTCCTGCTTGATATGGTAGCCCAGGAAAATAACAAGGAGGCTATTATACTCGACCTGCGGTACAATACCGGCGGGAACGTGCATGATGAAGTATTGCGCTTCCTGTCGCAGCGGCCCTATCTGAAGTGGAAGTACAGGGGTGGAAACCTGTCGCCCCAGAGTAACTTTGCCCCTGCGGCAAAGCCCATCGTGCTGCTCATTAACGAACAGTCACTCAGCGATGCGGAGATGACTGCGGCTGGTTTCAAGGAGCTGAAGCTAGGCAAGATTATTGGCACGGAGACTTATCGCTGGATCATCTTTACCTCGGCAAAAGGATTGGTAGACGGGTCGTCTTACCGCCTTCCTTCCTGGGGCTGTTATACGCTGGATGGGAAAGACCTGGAGATGACCGGCGTATCGCCCGACATCTACGTGAAGAATACGTTTGAAGACAGGCTGGCCGATCGCGACCCTCAATTGGAGCGCGCCATTTCCGAAATCTTAAAAGATCTGGGCAAATAGTATGGAGAACCTGCTGACCGATAGGGCGTTTTGGGTTAAATACTGGGAAAGTAAGAATGATCTGGCTGTACCCATCCCTGATGATTATCTTTTTCACAGGGAGCTTGCCTCACTGATACAATCTCAGAACGTCCAGACGGCTATAGAGCTGGGCGGTTTCCCGGGCTATTATGCGGTATTCCTGAAGCGCTATTTTAACCTCGACGTAACCTTGCTCGATTATTTTATTCATGAGCCCGTAACCAGGGCATTGCTGGAAGCTAATGGTCTTGGCGTGCATGATATTGCCGTTATAGAGACCGATCTTTTCAGTTATAAGCCTGAAAAGCAATACGACCTGGTGCTTTCATGCGGACTGATCGAACATTTTAAGGATACTGCCGATATCATTCAAAGACATATCGACTTTGTTCGCCCTGGCGGTTCCCTGATGATCACCTTGCCTAATTTCCGGGCGTTGAACGGCTGGTTTCAAAGGCGGTTCGACAAGGAGAATTACGATAAGCATAATATAGACTGCATGGATCCACAGCTGCTCAGGCAGATCTGTGAACGTGCAGGTCTGGACGTGGTCCAATCAAGGTACTATGGCCATTTTAGCCTGTGGCTCGAGAATGAAAAGAAAAAACCCGCTGCGGTGAGGCTGCTTAAAAAAACACTCTGGCTCGCCGGAAAAGTGTTTATAAAAGTACTGCCCTTTAATTCAAGGGCGTTGTCGCCCTACATCATGCTTGAAGCAAGAAAGCCGGCTTAACCACGATTGAGGCGCTGGCCGACGTAACGTTTGATGCGTTGCCATAGCGATCCTTTCCGGTTGGACAGAAAAGCTTTGATGGCCTGATAGGCGGCTGTATCTTCTTCCAGTTTAGAAGGAAACTGCGTAATTGGCTTTGGGTTGATGACCACATTATAGATGTCATTTATACCAGAGTGTACTCCGGAGCCGTCATGGCCAATATTATTGACGAGGGAATGTGAGGGGTTAAGCGTCAGACCATTTTTCAGGAAAATGGAGGCGTACCAGCGAATAGCCCAGGAATCGTTTCTCCCCCTCTTATAGTCCGTTAGCTGCTTCCAGAAGTTCATGGTGCCATCTATGGAAAAGGCTTGCCTTTTCGGTTTGTCAAACTGCCTGAGCAGCACGTCGGCATCCGGTTCAAAGTGCTTCCATGCCCGCTTCCAGGTGGCCCAGCCCCAACTCGTTGCTGCGCGATAAAAAAAGGTTTCAGGTAGGGGTGTGTCCCTAAGCGGATACATATAGGCACCGATATGCATCACGCGTTCCTCATCCTGATAACGCTGCAAGGCTTCATTAAAGTAAGTCAGCGTATAAGGCGAAGTGATCAGGTCATCTTCAAAAACAATGACCTGCTTATAGTCGGACACCAGCCTGGAAACCCCGGCTATGATGGATTTGGCCAGGCCAAGGTTTTCTCTGCGTTCTATAATTTCGACGGATTTAAATCCCTCTATGTTCCTTATGAGTTCCCTGACTTCCTTCACCTTCCCTTCATCGGAAGCAGATTTAGGGCCGTCCGAGAAGACAAAAAGCCGGCTTTCGGAGGCCAGATCGTTTTGTTTAAGGAATTTTAGTGTGCGTTCCGTGTGATTGGGGCGGTTATATACAAAGAGTGCAATAGGGGCAAAGGTTTGCATGCTTAGAATATTTGCAGGTTTTGGTTCGACTTTTTAGTTAGAACGGTGTAAGCGTTGGCGAATTGTTCGGCCTTATGCTTGCCAAGCAATGCTCCCAGGAGTTTCTTGGTGCGGTATTCCAGTTCTATCTTGAGTGTACGACTTAGCGTTTTAGGTTTTTTCAACACCTCGAATTCGCAGAACTTTGTTGTGGCAACAGACGTCTGTGTGACCTTCTCAGATACGATGTTTAGCCCTTCGCTCTGCAGGAGGAAGCGGATCAGCGTAGGGGTGTACATATTGATGTGCCCGTAATCGAGGAAATGCTTCATGCGTTGATCCACATTGAAACGGTAATCCAGTGGCACTTCAATGAGGATGTGTTTGGCTACCCGTTTAAGCTCCCGGATCAGCATGCGCTCATGCTCTACGTGTTCCAATACATGCGAAAGGATCACCAGGTCGAATTGCTCTTCTGCATAAGGTATATTATAGCCGTCAAAACTGTGTGCTTCTCTCAGTCTGTTCAGGTTGCGGTGCTTAATAGCAGCTACGCCGCTATCGGCAATTTCGAGCGCGTAGAGTTCTTCTCCAAAGCCCCACTCATTTAGATAGTGCAGTATGCTGCCGTCGCCCGCACCTACCTCGAGTACTTTTGCAGGCTTAAATCCGCGGCATACGTCGATGATATTCTGCGCCTTTGATTTTGCACCGAGCATACGCCATTCAGCCTGACTGCCATCATAAAAATCGTTGTAGGCGTCGACGAGGTTGTCTGTTACGATAGCCATATTGCCTGTTAGAGTTTTACGCCGTCAATAATTAATGAAGAATAACCCAGGGGCTCATTAAAACGCTTGTCGAACCTGCGCGAGCGCAAAATAAAGCCGTCTTCTACATTCCAGTCCGTATAGTGAAACTGCCCCTGCTCATCGTAGTATTCAAGTAAATTGGGTTTAAAGCCCGTCTCCTCGAAAACCTTACTTAGCTTATGATAATCGTAAAGGATCTTATGGTCAAGCGCCCCTTCTCCATATCCGCCAGGTTTCACCATATTGATGTATTCCGGGTTCGGGTGAAACCCGTCGGGCACCGCTATGCGCACTACTCCACCCTTTTCAAGATAACGATTACAGTTTTTTAAGGCCACCAGCGCCTGCTCGTAAGTCAGATGCTCAAAAACATGTTCTGCAAGAAATCGGGTCGCCTTTTTATCGCCAAACAGCTCACGGAAAGATTCCGCATTGAGCAGGTTAAGGTTTTCTATATTGGTTGGGTACCAGTCCGGATAGTCGGTATTATGTGCCCCAATAATGATTTGCAGTTTACCCCGACTGTTTTTTATCACCGATTTAAGCCGGATGAGGTCCAGAGCATGCTTTGGTTTATAAACGATTGATCTGATTTTAGCTCTTAAGGGTTTCAGGAATGCCATCAGCAGTTATGGTTTAGTAAATCAAAGGTAGCAGGTTATATGAAAAAAGCTAGCGTTTAAAAACAAATGGGGTCAGACACGCCGTTTCCTCTTTACCTGCGCAGTTTTTCTGCCAGAGAAATCAGGAACAGAGATTTGAGCATCATAATACCTTGCTGCCTTGTCCTCGGAAGCAGCAATATCCAGAAGTTGTTGACAATATACGCAATAAGTGTGGCGTAGGCGGCGCCCATAATGCCATACTTTGGGATCCAGAAGATATTCAGTACTACGTTTACGACGGCGCCCAGGGCGTTCCTCACCAGCGTGAGTTTTACCAGGCCTTCGGCAATAAGGTATTGTCCGCTTGCGGTGCTCAGAAATACAAAGACGGCCGACCAGATATGGACCGATAAGATCGGTGCGCCGGGTGCAAATTCATCGTTCAGCAACAGATCGAAAATTAAGGGAGCGAATATAGAGACTGAGATTGCAGCGGAAAGCCCAACCCATACCATCAGGTCGTACAGGTCCTGCAGCCGCCTGATGTAACGAACCGGGTCGTCCCGCCTGGCGTTCATGATGGCCGGAAAAACAGAGGTTACGATGGCCACGGGTATGAAATACCAAGCTTCCGCGAGCATCACGACATTGGTATAAATACCCATGGCGCCAACGCCCAAATATCTTTCGATCATCAGTTGATCTATCCGCATGTATACGTAGATCAATATGGCAGAGAAGGCCAGCGGCCAGGATTTTGAAAGCAGGTAACCCGCAATGCGCCGGTCGAACGTCCATTTCCATACCGAGCCGCCGTGTTTCTGGTAACTGAGCAGATAGCCTGAAGCTAGTATCACCGCATCAAAAAGCAGAGCGCCGATAAACCAGGCAATATCCAAGCCGAGCAGGATGAAGGTCATTTTGGTCGCAGCCGATATCAGGTTGGCACTCACCTGAACCCGCATGATATACTTTGCCTGTGTCCTCGACTGGAAATAACTCTCTATAATGTTGAATGCCTGTATCGCTGCGGTGAGCCCTACTGTGAGCACATAACTTAGTGGCGTGGCAATAGGTTCCTGATTATTTAATAAAGTGTAAGTCAGATAGATTAGCGGAAGCACCGTAAGGCCGCCTGCCAGTTTGAGGAAAAAAGCAGTTCCCAGGAGCAGGTCTTTCTTTTCAGGCTTGCGAAGCAGTTCGCGGGTAACAAAGCCATCAAGTCCTAAAGCGGCCGCAGCTATAAAAAAGGTGCAAAATGCTGTCGGAAAGGAGTAAATACCAAGCTTTGTTTTCAGCAGATAGTTCGAGAGCTCGATGCTGACCAGGATCTTAATCCCCATGCTCGCAACCCGGGCAATCATGAGCCAGCCGGTATTCTTAAGGTATTTGTTAAAAGCAGCTTCGTCGAAGCCTTTGATTGCCGGAACCTTCATCGCTGTAAAGATGGTAATTTAAAAGTGCAGCAGCAATTCTTCCAGGTGGTTGATCTGCCAGGTCACGTCGGGCGGCGTCTCTTTGTTGGCCGGGTTAAAAAAAATGGCCTTCATGCCGAAATCCTGTGCACCTCTTATATCCGCCTCAATGCTGTCGCCTATCATGATGCTTTCCTGTTTTTGTGCTCCGGCACTATGGAGCGCAAATTCGAATATGGCCTTATCTGGCTTGTTTACGCCCGCATCTTCCGAAATAATGACGTTTTCAAAATAGGGGTTAAGCTGGCACACTTCCAGTTTTATCAGTGTAGATTCCTTGAACCCGTTGGAGATGATGTGCAGCTTATATTTCTGCCTGAGGTAGGTCAGGACTTTTTCCGTCCCGGCAAACAGGTTTGTTTTGGTGGGCGTAATGCGGACATAGTCGTCTTCAAATTGCGGCGGGATTTGATCGGGATGAATACCTAGCTGTATGAAAGTTTGCGAAAAACGCTGACTGCGAAGGGTATCCTTGCTGATTTTTCCTAGGTGGTAGTCGGCCCACAGTTTATGGTTGTTTTCTGTGTAGGTTTGGATAAAAGTTTCGCAGCATTCGACCCCGAGCGTGTGCAACTTATAGCTGGCATAGAGTTCGCTCAGGGTTTCCCGCGCATTGCGGTCAAAATCCCACAGCGTGTGATCCAGGTCGAAGAAGATATGTCTGATCATGACAGTAGGCCGAAAAATTTGTAAAGATATATGTTTATCTTTGATATCTATGAAATTCCAACTTGTTTCAGATTATAAACCCATGGGCGATCAGCCGGAGGCGATCCGGCAGCTTGTAAACGGCGTTACAGCCGGCGAGCATTATCAGACACTTCTTGGGGTGACCGGATCGGGAAAAACATTTACAGTAGCAAATGTTATTGAGCAGACCCAAAAGCCCACGCTGATACTTAGCCATAACAAGACGCTTGCCGCACAGCTTTACGGCGAGTTTAAACAGTTCTTTCCTGACAATGCGGTCAACTATTTCGTCTCCTATTACGATTATTATCAGCCAGAGGCCTTTATAGCTTCTACGAACACCTATATCGAAAAAGACCTCGCCATCAATGAGGAAATTGAGAAGCTAAGGCTAAGGACGACATCGGCGCTGATGTCGGGCCGCCGGGACGTTATTGTGGTGTCGTCCATATCCTGTATTTATGGTATGGGTAATCCGGAAGATTTCTCCAGGTCTGTTTTCAGATTCTCTGTGGGTACGCGGATTTCAAGAAATTCCTTTCTGCATAGTCTGGTAGAGATTCTGTATGCGCGGACAACCAACGACTTTAAGCGGGGGACTTTCCGGGTTAAGGGTGATACAGTTGATATATTCCCGGCATACCTGGACACGGCGTACAGGGTTTCTTTCTTCGGCGACGATATTGAGGAGCTTTCCATGATCGATCCGGTAACCGGAAAGACCCTGGAGAAGATGGAAGACATGGCGGTGTATCCGGCCAACCTGTTCGTAACACCTAAAGATCGCTTTAATGCGTCTATCTGGGGTATACAGGAGGAACTTGAAGTTCGTAAGAACCAGTTGATAGGCGACCGGCAATTGCTGGAGGCCAAGCGGCTGGAAGAGCGTGTCAATTTCGATATTGAAATGATGAAGGAACTGGGGTATTGTTCAGGCATTGAGAATTATTCGCGTTTCTTTGACGGTCGTGCGCCGGGCATGCGTCCTTTCTGTTTGCTGGACTATTTTCCGGACGACTACCTGATGGTGATCGATGAAAGCCATGTGACCGTGCCGCAGATCAGGGCGATGTATGGTGGCGACCGCTCCAGAAAGATGTCCCTGGTAGAATATGGCTTCCGGCTTCCCTCTGCGCTTGACAACCGGCCGTTGAATTTTGATGAGTTTGAGCGCCTGGCGCCGCAAACGATATATGTGAGCGCTACGCCCGGCGACTATGAATTGCAGAAGTCGGACGGCGTATATATTGAGCAGGTGATCCGGCCTACCGGTCTGCTTGACCCGCTGATTGATGTACGGCCGGCTATCAACCAGGTGGATGATCTGTTGGACGAGATCGACAAAACGATCCAGATGGGCGATCGCGTGCTGGTCACGACGCTCACCAAGCGCATGGCTGAGGAGCTGACCAAGTATATGGACAGATTGAACATCCGCTGCCGGTATATTCACTCGGAAGTGAAGACGCTGGAGCGTGTCGAAATTCTGCGGGGCCTTAGACTCGGCGAGTTTGATGTGCTGATCGGGATTAACCTGTTGCGTGAAGGGCTTGATTTGCCGGAGGTATCGCTGGTAGCCATTCTGGATGCCGACAAAGAAGGTTTCCTAAGGTCTGAAAGATCATTGATCCAGACCATTGGCCGGGCTGCGCGAAACGACCGCGGGCGGGTGATCATGTATGCAGACAGTATTACAGAATCGATGGAAAAAACCATTGAAGAAACCAATCGCAGACGTGAAAAGCAGATCACTTATAACCATGAGCATGGTATTGTGCCAAAAACGGTCGGCAAAAGCCGGGAAGCTATCCTGGAACAGACCTCCGTGCTGGAGTTTTCGGCTGGCGAAGCAAAAAGGGCTAAGGCATACGTGGAGGTAGATGAGGTGAGTATGGCCGCCGATCCGATCGTGCAGTATATGACGAAAGCGGAAATGCAAAAGTCGATTGATAAAACGCGTAAAGAAATGAGCAAGGCCGCCAAAGATATGGACTTCCTGCTGGCTGCGCGGCTCCGGGACGAGATGTTTGCCATGGAGAAATTGATGCAGGAGAAATTTGGCAAAGGATAATACTTCTATATTTGTCGCGTTAACGAATAAACATGGGTTTAATTAAATTTATACTGATCACGGTACTGATACTCTACATCATCCGGATCATCATACGCCTTATCTTTCCTATGGTATTGAAAGGGTTATTCAGTAAAATGCAGCAGCAACCGGGGCAGCAAGCCTATAACAGGCAACGCCCTGAAGGCGATATTTCTATCGACTATATGCCACCGAGCGCAAAAACGGGTAAGACCGACAAGCTGGGCGATTTTGTAGATTACGAAGAGATAAAATAAAATCTTCATGTTTTGTGAAGAGTTTTTTATCTAAGTTTGGGGTGGATTGATATTAAACAAACCTTAAATGAATAACTGGTTAAAAGCAAATGGCATCCACCTGGCCATTATCGGGTTTTTTGTTGTAATCTGCTTTGCGTACTTCAGCCCGGTGCTGCAAGGTAAGGCACCGGCGCAGCACGACGTCATACAGGCCAAGGCGATGGCCAAGGAGATTACGGAATACAGGGAAAAAGAGGGCAAGGGACCGCTGTGGACCAACCAGATGTTTGGAGGAATGCCTGCTTATCAGATATGGGTAAAACACCCGCTGAATATTACCACCTACGTAATCGATTTTATTAAAGACGTTTTCCCGGAACCGGTAGATGTGGTATTGCTTTACCTGCTGGGTGCGTACCTGCTTTTCTGTGTTTTAAGGATTCATCCCTTGCTTGCCGCCGCGGGTGCGGTGGCATTTGCGTTCACTTCATATAATTTTATCATTATCGCTGCGGGGCATAGTGGTAAGGCTTTGGCAATTGCTTTTTTTGCACCGATCATTGCGGGGGTGTTGCTTACGCTCCGGGGCAGATATTTGCTTGGCGGCAGCTTAACGGCACTGTTTATGGCGCTGCAGATTCGCGCGAGCCATATACAGATGAGCTATTACCTGATGATGGCCATGCTGATTTTTATTGGTATAGAGATTTACCATGCGGTTAAGGCCAGGCAGACCAAACCTCTTTGGCAGTCCATCGGCATATTGGCGGCCGCGGTGTTGCTGGCCTGTATGGTAAATGCCGGCAAGCTTTGGACAACCTATGAATATGGTAAAGAGTCGAACCGTGGCAGGGCAAACCTGACTTCTGTTTCGGAAAACGAGCAGAATGGTGTACCTAAGGAATATGCCTACGGCTGGAGCCAAGGCGTAGCAGAAAGTTTCACATTCCTGATCCCTGATCTTTATGGTGGGGCGAGCGGTACAGGCGCACTGGTAAAACCTGAAAGCAATACTTATAAAGCACTGCAGAGTGTGGTAGGCGGTGATCCTACCGGAGCAATACAGCAACTGGCTAGTCAGATCGGGCTGCAGCAGTACTGGGGCGAGAAACCGGGTACTTCGGGGCCGTATTATTTTGGTGCTATTGTTTGCTTCCTGTTTGTATTCGGTCTGTTTGTCGTGAAGAGCCGCTTTAAATGGTGGGTTGTGGCTACAACAGTATTGTTTATGCTGCTTTCTTTCGGTAAGAACTTTCCATTGGTGTCTGATTTGTTTTTCGATTATTTCCCGCTTTATAATAAATTCCGGGCGGTTGAATCTATACTTGCTGTCGTTGGGCTTATGGTTCCTATTCTTGCCTTTTTCGCAGTACGTGAAATACAGGAAGGCGGTTACGAAGCTAAAACACTGACAAAAAAGGCGGGAATTGCTGCCGGTATCACCGGAGGGTTTGCCTTGCTGGTAGCCATTATGCCTACCGCTTTTTTCAGTTTTACAACATCATTTCACCCGCAGATGGTCCAGGCGCTTACGCAGATGCTTGATAACAACGCAGGAATGGCTCAGTCGATCGCTGGCGCGTTGGTGTCTGACCGTGCCGACATTGCGAGGGCAGACGCACTAAGGTCGGCCATATTTATTGCGATTGGGTTTGGCCTGCTTTGGGCGCTCATTAACAAGAGAATGGCTATGCAAACTGTATTCATATTGCTTGGCCTCGCCATTCTGATTGACATGTGGCAGGTCGACAAGCGTTACCTGAACAACAGCAACTTCGTAAACAAGTCGGATCTGGACAATCATTTTCAGCCCAGGGAAGTTGATACGTTTATTTTGGCCGACAAAGATCCGGACTATAGGGTGCTCGATCTCACTATCAGTACGTTTTCGGATGCCAGTGCATCTCAGTTTCACAAGACCGTAGGCGGGTACCATGCAGTAAAATTGAAGCGTTATCAGGAATTGATCGACAAACAGTTTAGCAAAAGTATCAACCAGGACGTGCTGGATATGCTGAATACCAAATATGTGATCACTCAGGATCCACAGACGGGTGCTTCAAAGATGCAGGCGAATGCTACGGCTGCAGGACATGCATGGATCGTTCCGCGCATTCAGTTTGTTAAAAATGCGGATGAAGAGATGACCGCGATCAGCAGTTTTGATCCAAAGGCGGAAGCTATCGTGGATCAGCGCTTTAAGGGTATGATCGATGAAAAGCGTGGTATCGGGGCTGACCCGACCGCTTTTATTAAGTTGGAAAGTTATCACCCGGATCACCTGGTGTATTCATATTCCGCTCCCCGCGATATCATTGCGGTGTTTTCGGAGATTTACTATGACAAAGGCTGGAACATGTATGTTGACGGGGTTAAGAAGCCTTACTTCCGGGCAAATTATGTGTTGAGGGCCGCACAGCTTGAGGCGGGCAACCATAAAGTGGAGTTTAAGTTTGAACCGGTGTCCTACTACATGGGTGAAAATATCTCACTTGCCGGGTCAATACTTCTACTGGCTGGTTTTGGCTTCTCATTTTATACATCAAGAAAGAAGAAAAGCGCGTAGGAGAGATCGGCTGCTTTGAAAATCCTTTATGCTATACAGGGAACAGGAAACGGACATATTAGTCGCGCCCGTGAAATTGTACCGCTGCTGGAAAGGTATGGGGAGGTAGACCTGCTTGTAAGCGGCACGCAGGCTGATGTATGGCCGGTGCAGCAGGTAAAATACCAGTTGCACGGTTTCAGTTTTGTTTTTGGAAAGAAGGGTGGGGTAGATCATTACAGTACCTGGAAAACGATGGACATGCGCAGGTTTATCCGAGATGTACGGCAGCTCGCATTAAAAGAATATAACCTTATCCTGAACGACTTTGAGCCCGTCACAGCATGGGCCTGCCGGCAGCAGGGGGTGGAGAGCGTGGGCCTTAGCCATCAGGCGGCCTTCCAGTCGCCCAAAGTGCCCAGGCCAAAAAGTATCGACTGGGCTCAGCTCGTGTTAAAATACTATGCGCCGGCATCGCATTACGTTGGCTTTCATTTTGACAAATACGACGACTTTATCTATACGCCGGTGGTACGTTCTGAGATTCGTAATGCGCCGGTTTCAGACGAAGGACACTATACCGTTTACCTGCCAGCGATTGATGACCGCATACTGGTCCCTTTGCTAAAGCAAATACCTTCCGTAAGATGGGAAGTATTCTCTAAACATGCGGTAAGTAACTATGAAGAAGGTAATGTGCTTGTGAACCGGATCAATAATGAGCAGTTTAACCATAGCCTTGCGTCCTGCACAGGCCTTTTTACCGGCGGTGGTTTTGAGGGACCGGCAGAAGCGCTTTTTTTGGGGAAGAAACTTCTGGTTGCACCCATGAAGTTCCAGTATGAGCAACAATGCAATGCCTATGCGCTCAAGCAGGCGGGAATCCCTGTGATATGGGGCAGTAACAAGAACTGGTTACCCGAAATAAAGGCATGGATAGAAAGCAGGCAGGAGCACCAATTCAGTTTTCCTGACGAAACTGCAGCCGTGATTGATCAGGTTGTCAGGCAGTTTGCCAGATAATTTACTTTAATTTGCTTAAGCTTAGTGATGATTAATCAGTTCAGAACTCTAAATCCGGTAAATCTGTTGCTGTTGTTTGCATATACCTTCTTTATGCGCATGGCAATTTTTGCCGACTTGCCGGATGTATTGCAGTTTGAATTTCTTGAGCCTTATGCAAAATTTTTCGTGCAAATCCCTATCCGGAATCCTTTCTCTTCGGCAGGGAACGTTTTTATGGCGGGCCTTTTGGTTTATATCCAGGCGCTCTGGTTTAACCGTATCGTTAATAACCATGGCTTGCTGAGTAAGCCCGGATATCTGCCGGCGCTTCTTTATGTTACTTCGGCGAGTTTGTTTATGCCCTTTCTAATCCTCAGTCCGACACTCATTTGCAACTTTCTGATGATATGGGTAATGGATAAGTTTTTAAAACTGGGGAAATCGGCAGGCGCGCTGATGATCATGTTTGATACAGGGATGATTATTGCCGTGGGTACATTGATCTATTTCCCGTTCATTGTTATGCTGAGCATGCTTTGGCTTACCCTGCTCATGTACCGGTCGTTCGACTGGAGGGAGTGGATATCCGGACTGGTTGGGTTTCTGACGATATTCTTTTTGGTAGGCGTGTATTATTACTGGAACGACAGCTTGTCGATGTTCTATAAAATATGGCTTCCTCTCGGAAATAAGTTTCCGTCAGTCTTCCAAATTAATTACAACGATTATCTGGTCCTTATCCCGGTTTCGGTGATGATGGCCCTCGCTTCCCTACAGCTTCGGCAAAACTTTTTCCGGAGTTTTATCAGCACCAGAAAGGCCTTCCAGATGCTTTTTTTCATGTTCGTTGTTGCGCTGATCAGTTTTTATACGAAGCCCGATTTCAGGTTGTATCATTTTCTGTTGTGTGTGCCTCCAGGATCGGTTTTGCTGGCCTATTATTTCGCGAATGCAACCAAACGCTGGTTTTACGAGAGCCTGTTTCTGACACTGGTTTTGGCGATTCAGTACTTCCTCTTCGTTTAACTTTTTTTAACAATTTGAAACGCTGAAACTTGTCAAAGATTGATAGCTTTGTGCGGATGCATCATCTGGTTATCGATATCGGCAATACGAATAGTAAACTGGCTGTTTTTAAAGACAGGGAGCTCGTTGAATTTCAAAAGCACGGAAAGATTTTCAAAGAGCACCTCAGCAACATCATCAGCAAATGGAATGTGAGCCACTCGTCGCTATCGAGCGTAGCGGCTGAATCAGAAAATCATGATCTCATAGATGTGCTTCGTTCCCAAACGGAATATATAGCATTTTCTGCGTCCAAGACTGCCGGCGTGCAAAACTACTATGAGTCTTCCGCCACATTGGGGCTCGACCGCTGGGCAAAGGTGATTGCAGCATATCATCTTTATCCGGGAATGGATTGCCTCATTATAGACGCCGGAAGCTGTATTACTTATGACAGACTGAACGCTGCAGGTGAATATTTTGGAGGTAGTATAAGTCTGGGCTTAAGCATGAGGTTCAAGGCACTGCATCATTTTACGGGCCGGCTGCCGCTAGTTGAATGGCATGGCACAGCGATACCCGAGGGAAGAGATACGGGTTCTGCGATCCAAAACGGCGTCTTACAGGGAGCTGTTTATGAACTGACGGGCTTTATTGAGAACGGAAATAAGGTGTCGGGAAGCAGCACTAAAGTGCTGTTCACAGGAGGTGACGCAGAGTTTTTGCTTGGAGAATTAAAAAACAGCATCTTTGCGCCTCAAATTATACATGATCCATACCTGGTATTAAAGGGATTAAATGAAGTTATTCTATTTGAATATGTACAAAAAGATTAGTTATATAGCAGCGATAGTATTATTGCTGGCAGGTGTTTCAGCTGACGCACAGATTACCACCCAATCGCCGTACTCCCGGTTTGGGGTCGGTAATGTTAAAGGCTCTTTGCTGCCCCAGTTCAGGGCTATGGGCGGCATATCTACCGCAATAGGCAAGCCTACCGGTTACAGCAACATTAACATGCAGAACCCTGCCTCCTACACGGGAATTGGTCTAACTACCGTAGATATCGGCGCTTCAGGATCTATTACAACCCTAAAACGTTCCGGTGAGCAGGAGAAGAGTTTTAACTCTACTTTAAGTCACCTTGCATTGGCCTTTCCGTTGGTTCAGGAAAGATCGGTGCTGAGCTTTGGTTTGCAACCCTACTCAGAACTTGGATACGAATATATGGTTCAGGGCACGTTGGATACGAATACCGTCAATTATTTGTATTCCGGAGAGGGTGGTCTGACCAAGGCTTATATTGGTTTCGGGCAAAAGATCGGGCAAAACTTCAGTGTAGGCGCTAACCTTGAGTATTTGTTTGGAAATCTTCAGGAAAGTGCTGCTATGGAGTTCCAGTCTTTTTCGGCGATAAACAACAGAAGATTCAATAAGAACAGTGTTGGGGGTATTGCTTTCTCCTATGGCGCGCAATACAGGATTCCCACCGGTACCAGGAAAAGTTTGACCCTTGGTTATTCCGGTTCGTCTTCATCATCTGTTAATTCCCGGAAAACTTATCTGCTTACTCAGTATCTTAAGAATGCGCTGGGAGAGGACCTGGCGGCATTTGATACCTTGTCGATGATCGACAATGGTTCGGCCAAACTTAAGCTTCCGCTTGTGCACAATTTCGGAATTGCTTTTCAAAGTGATAATAAATGGTTGTTTGGGGCTGATTACCGTATGGGGAAATGGTCGGACGTCAGCATAGGCGGAGAGAACCTTGGTCTGGAGGACAGCTGGGGTTTTTCGGCGGGCGGACAGTTTGTTCCGGATGCCAAAGCGCTGAGCGGCTATTTCAATTATGTGGAGTACCGTCTGGGTGTTACTTACGACAAAACGTATATCCGCACCGGCGGGCAGGACATTAAGCAAATGGCCGTTACCTTTGGTCTCGGTTTGCCGCTGGCCTTTAGTCGGAATGCACTATATAAAGTGAACCTTAGCACCGAGATAGGGAAGCGTGGTAATATGACAAACGGTCTTATCCAGGAGAACTATGTTAATTTCCATATTGGATTTACCCTGAATGATACCTGGTTCAGGCGCTGGAAGTTTGACTAGTAATGGAAAGGCGGAGCTTTATCGGGTATAGCATTGTGCTAGGTGTGACCCTGGCACTTTCTTCCTGCGGCGACGATGATCTGAAAAAAGCTGCCAGGCTTCCGAAGGGAATAAGTCTTAACCGCGACCGGACAACGGGTGTGGAAATTATTTACAGTGACTCCGCAAAGGTGAAAGCACAGGGATTTGCCCCCATTCTTGATAAGGTTACACCGGCCGACCTGGCCAGTTACCAGGAGATGCCCAAAGGTGTGAAGATCAATTTTATTGATGACTTTGGTAAAATAAAAGGTTCCATAACCTCCGATTACGCCATTATGCGCGAACTCGAGAAAACAGCAACCTTTAAGCGGAATGTTGTGGTTGTGAACAAAAAAATGACCTTTAATACCGAAGAGCTGGTCTGGGATCAGAACAAGAAGCTTTTTCTATCGCCCAAAGGCATTGTAACCAAGCCCGACGGTACGGTGCTCAACGCTATAAACTTTAGTGCCACAGAGGATTTTAACTACATCACCTGGGCCAACGGAACGGGGGAAATGTACGTTCCGGACGACATCGCGCAGTAACAATTAATAATTTTCTGTTTTTTTACAAAAGTTGTATCTTGCGCCCTCTTAAAAAATTATAAATAAACATATTATGGGATTAATGACATTTTTGCGGAATCGCGCTGGCTATATTCTGATTGGAGCCATCGGTTTTGCAATTGTTGCATTTTTGGTTGGTGATGCAATTAGCGTGGGGAAACCTTTTTGGGCTGAATCTCAAAAAGTGGTAGGCTCAGTTGATGGCGAAGAAATTAATATAGATCAGTTTCAGCAAAAAGTAGATCAAAGCCTGGCTCAGTTTAAACAGCAGTATGGCGGTTCAGGCAATGCCCAGATGCAGGCTATGGCTGTTGAAAATGTTTGGCAGGGTGAAGTCGCTACTATACTTTTAGGTAAGGAGTTCGAACGTATTGGTCTTACGGTTTCATCTCAGGAATTATTCGACCTTATCCAGGGAGAAAATCCCAGCCCGCTTATCATGCAGTACTTCGGAGATCCGCAGAGCGGTCAGGTAGACCGTACGCAGGTGATCAAAATATTCAAAGATGGCTCAAGAGATCCTAGGATGAAAGAACAGTTGAATATGCTCGAAGCTGAAATTGAAAAGCAGGCTCTGCAGCAAAAATACGCCAATCTGATCCGTAATTCCTTATACGTAACTACGCTGGAAGCCAACGACGAATATATCAACAGGAATAAGCAGGCTAACTTTAAATATGTTGCCCTTGAATTTACCTCAGTTCCTGACGCGGAGGTTAAATTAACGGAATCTGATTATTCTGAATATTATGATGAGAATAAGAAGCGCTTTGAGAATCCGACAGAGACGAGGACTTTTGAATATGTTTCATTCAGTGTAAACCCAACTAAAGCGGATTCTGCTGCTGTGAAAAGTCAGGTGGAGAAGCTCGCAGCTGATTTTAGAACTACTTCCAACGACTCTTTATTTTCTGCAGTAAACTCGGACGTAAAAATTCCTTACACCTATCTTACGAAAGGTCGTCTGGATCCGGAAGTTGATTCAGCAGTGTTTAGCTTGCCTTCAGGTAGTTTTTATGGTCCGAAACTGTCGGGTAATTCTTATAAACTGGTAAAGGTGGTTGATACGCGTTTTTCACCAGATTCTGTAAAAGCAAGTCATATATTACTAAACCCGACCAAGCTTGGCGGGGTAGACAGGGCTAAGAAACTGGCCGACTCGCTGAAGACGTTAATCCAGAATGGCGCAAGTTTTGCAAATCTTGCGTCTACGTATAGCGAAGACGGTTCTAAAGACCAGGGCGGAGACTTAGGCACATTTGCGCGTGGTAGAATGGTTCCTGAGTTTGAGAACGCTGTATTTAACGGCAGTGTTGGCGAACTAAAGGTCGTCTCCAGTCAGTTCGGTGTTCACCTGATCAAAATAGAAAAGCAGATCGGTTCTTCTAAAGTAGCGAAGATCGCTTATATCGAGAAGTCGCTGCTGGCAAGCAATAAGACGCGTGATGCTGCCTATAAGAAAGCGAATAGTTTTTTAAATGAGGTTGACGGAGATAATTTCAGCAAGCTGGCACAAAAGAACGGTTATACTGTTGGCGTGGCTGACCGCGTAACGCCTACACAGGGATTTGCACCAGGGTTAGATAACCCTCGTCAATTGATTCGTGCTGCATACGAGGCTGAAAAAGGCGATGTGCTTGAGCAGGTGTTCCAGATGGATAATGCTTTCGTTGTCGCGCGGTTGACCGACATCAAGCCTAAGGGTGTCTTGCCTCTTGAATCGGTAAAGAAAGATATTGAACCGATGGTACGCAACGCTGTAAAAGCAAGAATCCTTGCTGAGAAGATGGATAAGGCCGTTTCGGGCGCGGGTAATCTGGATCAGGTTGCGAAAAAGCTTGGTAAGTTCACAGCTCCGGTGACAAATGTGGTATTTTCCAACCCGGTACTTCCCGCGGTTGGTCAGGAAAATAGAGTTGTTGGTACTGTGTTTGGTTTGCAGCCTGGAAAGCTTTCGAAAACCATTAAAGGCGATCAAGGCGTATATGCTATCGCTGTAGACGGATTCACCAAGCCTGCACCGCTCGCAAACACCTATAAGCAAAAAGAGTCTATGATGCAGATGGCAGGTCAGCGGTCACTGGGATTAGCCTTCCAGGTGCTTCAGGACAGAAGTGATATAAAAGACAATAGGGTGAAATTCTTCTAATGTTATTTACTTAATTTTGTAGCCGGAAGTGAAATACTTCCGGTTTTTTTTTGGCGTAATTGTCTGGTACATAAACTGGGGACTCATGGAAATACAGGAGAATATTGTTAACAAAGTTGCTGCAAGCGGGCTCGTTACTTTTAATCTGGAAGACTATCTGCATAAAGGTGAGCGAGTTCTTTACGATATTAAGGACAACCTGTTTCACGGTCTGATACTGAGGGAGAAAGATTTTCGTGAATTCGTGAAGATGCATGACTGGAGTGTTTACCTGGGGAAAAATGTGGCCATTACCTGTTCTGCTGATGCGATCGTTCCTACCTGGGCGTATATGCTTCTGGCTAATAAAATGCAGCCTTATGCCAATGAGATCATCTTCGGGAACCTGGAAACACTCGAGACGATACTCTTCAACAGGGCTCTGGCACAGGTCGACTTAAATGCTTTAGCGGGTCAGCGCGTTGTGGTAAAAGGCTGCGGCGATATCAATATTCCAGTTGCGGCATACGTGGAGATCACAAAGCTTCTAACTCCTGTAGTAAAAAGCCTCATGTATGGCGAACCCTGCTCTACGGTTCCGCTCTTCAAACGCAAGGACTAATTTTGGAGAGCTTTTTGTTTTAGCATAGATATGAGAAGATTTATTTTGTTGTTAGGTGTACTATGCTTAAGCATCAGGGGGTTAGGTCAGGAACTTCCGTTTGTAGATGAACCGGTCTTTAAAGCAGGTGAGGTTCTGAAATATAAATTGAGGTACGGTTTTATTACTGCTGCGGAAGGTACGCTACGGGTTCTCAATACCGATATGAAGTTTGACGGGAAGCCGGTGCATCATCTGAGTGTCGACGGTGAGACTTCTGGTACCTTCGACGTCTTTTATAAAATCAGGGATCATTACGATTCCTATATCGATAAGGATAACCTTAAGCCTTACTTTTACCAGGAAAATATACGGGAAGGGAGTTACCGGCGTCAGGACAAAGCCCGGTTTTATCAGGACTCCAAGAAGGTGGTGGCTACCAAAGGGACATTCAATACCCCCACGAAGCAAACGTTCGACCTGGTATCATCCTATTATTTTGCCCGCAGTCTGGATGTCTCCAGGATGAAAACAGGCGATTTTGTAAAGCTTAACTATTTTCTTGGCGACGAGATATCCCAGCTGGAGATTCAGTATCTAGGAAAAGAGGTGATCAAAACCAAACTCGGACAGATCCGATGCCTCAAGTTCAGTCCCTCGATTAAGCCCGGGAGGATATTCAGGAAGGATAGCAGGCTTTACCTATGGGTATCTGATGACGGGAACAGGGTGCCATTGAAAGCCCAGGTGGAAATTCTCGTAGGTTCCGTTGTAATGGAAATAAAATCGGCCGATGGATTAAAATATCCTCTGGCCATCGTTAAAAAATAAAAATGATTGAAGTTCAGCAAACATTGGTGCATGAAGACCTGATCCGGGAGAGCTTTGTATGTAACCTGAATAAGTGTAAGGGTATTTGTTGTGTAGAAGGAGATGCGGGCGCTCCATTGGATATGGCTGAAACGGCTATTCTGGCGGAGATTTATCCCAAGATTCAGCATCTGCTCGAGCCTAGGGGCGTCGCAGCCATTGAGCAGCAAGGCACGCATGTTATTGATTCGGACGGCGATTTCACCACACCCTGCGTTGATGGTAACAAAGAATGCGCTTATGTAACGTTCGAGAATGGGATTACCAAATGTGGCATAGAAAAGGCCTACGAACAGGGGATAATTGACTGGCAAAAACCAATTTCCTGTCATCTCTACCCTATTCGAGTTACGCAGTATCCGGAGTTTGAGGTCTTGAATTACGACCGGTGGCACATATGCCATGATGCATGCACGTTTGGCCGCGAACTTAAGGTTCCTGTGTACAAGTTCCTGAAAGGCCCGCTGATCCGTAAGTATGGCGAAGACTGGTATCAGGAACTGGAAGATCAATGCCAAAAATACTGACACTTTTGTAAATTGCGGAAAACATCGGTTGCACCAATCTCACGTTATTTGAGGGGGGAAAGTGTAGTGCCCGATATATATCAAGCAATGTCAGAAGCGATAAACCGCAGTTTTTTACAGATCAATGCCAGCGATAACGTGCTGGTTGCCCTTCAGGACCTGCCGCAAGGCATGCTGGTTAAATGGCAGGGGAGAAATCTAGTTCTGCAGGAGAGCATTCCTGCAAAGCATAAGTTTTTTATTGATTCACTCGCCCCTGGAGCCGAGGTTATTATGTATGGTGTGCTGGTTGGAAAGACCACAATGCCGATTCGGGCAGGCGCATTGATGACAACGGAAAACGTTCAGCATGCGTCACAGGATTATGCTTACCGGCATGTAAATTTTGAGTGGACTCCCCCGGATACGAGCGCGCTATCGCACAGGACATTTAACGGTTATCACCGATCAGACGGGCGGGTAGGTACTGCCAACTACTGGCTATTCATCCCGACGGTCTTTTGTGAAAACCGAAATCTTGATGTGATCAGGGAAGCGCTTCATAATACGCTTGGATATAGCGTTACAGATAAATATAAGGCCTTTACAGCACAGCTTCTCGACGCGTACCAGAGCGGGGTGTCTCTGACCGATTTCCGGGAGGATGAATTGGGCGTAACCACAACCGGCAGGCGAGTCTTCGAAAATGTGGACGGGATCAAATTTCTAAACCACCAGGGTGGTTGTGGCGGTACCCGTCAGGATGCCTCGTTGCTAAGCAGATTACTGGCCGCATACGCGGATCATCCGAACGTAGCCGGGATTACCATATTGAGCCTGGGTTGTCAGCACCTGCAAAGCGCGGAGCTGCTGAACGATATCAAATCCAGGAATCCCGCTTTCGATAAGCATATCTTGCTCTTTGAACAGCAGCAAAGCCAAAGTGAAGAGCAACTTATTAAACGCGCCATCCGAGATACGTTTGAGGGGCTCATTGCTGTAAACAGGCAGCAAAGGAAGCCTGCGCCGCTGAGCAGTTTATGCGTCGGGGTAAAATGCGGCGGAAGTGATGGCTTCAGCGGCATATCTGCAAATCCGGCTGTAGGCTATACCTCAGATCTGCTGGTCGCGCTGGGCGCGAAAGTGTTGCTTGCAGAATTTCCCGAGTTGTGCGGAGCTGAACAGAACATTGTAGACCGTTGCACCGATGAACAAACCGCAAACAGGTTTATGCGCCTGATGCGTGAGTATGATCAGCAAGCTCATGCGGTTGGGTCAGGTTTTCATATGAACCCTTCACCAGGCAATATTAAGGACGGTTTGATCACCGACGCTATAAAAAGTGCTGGCGCTGCAAGAAAGGGAGGTACTTCGCCGGTGGTCGACGTGCTTGATTATACCGAGCCGGCGTTAAAGCCCGGGCTGAACCTGGTATGCACACCAGGTAATGATGTGGAGGCTACAACAGGCAAGGCAGCGAGCGGGGCTACGCTGATCCTGTTTACCACAGGACTTGGTACCCCAACGGGTAATCCCGTTTGCCCGGTCATCAAGATCGCCACAAACACGGCGCTGGCAAACCGGATGTCTGATATTATTGATATAGATACAGGCGCCATTATTCGTGGTGAGAAGACTATCGAAGAAATGGGCGTTGAGATTCTGGAGTACTGTATTAAAGCAGCGAGCGGCGAAATACTGCCTAAGGCCGTTGCTTTAAATCAGGATGATTTTATTCCCTGGAAAAAGGGCGTTTCTTTATAAGCATGTTTAGTTTAGAAAAAAAGACAGCAGTTATCACCGGAGCCGGAAGCGGAATTGGGCAGTCAATCGCTTTGCTATTCGCCCGCCGGGGCGCCATGGTGTACATCGTGGATGTAGATGAGGACGGCGCTTCAGGCACGCTGGATCTGATCCGGGAAAGTGGGGGTAACGCGACGTTTAGCCGATGTGATGTTACAGATCAGAAGGCGGTGGTCGACCTGTTTACGCAGTTAGGCAGGATAGATATTTTGGTCAACAATGCTGGCATCGCACATATCGGAAAGGCAGATACCACCAGCGAGGAAGATTTTGAAAAAGTGTTCAAAGTGAATGTGAAAGGTACGTACAATTGCCTTTTCGCAGCCTTGCCTGTTATGAAAAGCGTGGGAGGCGGGGTTATACTGAATATGGCTTCAATCGCGGCGGTAACGGGACTTAGCGACAGGTTTGCCTATTCTATGAGCAAAGGAGCGGTGTCGGCCATGACCTTGTCGGTAGCCCGCGACTATATTCACGACAACATCAGGTGCAACAGTATTTCCCCGGCAAGGGTGCATACCCCATTTGTGGATGGCTTTATTGCCAAAAACTATCCGGGCCGGGAAAATGAAATTTTTGCAAAGCTATCTGCAAGTCAGCCTATAGGCCGCATGGGGAAACCAGAAGAAGTAGCTGCCCTGGCGTTGTACCTATGCTCTGAAGAGGCGGCATTTGTCACCGGCAGTGATTATGCTGTTGACGGGGGATTTATTAAGCTTAATACTTAAATCGATGAAATTAATTAGATGGGGCGATGCCGGTAAAGAAAAGCCCGGTGTTATAGTAGACAACAATTGGTTTGATACCTCCGCCTTCGCGGAGGATTATGATGAACTTTTTTTCGCAGATGAGGGTCTAATGAGGCTTGAGAGCTTTGTAAAAGAGAACTTATCGCAGTTACCAGAAGTGCCAGACGGATGCCGCTTGGGCGCGCCCATAGCGCGGCCTTCTAAGATTGTCTGCATCGGGCTCAACTACGCAGATCATGCTAAAGAGACGAACGCGCCGATGCCTCCTGAGCCGGTTATCTTTATGAAATCGACCACAGCTATGGTGGGTCCGTGGGATAATATCATTATTCCAAAGAATTCCCTTAAAACAGACTGGGAAGTTGAGCTGGCTGTAGTCATCGGGAAGAAGGCCAGTTACGTAGAGGAAGCCGACGCTATGGCTTATGTAGCAGGGTATGTGCTGCACAATGATGTTTCAGAGCGGGAGTTTCAGATGGAAAGAAATGGCACTTGGGATAAAGGTAAGGGTTGTGACACCTTTGCACCTATGGGCCCTTTTTTGGCGACTCAAGACGAAATTCCGGATGTACACAATATACGCCTGTGGCTTAAAGTGAACGGACAGATGATGCAGGATGGCAACACGTCAAATTTTATTTTTAATGTGCCCTTTGTGGTCTCTTATGTGAGCCAGTTTATGACCTTGTTGCCAGGGGATGTCATCTCCACAGGAACGCCCGCGGGAGTGGGTCTGGGCTTTTCGCCGCCAATATATCTTAAGCCTGGCGACGTGGTGGAGCTCGGCGCAGACGGGCTAGGCAGTTCGGTGCAACGGGTTAAAGCCTATGGTGAAGATTGATGCACACCAGCATTTCTGGATTTACGACAATGAGCAGCACAGCTGGATAGGCGATGACATGGCTGTTCTGAAGCGGGATTTTCTGCCAGAGCAGCTCGCGCCAGTTCTTAAAGCATGTGATATAGCTGGTTGTGTTGCCGTTCAGGCCGATCAAACCGCGGAGGAGACCGACTTTTTGCTTAAGCTTGCTGATCAACATTCATTTATCAAGGGCGTTGTGGGCTGGGTGGACCTGCAGGCAGATGATATCGCTGACCAACTGCCGGAATTGAAACTGCATCCAAAACTAAAAGGCTTCCGGCATATCCTTCAATCCGAAACCGATAGGGCATTCATGCTGAGGCCGGCATTTGCTACTGGCATCGCTGCTCTTGGTAAACATGATTTCACTTTTGACATACTTATCTATGCAGACCAGCTAGGCTATGCTGCAGAACTTGTCAGAAAGTTTCCCGGGCAACGCTTCGTGCTTAATCATATTGGGAAGCCCTCCATCAAGGATGCGGGGATACGTGTTTGGGAGAAAGACCTGCGGCAACTGGCCCTTTGCGAAAATGTATACTGCAAGGTGTCAGGATTAATAACGGAAGCAGAATGGTCGGACTGGACGTTTTCCGATCTTGTGCCGTATCTGGACGTGGTGTTTAATGCTTTTGGTGCGCAGAGATTGATGTTTGGATCTGACTGGCCCGTAAGTTTGCTTGCCGGAAATTACGGGCAAGTAGTGGATGTGCTGGAAACATACCTGCGAGATTTCTCAACGCTGGAACGCGAATCAGTCTGGGCTGCTAACGCAACGAGGTTTTACAATTTAAGCTTATAACAATGGATTTACGGTTGAAAGACAAGGTAATTGTGGTAACAGGCGGGGCCAAAGGCATCGGCGAGGGCATTGTACGGCTTTTGGCTGCCGAAAATGCCTGTCCGGTAATTGTAGGGCGCAACGAAGCAGACAACCTTAGGTTGGTCAGCGACTTAAAAAGTCAGCGTTTGCGGGTCGGCCAGGTGGTCGCAGAACTCACGAAGCCGGAAGACAATGCCTTGGCCGTAACCCAGGTTTTGAAGCAGTTTGGGCGCATTGACGGACTGGTAAACAATGCGGGCGTGAATGATGGCGTGAGCCTTGAAAATGGCAGTTATGATATGTTTCTGGCTAGTTTGCATAAAAACCTGATCCATTATTACCTTATGGCACATCATTGTCTGCCCGCGCTTAAAGAATCCAAGGGTTCAATTGTTAACATCGGATCTAAAGTGGCGGACACCGGTCAGGGCGGAACCTCAGCCTATGCCGCGTCTAACGGTGCCAGAAATGCCCTGACCCGAGAATGGGCGGTAGAATTGCTGCCCTACGGAATCCGGGTAAATGCCGTTATTGTTGCGGAGTGCTACACACCTCTTTATGAAGCCTGGCTACAAACATTGCCAGATCCAGAAGAAAAACTCAGATCCATCGTATCAAAAATCCCGCTCGGTCGGCGCATGACAACGGCCGAGGAAATTGCCAGCGCTGTGGCATTTCTATTATCGGATGTGTCGAGCCATACCACCGGACAACTTACGTATGTTGACGGGGGCTATACCCATCTCGACCGATCGCTTTAGTCTCGTCTTTCAGCCAGGTAACCTCGTCCTCGTTCAGGAATGGGCTCAACCGCTCAAACACCATTGCGTTATAGCTGTTTAACCATTCGATCTGCGCCGGCGACATTATCTCTTTTCTTACAATCCGCGTACTTATGGGCGCTAAAGTCAGGCATTCAAAAGCATAGAAATCACCAAACTCATTGCTCACGTCAGTCACCGTGTTTACCAGGTTTTCAATTCTGATCCCGTGTTTACCCGGGCGGTAAATACCAGGTTCTATCGATGTGATCATGCCCGGTTCTATGGCAATAGCCGTAGCCGTAGCATTAAACACGTGCGGACCTTCATGGACATTTAAAAAGTAACCTACCCCGTGGCCGGTCCCGTGTCCGTAGTTGATGGCATGGTCCCAAAGCGGCTTTCTGGCAATGGCATCGATCTGGTAACCGAAGGTCCCTTTCGGGAAGCGCACCTTACATCCATCGATCATTCCCTTAAGCACAAGTGTATAGTCGGTACGCTCTTCTTCTGTGTTATTCCCCATGGGGAGGGTGCGGGTAACATCCGTGGTGCCGTAGCGGTACTGACCTCCTGAATCAACAAGGAATAAACCCTCTGGCCTTACCTCTACATCACTTTCCGGTGTCGGGCCATAATGAGGTAAGGCGCCGTGTGCACGGTATGCGCTAATGGTATTAAAGCTGTCGCCCAAAAAACCAGGCTGCTCAGTGCGAAAGCTATGTAGTTTAGCAGCGGCAGACAGTTCCGTAACCCGTTCTTTGCCTACCGTTTCAGATAACCATTTAAAAAATTTGGTCAGCGCCACACCATCCTTTAACATGGCCGACCGGGTATTGATTAATTCTGTTTCGTTCTTTACTGCTTTAAGATAGGTAGACGGGTTGGTGTCTTTGATAATTCTCGCTGTGACAGGCAAAAGTTTGGTAAGCGCCAGGCAACTGCGCTTCGGATCGATGAGCACCAGGCTGTGCTCCGGAATGTGTTTAATAGCTTCCCAAACTTCTTCATAGCCGAATACTTCCACGCCGGATGTCAGTAATGATTTCTTGTCAACCTCAGAAAGTTTACCTTCGCCGATGAAGAGTTTCGCGTGGTCCTGATTGATCAGCGCAAAACCCATTACCACAGGGTTGTAGCTAACGTCGTTACCACGTATGTTGAATGTCCATGCCAGGTCGTCCAGCGACGAAATCAGATGCTGGTCGGCACCCAGCCTGGCAATCGCTTCGCGAATAGCAGTCAGTTTAGAAGCAACTGTTTGACCGATATAAGCATCGTCAACCAAATAGGCCGTGCCTTCAGGCAACCCGGGTCTATTGCCCCACACAGCACTTATGTAATCATGGTGCTGAAGCTCGAGACCCTTTCGGGAAAGCTGCTGACTAAGTAAATCGCCAAGAAGCACAGACAGCAGATTTTCATCACAAGCCACGATATCGCCCTTTTGCAGTGTATCGCACAGCCACTGGATATATTCTGGCGCATGCTGCACCTTTTGTTTCACCAGTTCAAAACCACTTCCGGCCAATTGTTCTTCCGCCTGTTCAAAATACCGGAAGTCCGTCCACAGCCCTGCGAAGTCGTGCGTAACAACCAGAGTACCCGCCGAGCCGGAAAAGCCCGAGATATACGGAATAGACTTGTAGTGATCGGGCAAATATTCACTCATATGCGGGTCTGCCGAAGGAATAATATAGGCCTTTACGCCATCTGCACTCATTTGTTCACGTAGTTGTCTTAGTCTTTCCATAGCATCGGATATTTTAGGTGTGTGAGCAAATTTATGTAAAAAGATCACTATAATCGGGTATTTTGAGGTTAAAAGTAGCTGACTTTTACTGCGCGTTTAAGATTTAGCATCATATTTGCTTGACTAGGCCAACTAAACGTAAACGAGCTAATTTTCTTAATGGGTTATCAGGATCACAAGTGCAGGAAATGCCAAACGGTGTTTCACTACCAAGTTCCGCGTGGATTTGTACTTAAACACATTTTAGGCTTTCTGCCTATCCGTATATATTGGTGTCCTAAATGTACAACAAACCGGTATGTATGGATCGGAAAAAAAAGTAACGAATAGTGAGATTTTTCACAATCGAATAATTCCGTATGTTTGAGCCTGATATTGTAAACAGAATATGAAAGTTGCCTTAATCACTGGAGTAACCGGACAAGACGGTGCTTACCTTGCAGAATTCTTACTAAAAAAAGGATATTTTGTTCACGGCCTTAAACGCCGGTCTTCCTTGTTTAATACCGACCGGGTAGACCACCTGTATCACGACCAGCACGAAGCAGGGGTAAACTTTAAACTACATTTTGGCGATCTTACCGATTCTACCAACCTGATCCGGATTATCCAGGAAACACAGCCTGACGAGATATATAACCTTGCCGCAATGAGCCACGTTCACGTGAGCTTTGAAATGCCGGAATATACCGCCAATGCTGACGGTATCGGAACGTTGCGCCTTTTAGAAGCCATCCGCATTTTGGGTATGGAAAAAAAGACAAAGATCTACCAGGCGTCTACGTCAGAACTTTACGGCCTGGTTCAAGCCGTTCCTCAGAGCGAAACAACACCCTTTTATCCTAGGTCGCCATACGCCGTAGCCAAAATGTATGCATACTGGATTACGGTCAACTATAGGGAGGCCTATAATATGTATGCTTGTAACGGAATCCTTTTCAATCACGAAAGCCCGCTTCGCGGAGAAACCTTTGTAACCCGGAAAATCACCCGTGCTGCAGCAAAGATTGCTTTAGGCCTGCAAAACTGCTTATATCTGGGTAACCTCTCAGCACAGCGCGACTGGGGTCATGCTAAAGATTATATCGAGGCCATGTGGCTGATCCTTCAGCAGGAAAGCCCTGAAGACTATGTTATTGCCACAGGAATCACTACTACTGTGCGTGACTTCGTCAAAATGGCCTTTGCTGAACTTGGTATAGAAATCGAGTTCAGTGGAAAAGACGCGCACGAAAGAGGCGTGATCATAGATGTTGATCAGGAGTTGGTTAAGTCACTCGGTCTTAACGATACCAACCTCAAACCGGGAACGGTGGTTGTGCAGGTGGATGAGCGATATTACAGGCCTACAGAGGTAGACTTGCTACTGGGCGACCCGACCAAGGCGAACACCAAGTTGGGATGGAAACCAAAATACGACCTGCCAGCACTTGTGAAAGACATGGTCAGTGCAGATCTGCAACTGATGAAGAAAGACGAGCATCTAAAACTAGGTGGTTTCCGCACGCTAAATTATTTTGAGTAAGGCGGAAGCGCATGGCTGAGGTGAACATTGCTGTCATTGGCCTGGGCTATGTAGGTTTACCATTGGCTGTGGCCTTTGCGAAGAAATATCCTGTAGTCGGTTTTGATATTGACCAGTCGCGGGTAACGGAACTGCTGGAAGGTCGTGACAGAACCTGCGAGGCGGATATAGGCGAACTTTCCGAGTTGCTTTCCGCTAAGGGCGATGAGCATGGCCTAACACTAAGCGCAGAGCTTTCCGATCTGCAGGGATCAAACTTTTACATAGTTACGGTCCCTACACCCGTAGATGAATTTAAGGCGCCTGATCTTGGTCCGCTTCTCAACGCTACGGAGATGTTGGGCAAGGTAATAGCCAAAGGCGATATCGTCGTTTACGAATCAACCGTTTACCCCGGCTGTACCGAAGAAGAATGTGTGCCGGTATTGGCTACCGTCTCCGGACTTACTTATAATACAGATTTCTTTTGCGGATACTCCCCTGAACGGATTAACCCGGGAGATAAAGTCAACACACTTACAAAAATTATAAAAGTAACCTCAGGATCTACCGCAGAAATAGCAGATCGTATTGACGAAATCTATGCAAGCGTTATTGAGGCCGGTACACATAAAGCGCCAAGTATCAAAGTTGCAGAAGCCTCAAAAGCCGTTGAAAATGCCCAGCGCGATTTGAATATATCATTTGTCAATGAACTGGCGCTTATTTTCGACCGCCTGGGCATAGACACCTCCGATGTGCTCGATGCTGCGGCGACTAAGTGGAATTTCCTGAAATACCGGCCTGGCCTGGTAGGCGGGCATTGCATTGGCGTAGATCCCTACTATCTTGTGCACAAGTCAAAAGCCCTTGGTTACGAGCCGGAAGTGATCCTCTCAGGCAGGCGGGTAAATGAAAACATGGGACTATTCGTGGCATCAAAAGTCGTCAAGATGATAACAGCGCGTGGTTACATTCCCGGGCAGGAGCGGGCGCTGATTCTCGGATTCGCTTTCAAAGAAAACTGTCCGGATATCCGGAATACACGGGTTATTGATATATATACTGAATTGAAACAGTACGGTACGGAAGTAGATGTATACGATCCATGGGCAGATTAAGATGAAGTATTTAAAGAGTACAGCATAAAATTACTTGATCGTGCAACCCTTGGAAATTATCGTGCAATCATCGTTGCAGTAGCCCACGAAGAGTTTAAGACGCTCGATTATGAAGTTTGGCATAAAGGCGGCGCAATTATCTTTGACACGAAATCCTGCATCGACAGAAAGTTTGTCGACGCCCGCCTATAGTTGGCATCATTCATGCTAAGGATGGGCGATCATAAAATTTCAATTATTTATGATTAGCTTTAACTACATTAATAATTGGGGTGTATGAAAAAAACTTTACTTCTTCTATTATTAACGCTCTCCGTCTATTCAGTCTCTGCCCAGATGAACGACGAATTCAATTACACCATCGCTGTTAAGGCTTTTAGCGTTAGGCAAATGCCTAAAATCCTAAGCCAAAAGAACGCCGAGCGTTTCAGTAATTCCTGGTTTAAAGGAGGGATCCTTAAATTTAACGACAATCAGTTCAGCTACCGTATTAACGGAAATTATATAAAAACCGGCATCCGGTTAATTAATGACTGTGCGGATTGCGAAGAGGCCAACGGAACGGTAACAGACTACGTCTTTAAACTCGGTTTCGAAAAGAACCTCAGCTTTTCCCGTTTTCAGCCTTATTTTGGTTTCGATATGGGATACCGGCTGAACAAGTTCGATGGGCAACTGATGTCTACCAATCCGCTTATAGATGCGCAGGCGAGGGAAGTTTCTGCCGATGCGGTTGAAGCCACAAAATCGGGTTTGTTGCTCTCACCGCTGTTAGGCTTCAAGATCAATCCTGTAAGTATGGTGTCGGTCTTTGCAGAATCGAATATCGACTTCTTTATCTTTCATGAGAAGCAGGAAACTGTTAGCCGCGACGTTAACAATACCAAGACCGTCAACAACTATAGAAAGTCTGAATTCCTGCTTAATCCGGTCACTATCGGTATCCAGATTCATTTAGGGAATAATAGATAACTTTAATATATTTGCAGCCAATCTCTAAAACTGACCATCGACTCTCCAAATAAATATGAACCTTAGAAAGATTATCTCTGTTTTCTTGTTTCTATTTACCGTGCTCACAACGCCGTTGCTGTATGCTCAGACAGATTACTCAACCGTGAGGGTTGACGAACTGTCGGACGCACAGATCAGGCAAATGATCCAGCGTGCAGAATCCGTGGGCTACAACGATGCCCAACTGGAGCAGATGGCGCAGGCTCAGGGTATGAAAGCCGAAGAAATCCAAAAACTTCGCGTGCGTGTGGCTCGTATTCGTGCCGGTTCATCCAGCTTAACCGATACAACAAGATCAGGAAACAGCCAGGGCCGGCAAATCAACGACAACAACCTTTCCAGAAGAGACTCTGTTTCCAGGGTGAATGTACTGGAAGATTTGAAGCCTAAAATATTTGGTTCACAACTGTTTGCAAACAGCAACATCTCGTTTGAGCCCAACCTTCGTATGGCAACGCCGCGCAATTATGTGATTGGCCCGGATGATGAGCTCCTCCTTGACCTTAGCGGAGATAATGAAGCAAGCTATAAACTGCGCGTTAGTCCGGAAGGCGTAATTAGGGTACAATATGTGGGAAACGTAACCGTAGGCGGTTTAAGCATAGAGCAGGCAAGTTCAAAGATCAGGTCTGCCATGGCTGGTACCTACCCTTCTTTAAGAAACGGTCGCACTACACTGGCTATAAACCTTGGTAACATCAGGAGTATCAAGATAACCCTGTTGGGCGAGGTAGTAAAGCCAGGTACTTATACCTTATCTTCCCTTTCCACCGTCTTCAATGCCTTAAACGCGTCAGGCGGTCCAAATTCTAACGGATCCTTCAGGAAGATACAGGTGATACGGGGAAACAGGGTTGTTTCTACTATTGATGTCTACGATTTTCTGCTGAACGGTGTGCAGCGCGGAAATATTCGTCTGCAAGACCAGGATGTCATCAACATCCCGGTATATGAAAGTCGGGTGGAAATGGCAGGCGAAGTGAAGCGCCCGGCATTATTTGAAGTTTTATCGACCGAGACGTTATCTGACCTCCTCCGCTTCGCTGGTGGTTTTTCCGATATTGCTTACACGGCTAAGATCAAAGTATTGCAAAATACGAGCAAAGAGCGGAAAATCGCTGACGTAGATGCCGATCAGTTCAATACATATACTCCTGCAAACGGAGATAAGTTCGTGGTGGAACGCATCCTCGATCGCTTCGCTAACCGCGTTGCTATAGAAGGGGCGGTTTTCAGACCGGGACAATTTGAGCTTGATGCCGGACTTACCCTTAAGGGACTGATCGAAAAAGCCGAAGGGCTTACTGAGGACGCCTTCTTAAACAGAGGCTATATCAGCAGATTAAATCCGGATAATACACAAAGCTTAATTTCTTTCGACGTAGCCAAAGTGTTGGCCGGTACTGAAGCCGATATCAAACTTCAGCGGGAAGACCGGGTAACCATATCTTCGCTCTTCGATCTGCGTGACGAATATAAGGTAAGCATACAAGGTGAGGTGAGAGCACCTGGTACCTTCGATTATGCCGATAACATGAGTTTGGAAGCACTGATCCAAATGGCAGGCGGCTTTAGTGAAGGAGCTACACCTAACCGCATTGAAATTTCAAGACGTGTTCGTAACAGCGATGCCACATCTACTTCAGCCCGTACCGCCGAGGTGTTCACCGTAAACGTAGATAAGGATCTGAAACTTCAGGGTGACAAGTTTATCTTACAGCCCTTCGATGTAGTAGCCATACGAAGCTCTACCGGATATCAGGTGCAGCGTCAGGTTAAGCTGGAAGGAGAGGTTCTGTATCCTGGTGTGTATACAGTGACTAATAAGAACGAACGCATTTCCGACATGATTAAGCGTGCAGGTGGTTTAACGCCTAACGCTTATATAGAAGGGGCTTCACTGAAAAGGCCAGGAGCAGAGAAAGTAAATCCGGGGGACAAGAACGCCATAAATAACCAGGAAGAGGAGAATAAAAAATATTTAAACTTAAAGCGTGCTCAAGAAGCGGGTGTTAAGGATACATTGGATCGGGATGTCGAGCTTAAGCTGATACAGTCAGATTTAGTCGGCATTGATTTGGAGCGTATAATTAAGAAGCCGCAGTCGAGATTCGACCTTATAGTTGAAGATGGTGACGTCATTCGGGTTCCGAGACAATTGCAGACTGTAAAAGTGACAGGTGAGGTGCTTAATCCGAACAGTATAGTATATTCGCCTAATAAGAGTTTTAAGGCTTATGTGAACGGGGCAGGAGGTTTTACAACTAGTGCTCTTAGGCGAGGAGCATATATTAAGTATGCAAATGGGTCGGTTGAAGCAGCAAGCAAGTTTTTGTTTTTTAATAACTATCCTAAAGTTAAGCCGGGGGCTGAGATATTGGTGCCGAAAAAGGCTGAACGGGAAAGGATGAATGCGCAAGCTTGGGTAGGTTTGGCTACTGCTGTGGCTTCAATGGGCGCTATAATAGTTAGTTTGCTAAGATAGATTGGAAATATGACCAAGACCCAAAATATCGATAAGGATGAGATTTCTCTTCGTACGTTAATTGAGCAACTGAAAGAATGGCTATGTTTTCTCGGCAATAAGTGGACAATAATATTAGCGGCGGGATTGTTGGGAATCAGCATAGGTATTTTAACAGCAAAGGTCACTATGCCGGTGTACACAGCGACAACAACCTTTGTTTTGGAATCCGGGGAATCCTCGAGTGGTGGCCTTGGTCAATATGCAGGTGTGGCTTCGCTAGTTGGTATTGATATTGGGCAGGCTGGGGGAGGAATATTTCAGGGAGATAATATACTTGAACTGTACAAGTCAAGAACTATGATTCAAAAGACTCTAATGTCGATTGATTCAGTGAGCAAGAAACCTTTGATAATTGATTATCTTGAGATCTATCATGCTGACGACATTCTTGATTTGGCTGTCTTCAAAAGTCAAAATGTGGATCGTCTTAAATTTGAAGATCGTTTACGAGATAGCATATTGGGTGTAGTGACTCATGAAATCAACACTAAACATTTATCGGTTGCCAAACCTGATAAGAAACTTAGTATTATCAAAGTTATGTTTAAAAGTCGTGAGGAGCGATTTGCGAAGCTTTTCAACGATCGTCTGGTACAGAATGTTAACGATTTTTATATTCAGACAAAAACCAAGAAGTCATTAGACAATGTTTTAATCCTTCAGGCCAAGGCAGATTCAGTGAGGGCAGTGATGGAGGGTGCAATTTACTCAGCTGTCAAAGTCACGGACCTCACGCCAAACCTAAATCCCACAAGGCAAGTTCAGAGGTCTGCGCCGCTTCAACGAGCACAATTTTCCGCAGAAACTAGCAAAGCGATATTATCCGAGCTCGTAAAAAACCTGGAGATGTCTAAGCTGGCTTTACTTAAGGAGAAGCCATTAATTCAGATCGTAGATAGTCCCATTTTACCTCTTCCGCAAGAAAAAATCGGGCTGTTGACCGGAGGAGTCTTTGGATTTATGTTAGGTTTTATAATTTTAGTTGTCTATTTATCCGTAATCTTTATTTATAAAAATATACCTCAAAGTGAAGAATAGTATCGCAGTAATTGGATTAGGCTATGTGGGGCTACCTTTAGCCATCGAATTTGCAAAAAAACACAAAGTCGTTGGATTTGATATCAACACAGATCGTGTTAAGGAGCTGTCAGAAGGATTTGATAGAACCAGGGAGACAAACCCTGAAGAGTTTAAAAATGTTTTAAGTGATTCAAACATTCTATTCTCTTCTGATCTCAAGGACCTGCATCAATGCAATATTTATATAGTCACTGTTCCTACACCAATAGACCAGTTCAAGGCGCCTAATTTAGGGCCATTAATGATAGCATCTGAGATGTTAGGTAAGATTATTAAGAAACGGGACATAATTATTTATGAATCTACTGTGTATCCTGGGTGTACAGAAGAAGATTGCGTTCCTGTACTTGAAAAGCATTCTGGTCTTTCTTACAATAAGGATTTCTTCTGTGGCTACTCTCCAGAGCGTATAAATCCGGGGGACAAGGTCAATACGCTGACAAAAATAAAGAAGGTTACATCAGGTTCTACGCCTGAGGTAGCGGATTTTATAGATGAACTTTATTCTTCAATAATTGAAGCAGGGACCCATAAGGCTCCAAGCATTAAGGTAGCAGAGGCTTCGAAAGCGATAGAAAATGCACAAAGAGATATAAATATTTCTTTCGTCAACGAACTCGCATTAATATTCGATCGATTGGGAATTGACACAAGCGATGTAATAGAAGCAGCTGGAACTAAATGGAATTTTTTAAAGTATAAACCTGGACTCGTAGGTGGACACTGTATAGGTGTAGATCCATATTATCTCGCTCATAAGGCTGAGTCCGTAGGCTACCATCCCCAGGTTATTTTGTCAGGAAGGCGGGTGAACGATAATATGGGGATGTTTGTAGCAAGTAAGGTCATCAAGCTTATGATCCATAAGGGGCATAAAATCCATGGTGCGAAGGCGCTTATTTTGGGTATGACCTTTAAAGAAGACTGTCCAGACATCCGTAATTCAAGAGTAATCGATATTTATTCTGAATTGGGACAGTTTGGACTGGATGTAGAAGTCTATGATCCTCATGCTGATCCGCGTGAGGTACATAGCGAATATAGTATTCACCTTATAGATCATTTAAACAGCCAGTATGATGCAATAGTTCTTGCCGTGTGTCACAAGGAGTTTCTAGGTCTTGATCTTGATAATTTAAAAAATGGAGGCAACGCTGTGATATTTGATACGAAGTCTTGTTTGGATAGGAACCTAATCGATGCGAGATTATGATAAAGACAATTCAGATGGTCGATTTGAAAGGTCAATATCTTAAAATCAAAGACGAAATTGATACTTCGATATTTGACGCGGTTATGGAAACGGCTTACATAAACGGTCCGCAGGTTAAACAATTTGCTGATCAGCTTAGCAAATTCAATAACGTGGATTTTGCTGTGACTTGTGCGAACGGTACAGACGCACTTCAAATAGCTATGATGGGACTGGGTTTCAAACCCGGAGATGAGGTCATAGTTCCCGCATTTACCTACATAGCTACAGTTGAAGTTATCGCACTTCTGGGCTTAGTACCTAAGTTTGCAGAGGTTAGGGAGGATACTTTTGAAATTGATGTCCGCTATCTGGATGGACTTATAACTGAAAGAACTGTTGGAATTGTCCCGGTTCATCTATTTGGGCAATGTTCAAATATGGAACTACTGATGGCCTTTGCCGAAAAATATTCGATTTCCGTAATAGAGGATACGGCGCAGGCTATGGGGGCAGAGTATATTTTCAAAAGTGGAGATAGGCGTTTTGCTGGAACGATCGGCCATGTCGGTACTACCTCGTTCTTTCCTTCAAAAAATTTAGGATGCTTTGGCGACGGCGGTGCAATTTTAACCGATAATGCGGAACTTGGACAAAGATTGCATATGATCGCAAATCACGGCCAAAGAAGGAAATATCATCATGAGGTAATTGGAATAAATTCAAGACTTGATACATTGCAGGCTGCCGTGCTTAATGTCAAAATTAAATATTTAAACGATTATGCGCGTGCTAGAGGGAAAGTCGCATCATATTATGATCAGCAACTTGGAAGTATAAGCGAGTTGGTGATTCCTAAAAGAGCTAGTTATTCCACGCATGTTTTCAATCAATACACCTGTCGCGTGCTAAACGGTAGGCGTGATCAGTTAAAGGAATATCTTAATGAAAAGGGCATCCCAACAATGATTTATTATCCAATTCCCGTCCACTTGCAGGAAGCATATCTCTCTTATGGGTATAAGAAAGGTGATTTGCCCGTATCTGAACGATTATGTGAGGAGGTTATCTCTTTACCGATACATACCGAAATGAAGGATGAGGTGTTGAAATATATTGTGGAGCATATTAAAATTTTTTTCAAAGATGGAAAATAGGTTCTATGTCCATGAGTCTGCGATTATCGATGAAGGCGCTTCAATAGGCGAAAATGTAAAAATTTGGCATTTTAGTCATATCATGGGTGGTTGTCATATTGGTGACCGCTGCAATATCGGGCAGAATGTTGTCGTTTCGCCTGGAGTAAGACTTGGGAAAAATGTTAAGGTTCAGAATAATGTCTCTATTTATGAGGGTGTAATTTGTGATGATGATGTATTCCTTGGGCCTTCTATGGTATTTACTAATGTGATTAATCCAAGAAGCGCTATAAACCGTAGAGGCCAATTTTTGAAAACCCACGTTGGAAAAGGAGCCTCAATAGGAGCCAATGCAACGATTGTCTGTGGACATGATATTGGAGAATTTGCTTTGATCGGTGCTGGAACTGTAGTTACGAAGAACGTAGCTAGCTATGCTTTGGTGGTTGGGAATCCGGGCCGCCAAATCGGATGGGTTAGCGAGTATGGCCACAGGCTGAATTTCAATGAAACGGGATTGGCTATTTGTCCGGAAAGTGGCGAAGAATATTTAATCAGTAATAATTGCGTTTCGAAAATCAAGTAATGACAAAGGAAAAAATACGGTTTGCTGTAGTCGGATGCGGGCATATAGGCAAAAGACATGCTGAAATGATAACACGCAACAAGGAATGTGAATTAGTGGCGTTGATCGATGTTAAAGAGAAGGCAGTTCTTGAGATTGAGCGATATGATGTGCCTTTCTACAGTAGCCTCGAACAGTTCTTAAAATCGGGTATCGATGTTGACGTTATCAATATTGCATCTCCTAATGGTTTTCATGCCCAGCAGGCACTTCAGTGTCTTGATGCAAAAAAGCACATCGTTGTAGAAAAGCCCATGGCGTTAACCAAGGCGGACGCAGAAAAGGTTATATTTAAAGCCTTGCACGTACATCGTCAGGTTTTCGCTGTAATGCAAAATCGTTATTCACCTCCATCAATATGGATCAAAGATTTGGTGGAGTCAGGCAAACTTGGTAAGGTTTACATGGTTCAGCTGAATTGTTACTGGAATCGCGATGAGAGATATTACAAGGCTGAAAGCTGGCACGGGAAAAAGCATTTAGATGGTGGCACCTTGTTTACGCAATTTTCTCATTTTATCGACATTATGTACTGGTTATTCGGAGATATTGAAAATATCCATGCAAGACTTAATGACTTCAACCACAGTCATCTTACGGACTTTGAAGATAGTGGTTTTGTGAGTTTTGATTTTGTGAGCGGAGGAATAGGAGCTATCAATTTTTCCACGGCTATATGGAATCAAAATTTGGAAAGCTCGATGACTATTATTGCAGAAAACGGGTCGGTTAAAATTGGAGGTCAATACATGAATGAAGTCGAAGTCTGTACAATTAAAGATTACCAAATGCCAACGTTAGCTCCGACTAATCCTGGTAATGACTACGGCGCTTACAAGGGGTCTGCAGCGAATCATCATTATGTTATTAATAATGTGGTAGATGTATTGAAGAATAGGTCTGCAATTACCACGAACGCTCTTGAAGGCCTAAAGGTAGTTGATATTATTGAGAGAATCTATAAAACGTCCTAATAGATGCCCTTAAAGATTGCTGAATATGATAGAAATATTTTAAAGTTGTTTTCCGGGACTGCAATCGCCCAGGGAGTTTCTTTCTGCACAATTCCTATTGTTGCAAAACTTTATGGCCCATCAGAATATGGAACGTACGGCGGGTTTTTTGCTGCTGTAATGATTTTGAGTGTTCTCGCTACTGCTCGTTATGAGTTAGCAATAATGACGCCCGAGGACGACGACGAGGTAGCAATCATTATGAAGTTAACTTCCTGGATAACTTTAATAGTATGTTTCGGTGCCTTTGTAATCATAGCTTTTATCCCACTATCGCTATTAAATGCATTGTTAGATGTCAAAAGTGGAAGTCGGATAGCCTTTATCTTAATACCTGTCGGCGCATACCTTTTGGCTCAGTTTCAAATATATAATAATTGGCTTGTTCGGAAAAAGCAATATTTGCAGCTATCGGTAAATAAGCTGTTACGTAGTTTTTTATTTGCACTAACGTCGATTGCTATAGGTTTAATCGCCCCTAAAGCTGTTTTGTTGGCCGTGTCTCTCATTGTGAGCCATATTGCCTCTAATATATTTCTGAGAGTCAAGAACATTGAGCTTCGACTCGATCTAATCTTGTTTCCCAGTAAAGCGCTTAGATTTAGTATGCTGAAGGCCGCTAATGCCTATAGGCAATATCCTGCTTACATTCTTCCTGCCGAACTGATGAATGTAATCTGTACACAGCTTCCCGTTTTTGTCTTCCTCTGGTGTTTTAATTCGTCCGAATCAGGTTATTTTTCATTTATCATATCGTTATTGAACATTCCTATTTCCCTATTAGCTAATGCTATACTAGATGTTTTCAAAGAAAAAGCGAGTTCCGATTATAGAAGGGAAGGGAGTTGCCAAGCAGTATACTTAAGTACATTAAAAAAGATGGTTGTGGTGGCAATATTGCCATTCATCGTTTTGTATTTTTTTGGAAGTAATCTCATAACGTTGTTTTTTGGTGAAGAGTGGAGCCAGGCTGGTAAATTCCTTGATGTCTTGCTGCCAATGTTTTTTTTTAAGTTCATTTCTAGCCCTTTAAGCTTCGTCTTCTATATTGTAAATCGGCAAAAGGAGGATTTTTTGTGGCATATGTATATTATGGCAACAAACTTAATTGCATTGTATATCGGAGCGGGTATATATAGAGATATTTTATTAGCGGTGAGGTTATATTCTATAAACTTCACGATAATTTATATAATTTATCTAATCAGGTCTTTTCAACTATCTAGGCATAAAATTTTTTCATGAGTTTTATTAAAAAATTGATCAAGTATGTTTACTGGAACGTTATTAGGTGCAATCCTTTGACTCGATGCATTTACGAGACTAGGGGGACACAGACCCCAATAACATTCAGATATTTGTTTTTCCAGAAAATTTTAGGAATAAACAGATCGGCATATTGGCAGGTACATTTTACAAGCATAGTCACATATCCAAAGAATATTACCGTTGGTATAGAAACATCGCCTGGAATGATGCCTGGATGCTACATACAAGGCATGGGGGAGATAGTAATCGGTGATTATACTCAAATAGCGGCAAATGTTGGTATTATTAGCAGCAATCATGACTTGTATGATACGTCCAAGCATGTGGAAGGAAAGGTGAATATTGGTAGATACTGCTGGATAGGAATGAACTCAGTGGTTCTTCCGGGCATCACTTTGGGTGACTTCACCATCGTTGGGGCAGGATCAATAGTAACTAAATCGTTTCCAGAAGGACACTGCGTGATTGCAGGTAATCCGGCAAAAATTATCAAGGTGTTAGAACGGGAAAAGTGCGAAGGGTACACTAGTCGTTATGAGTATAATGGCTATATACCAAAAGAAAAATTTGAAAAGTTCAAGTCTAAACTGAAATCCTGAATAACTTATGAAAATATTCACTATCATTGGTGCTAGACCACAGTTTATCAAAGCCGCCGTCGTCTCTAGAGCGATTCGCAGTATTTCCGGAGTAACCGAAGTATTAATTCATACGGGCCAGCATTTTGACGCAAACATGTCCGACGTTTTCTTTAAAGAGCTAGATATAAGGCATCCCGACTATAATTTAAAAATTGGTGGAGGGACACACGGTCAGAACACTGGAAGAATGCTTGAAGCTGTAGAGTCAATTCTTATGGAGAACAAGCCAGATTGTGTTTTGGTATATGGAGACACTGACTCTACTTTAGCGGGAGCCCTGGCTGCAGTTAAGCTTCACATTCCACTCGCTCATGTTGAAGCTGGCCTGAGATCGTTTAATAGACGTATGCCAGAAGAGATTAATCGTGTACTAACAGATCATTCATCGGATCTGTTGTTCACCCCGACAGAGACTGCTGTAAATAATCTTACTAATGAAGGGGTGGACGCAAATAAAGTTCATCTCGTGGGGGATGTTATGCTAGATGCAACACTTTACTACAAGAACAAGGCAAAGAGACCTATAAGATTCCCTGTTACGCATGGGGACTTTGTATTGTGTACCATTCATCGTGCTGAAAATACGGATGACTTAGGTCGTTTGCGAAACATAATCGAAGCCTTGAATGAAATTTCTTGCCAGGTCAACATTATTCTGCCAATACATCCCAGAACTGCAAATGTGATAAGCAAATTTCAAGATATTAAATTGAATGACCGGATATTTACTATTGAGCCAGTAGGTTACTTAGAAATGAATTGGTTACTACAGCATTGTTCATTGGTAATGACTGATAGTGGTGGCGTCCAAAAGGAGGCTTTTTTTCACGGGAAGCCTTGCGTGACGCTCAGAGATGAAACAGAATGGGTCGAACTGGTGAACTTTGGGGTCAACAAACTAGCGCCTCCAAATGGCGGAGGGATAATTGATGCTTTTCAGGCTTTCTATGGAAAAGAAATTGACAACAACCTTGATCTTTATGGGAAAGGTACTGCTGGGGTCGATTTATTAAATGTGATTAAAGACAAATTGTAAGTAGCTTTGCAAAGGAATGAACAATAGCAAGATATATATTCCTAATCTCTCACTTGGTAATACCAAATCTGTGGTCAATATGGTGCGTAAAGCAGGAGGTTTAGTACAAATAGCTGGCAGTCCTTCGGAGTTATTAGACGCCGAAAAAATCATTTTGCCGGGCGTTGGATCCTATGACGCAGGTATGACTGAATTACATGATGGAGGTTGGGTAGAAGCACTCAATGATTTGGTATTAGTTCGTAAAAGGCCAATACTTGGGATATGCTTAGGAATGCAGTTTTTTTTCGATGGAAGTGAGGAAGGTGTTTGCCCAGGACTGGGCTGGATTCCGGGAACTCTCGTAAGATTCTGTTCCACGCCTGAAAATCCCATAAAAGTCCCACATATGGGGTGGAATACCTTGAAAGTGAAGCGGACAGATAGTTTATTTGATTCATCTGATGAGGAAGTCCGGTTCTATTTTGTTCATTCTTATCATGCGGTCTGTAAAGACGAGTACGACTTAGTCGCCACAGCGCACCACGGATCGGATGTGACAGCTGCTGTTCAGAGAGGTAATATTTATGGAGTTCAGTTTCATCCCGAAAAGAGCCACAAATTCGGCCTGTCGCTTTTTAATAATTTTTTATCAGTATAAATGTTAAAGCATAGGGTTATACCAGCTCTTTTGTTGCAGAATGGGGGGCTAGTCAAAACGACGAAATTTTCAAACCCCAAATATGTTGGGGATCCGATTAACGCGATCAGAATTTTTAACACTAAAGAGGTCGACGAATTAATGGTTCTGGATATTGATGCAAGTAAATCGCATAAAGAGCCCAATTATTCTTTGATTGAGCAGTTTGCTGGGGAGTGCTTTATGCCGCTAAGTTATGGAGGTGGAATCCGCACTGTGGAGCAGGCGGCAAGAATATTTAAACTTGGAGTTGAAAAGGTATGTCTTCAAACGGCAGTGTTATATGATTTGAAACTAATCAATGATCTTGCAGACCGATTTGGTAGCCAGAGCATCGTAGTATCAGTCGATATAAAGAAAGATTGGTTAAATCGGAATAAGATCTATACGAGCCATACAGGTGAACTCGGAAGTGTGAACTGGCTAGACCATGTCAAAAACGCTGTAGAAGCTGGGGCTGGGGAAATACTATTAAATGCTGTCGACCGCGATGGTACGATGCAGGGGCCTGACCTAACACTTATTTCAGCTGCAAGTCATGGAATATCTGCTCCATTGATTTCATTGGGCGGGATCGGGAGCCTCTCCGATATAAAAGCTGCTATTGAAGCTGGAGCAAGTGCAGTGGCTGCCGGCGCCTTTTTTGTATTCCACGGAAAACATAAAGCAGTTCTGATTACTTATCCAGAATATGAGCAGTTAACCACTTTATTTTCTAATTGAAATATGAAAAAAACCTACCAGATATGTAAGAGGTGTGTCATGGACACAACGGATCCTACCATTGAGTTCGATAAAAATGGTATTTGCAACCATTGCCATACTCACGAGAACGAAGTCAGGAACAAGGTAGTTTCAGGACCGCAAGGTGCAAGAGAACTCCAAATAATTGTCGACAGGATAAAAGAAGAGAACAAAAGGAATCAATACGATTGTGTTATAGGAGTAAGTGGGGGGGTGGACAGTACGTTCGTCGCTTACAAAGTTAAGGAGCTGGGATTACGGCCATTGGCTGTGCATCTGGACAACGGGTGGGATTCAGAGCTAGCGATCAAGAATGTGGAAAACATCTGTCGCAAACTTGAAATCGATCTTCATACGGTAGTACTTAATTGGAATGAATTTCGTGATCTTCAACTGTCTTTTTTAAAGGCTTCAACTCCTGATTCAGAAATACCCAGCGATCATGCCATCGTCGTTTCGATGCTACAGACAGCTAAGATGGTGGGTGTCAAGAATATTTTGACCGGTTACAACGTTAGAACAGAAACGCATTTACCGGCAGAATGGTCTCAGGGTCATTTTGATTGGGGATATATAAAGAATGTGCATAGTAGGTTTGGAAAGGTCAAGCTTAAGACTTTCCCTCACCTAACACTGTTCAACTTTCTATTTCCTCCATATGGTAAGAAATTCATCAATATTCTCAATTACATCGATTACTCTAAAAAGGAGGCTATGCCAATACTTGAGAGAGAAATTGGATGGCGTTACTATGGCGGCAAGCACTACGAGTCCATATATACAAGATGGTTTCAAGGTTACTGGTTGCCCGCCAAATTTGGTTATGATAAGAGGAAATCCCATCTTTCGAGTTTGATCTGCGCAGGAGAAATAACACGCAATGAGGCTTTAGAAGAATTGAAGAAGTCGACATACCCACCAGAACTGCAAAAGGAGGATACCGAGTACGTACTTAAAAAGTTTGATATTACACAGGAGGAACTCGACGAATTATTACACGCGCCTAAAAGATCGTATTGGGATTATTCACCTTATGGACGTATTTACCGCACTCCCCTCTATAAGGGACTTCGAAGCATATACCGTACATTAAAAAAATAATATGAAGAAAGTTGTTGTGATTGCCACTTATTTCCCGCCTGCCGGGGGAATTGCCACTTTCCGGATTACCAAGTTTGTAAAGTTTTTACCGAGGTTTGATTGGCAGCCTATCGTCCTGACTGTAAAGGAGGATGCATACAAGGAATGCGGGTTCCTGATCGACAATACACTTTCAAAAGATCTAGCGAACGACCTGACAATTTATAGAACTGATATAGGTGCTGAACCCTCGGTTATGAAAGGACTAAGAAAGGGATTGCCAACCCGTTGGCTTAAGCCGCTATTTGCTATTATTGGTTCTTTAATAAAGAACGAAAGACCGGATCTATTATTTGCAACGGGCGATCCGTTCTTCCCCTTACTTGTAGCTCCATTCGCAAAAGTCCGGTACGGGTTGAATTATGTCATAGACCTCCGGGATCCCTGGAAACTAGCCATAAAAGACAATCCTATACCTGGGTTAAAAGGTAAAATATTTACGCCGCTGAACAATTTCCTTGAGCCTTTAGTGCTAAATAGAGCATCAAAAGTCATTGTTGTTTCTGAGAAAATGGCCGAGGATTACCGAGCTGCATATCCCAAGAGACCAGCGAACGATTTCATTGTCATACCAAATGGATATGATCCCAATGATTATGACTGTATTCCTGCGGTAGCCTTGCATGGATTTACTGTCACTTATGCCGGCAAGTTTCTGTCTGGTAAGTCTTTTCGGAATCCTGAACCCTTTTTCAAGGCGTTAAACATTTTGAAAGAATCTGGCGTAATTATAAATTTCCGATATATTGGCGAGCCTAATCCACAAATCGATAATCTAGCGGAACAACACCAGCTTTCAGATAGATATCAACCGGTTGGTTATCTTAGTTACAGTGAAACTATCGCCAATATGAAGGGCTCCGATGTTTTGTTGCTTATTGGCAGCGGACAAGAAACGGAGCAGACTGGAAAAATCTTCGATTATCTAGGATGCAAGAGACCAATCCTTGCTTTGGCGTCTCAAAGGGGCGGGATTGCCGATGTTGTGGCCGGAATCGAGCAAGTTGCGCTGACAAGTAATGATAGTCCCGAAACAATTGCGCAATTGTTGCTAGAATTTTATCAAGGAAGAAGCGAGCAGCCAATTGAAAGAGATGGTATCTCCGGATATTTAAGAGAACATCTTACTGAGAGATTGGCTGATGTATTCAACGAAATAAGTTCATAGCATGAAGGCGTTCCTAATACGGGCATATGACTTGGTAATTTTAATATTGGGTTTGCCTTTTGTCCTTCTCTTTGTCGTTATGGGGAGGCTTTCGATAAGAATGGGAGCCTACAGCGATTTGTCTGTCTTAGTTTCAAAGATCCCGTTTCGTTATGGTGAGCTTATAAGATATTACTACTATAAGTTTACGCTAGAAAAATTAGGCACTGATGTAACTTTCAGATATGGAAGTTTTTGCCAGTATCCTTCAGCACGAATAGGCAACCGGGTTCTGTTTGGATATTATGTGGCGATAGGTGAGGTTGAGATCGGTGATGATGTCGTTGTAGGTGGCTTTGTAAATTTCCTGAGTGGTACAAATCAGCATAGTTTTGATGATCCTTTTCAACCCATTAGTACACAAAAGGCTGCAGGGCGGTCCAGGATAAATATTGGATCAGATGTGTGGATTGGCAGCAACGCGATAATAGCGGCAAACGTGGGGAATCGATGTGTAGTTGGTACAGGAAGTGTACTGATTAAACCTGCTGAAAACAATACGGTATCTGGGGGAAATCCGGCTAGGATAATCAAACAAATCTGACTATGCTTTTTCGATTTATTCTTGTAAATCTGTTTTCCTTCATAAAGAGATTTTTTGCTTTTAATGCGACGATTTACAACGCTATAGTCGTAGTACCATTACTCACTGTACTAACCCCAAGGTTATCTAAAAATTCACTTTGGTTTGTACTATTCTTTTCAATATTTCTGATAGTTTCAGGAAACGCTGTTTCGTACGGCAAGTTTATTGTGTATTTTCTATTGCTAATCAGTATCCCGATGTTCCGGAGGACAAACTTCGATGAACTGATGCAGAGCACCATTGTATTTTTCTTATTGGTATCTATGTACGGCTTATATCAAAAATTTTTTGGGTATACCTCTATAGAAGTCAATTGGATCCAATCAGGACTGAGTTTCGCAGATGAAAGGGAATTTATTACGGATGATATCCGGCCGTTTTCGACTTTTGCTAGTATGCCTGAATTTACAATGTTCATTGCATTGTATGTATTTTATTTCACCACGCAGAAAAAGTGGATATGGCTGCTGTTCTCGTTTTTTATGCTATACGTTGCAGGTTCAAGGGGTGTGTTTGTAGCTGTACTGATAGCTTATTTTTTTTCTTTTATTATAGGAAGGTATAGCAGACTTTATTTGTTTTTATCGTTCTTAAGTTCATTACTAATCTTTCTGTTATTGATCTTCGTTTTTCCCTTAGTATTTGGTTCAGTCGATACAGAATCTCGGATGCTTGCATACGGAACCTTCAACGGCCGAGTAGAGTTACTATCCAAAGTCCTTAATGATAGTTCCTTTAGTTATCTATTTACCGGACTAAACATAGAGGACATGGGGCTTGTTAGTACATTTGATAACATATATTTTATGCTCGTTGCACATTTCGGGCTCTTCGGGTGCATTATATTTTTAGTGTTTTTTTTGAAAGAACGGATTGATAAAAAGAACTTTTATTTTTTTTCAGTCTTCCTGGGATATGGTTTTTATGCAGATATGATATTTAGTTATTACCTTATGTTTCTTTTTTTCTTCGCAATATACTCTAGCATATCAGAGGAACGGCTGGACGTATTAAGCCGCGACAAAGCAGAGCGATTGTCATTAAACTAGTCTCACCATGAAAACCAAAAAACATAAAATACTGGTACTTGGTCAAACTCCCCCGCCTTACGGAGGTCAGGCACTAATGCTCCAGGCGTTGTTAGATGGAAAATATAGGAACGCCGAACTAGTTCATGTGAGATTAGAGTTTTCAAAAGATTTCAACGACATGGGAAGTTTCAGGCTCTACAAATTCTGGGGCTTGTTTAAGGCAATTTTGCTTACTGCTATTTACCGTTTCACACAAGGAGCAGATATATTATACTACGGCCCTGCTGGGCCAAACAAATTGGGAATGTGGCGGGATGTAATATTACTTGCCCCAATACGGTTCTTGTTTAAGAAAACAATCATACATACACATGCTGGTGGCACCTCAAGATTGTACCAAAAATTACATCCAGTGGGTAAATTTCTTTATAGAGTGGCTTTTTTTAATCCCGATATTCTTATTACCCTCACGGAATATAGTCACGGCGACGAGACGGTTTTACGTGCGAAAAAGCTTTTTGTTGTTCCAAACGGTATTGAGGACAAGTTCCTTTATAATCGTCAGAGTAACGATTCTCCGACTCGGGTTGACCAACCCTACAACCTACTTTACATTGGAGCTATGTATGCCGAACGGGGAATGGTAGAGCTTATAGAAGCTGCCCGGATCCTAAAGGATAAGCGATACAAGTTCTGTTTACGGCTTGTAGGAATTTTTATCGACTCATCATTCTCAAAATACATTTCTGAGCTTGTTATAAAGCATAATTTGAGTGATTATGTTGAGTTTTTAGGAACGAAAACCGGAAGGGATAAATGGGAAATACTTCGAAATACAGATGTTTTTGTATTTCCGACATATGTTCCGTCAGAGACATTTGGAGTAGTGTTGGTTGAAGCTATGCAATTCAAAGTGCCCATAGTTGCCAGTCGCTGGAACGGCATTCCTTTTGTCGTGGGCGAGAATGAAGACGCGTTACTGGTTAATCCAAAGGACAGTGAAGATCTCGCAAGCAAGATACAGTTGCTGCTCGACAATGAAGAACTAAGACTGACAATGGGTATGAATGGCAGGAGCCATTACTTAAGTAAATATTCTATACAGTCTTTTATCAAGAACATGGACGATGTCTTTAGTGAATTATAGGTTATGAAAATATTAATTACAGGTGGATCAGGGTTCATAGGAACCAATTTTATTGAATTGCTTGAATCAAAAGGTCTAAAAGATATTTTAAACATAGATAAGGCCAGACCTTTGAATTCTGAACAAGACAAATATTGGGCAGAATGCAACATCATGTCCAGGGATGAACTATTAAAGGTGTTTCAGCAATATGAACCTACACATGTGGTTCACCTCGCTGCCAAGACAGATACAGCAAGTGAAAATCTTGAAGACTATTTCGAAAATACAAATGGTACTGCAAACGTATTGTATGCAATAGAGCGTACACAATCGGTTAAACATACGGTTATTACTTCTACACAGTATGTTTACAAATCTAATAGCAAACCCCTCCCCGATAACGACGAGGACTTTAAACCACATACAGCTTACGGCATTAGTAAAAAGATTACTGAGGAATTGACCCGTAAATCTCAAATGAAATGCAGGTGGACCATTATCCGTCCGACCAATGTATGGGGGCCGTGGAATATGCGGTATCCAAATGAGTTGCTTAAAGTTATTGACCGGGGTCTCTATTTTCATCCCGGCAAAGTTAATCCTGTGAAATCATATGCATATGTTAAGAATGTCGCTCATCAGATCATGGGGATTTTGACAGCGCCAGAAGACATAACACATCGTCAGGTCTATTATGTTGGTGACTATCCTATGAGCTCACTTTCGTGGCTTAATAGTTTTTCAAGGGAGTTAAAGGGAGGCGAGGTTAAGTCATTTCCTTTGTCTTTTTTAAGGCTCTTATCTTATGCTGGTGATATCTTAAAAAAAATGGGAATCCCTTTTCCGCTCCATTCATTGAGATTTAAAAATATGATTGATGGTTATCTTACACCAATGGATAAAACTATTAGCTCTTTCGGACTTTCGCACCCGGACCAGCAGAAGAATGTTCACGAAACGATTACCTGGGCTAGAACTGCCAATAGCCCTATGCTCAATTACTGGAAGAATAAGTGATATGGACCACTGTATGCAGCAATTTTTCAATGTATGTTTAGAATTCGATCATCAGTTACTCCGGCAGAAAATCGAAAGGAGTATCGATGGACATCGAAAGGGTTATGTCTGCGTTGTCGACGCTAACGTTCTCACGATTGCTCAAAAGGATCTCCATTTTCGTGAAGTTCTAAATAAGTCGTTAACTAATACATGCGATGGAAGTTCAATTGCGACGTTAGCGGGGATGATACATAAAAAGCCGTTCCGGGCTTTAAATGGCCCTGACTTATTCGCCCACTACATTAAAAAACCATATCGGCAACTCTTGCTTGGTTGCAATAAAGATGTCGGTACAGCGATCAAAGACAAGCTTAGTGAGCAATCGTTAGGCAACAGTCACATCCATGTGATGCCTTTACCCTTTAGCAGTGTCGAGGAGTTTGCTTACCAAGGTATCGCCAATGCTATTAACGAACTGAATCCTGATATCATTTGGGTTTCTTTGGGTGCTCCAAAGCAGGAACTTTTTATGGCTCGTCTTTTACCTTTCTTAAAGAAAGGTGTAATGTTTGGGATTGGCGCCGCTTTTAATTTTTATCTAGGAAAGATAGCGTTGCCAGTTGTAGGAATCGGAGGGTTGAAATTTATTTGGGTAAGCCGTATCTTTAGTGAACCTTCAAAGCAGATCCGTAGGGTATTGCCATATTTAGGTATTCTTCCAAAACTTTATTTTCACGAGTGGCGCAAATACAGGAGGGACAACTACTTATAGTGAATTATATATGGTGACGGTACATCTTACTGGTGCAAATGGTTTTGTTGGCACGAACCTAAAAAGGTTTCTTAATCAAAGTATTAAGTACGAGACGTATACGATTGGGCGACAACAGCTTTATGAAAGCCCATTTGTTTTTGGTGAAGACTGTGAAACGATTGTTCACCTGGCGGGAAAGGCCCACGATCTCAAAGATACGTCCGATGCGGAAGAATATGAGCAAGTAAATTATGAATTGACAAAAATGCTTTTTGACTCTTTCCTTAATTCAAACGCACGTAAATTCATCTTTGTCAGCTCGGTAAAGGCTGTTTCTGATGCTCCAGATTCAGTGCTGTCAGAAACAGATCTACCCAATCCCAAAACTCCGTATGGAAAATCCAAGTTACTTGCCGAGCAATATATTCAATCATGCTCTTTACCTTCTGATAAGCAATTTTTTATTCTTCGTCCCTGCATGATTCACGGGCCAGGGAATAAAGGCAACCTTACTCAGTTGTACCAGGTTGTAAAAAGAGGAATACCTTATCCATTGGCGGCGTACAATAATCAACGTTCATTCCTTAGCATTGAAAATTTCTGTTTCATTATTCAAGAACTGATCGATCGCGGTGACATTCCATCAGGTATTTATAATATTGCTGACGATTCACCTCTCTCCACGGTCGAAGTTATTGAAATCTTGGGAGAAGCAACTGCAAAAAGATCCAGACTATTGCACATCTCTCCCAAGTTAATCCAGGGCCTAGCCATGATTGGGGATGTTTTAAAACTGCCCTTAACCACTGAGCGTTTGGCGAAGTTAACTGAAAGTTATATTGTGAGTAACGAGAAGATAAAGCGTGCGATTGGTAAAGAGTTACCAGTCACCGCCAGAGAGGGTCTGTTAAGGACAGCAAAGTCCTTTAGTAGTTGTTCTTTATAGGATACCTTGACTATCTTCGCGGGAACTCTTTCAATTATGGACATACTTCAAGGTATAACAATTCTGATCTTCCTCTTTTTAATTGAGCTTTTATACTTTCGCATTGCCGACCGGTTTAACATCATTGATAAACCCAACCATCGCAGCTCACACAATAAAGTTACCATCAGAGGAGGCGGTATAATCTTCACAATCGCTGCCCAACTGTTTTTCGTTCTGTATGGATTTCCTTATCCGTATTTTATGTTGGGACTTTTTCTCATTACCACGATCAGTTTTCTAGATGATATACTCACACTGAGCAACAAAGTCAGACTTGCAGTGCACCTCATATCAGTTGTGCTCATGTTTGTGGAGTGGCAACTGTTTGATATGCCATGGTACTGGACCGCCGCTGCATTGGTTTTTGTGATCGGGACGATAAATGCCTATAACTTCATGGATGGGATCAATGGGATCACCGGGGCCTATAGCCTGGTCACGACTGTTACGCTTTACTATATTAATACTAGTGTTGTAGAGTACACTTCTTCCGGTATGCTCATGTTTACCGCATTAGCGCTTCTGGTGTTTAACTACTTTAACTTCAGGTTTAATGCCCGGTGTTTTGCGGGCGACGTGGGCAGCGTGAGTATCGCCTTTATTTTGCTCTTTCATATAGGCCAGTTGGTTATTAAAACCGAGAATCCTGCCTGGATATTATTGTTACTTATTTACGGGCTTGATGCAGTGATAACCATTGTTTTCCGACTGATAAGGAGGGAGAATATCTTCGAAGCGCATCGTACGCATTTTTACCAGTACTTGGTAAATGAAGCAAAAGGCAAGCATATATATGTGGCGACTGGCTATGCCATCACACAGCTTATTGTTAATCTCTTTTTGATAAGGCTGTCCGAGCAAAGCATCACCACTATGATTTTCGCTACCGGGCTAACTACAGCGCTTTTCATACTTTTGCGACTCTACATAGAAGGCAAGGATCGTTTACTAAAACGGACAAAAATTCAAGTTTAAAATACATATAACTTTTTAAAGAAGAGACTGGTTGCGGTCGTTTGAAACTACGATTTGCGCTGTAAATCAGGTTGTAGCGAATAGCTATTCAACTGCGTTTACATAATAGCACAAAAATTGTTTATATATTTACAAAAATTAAAGCCCTTGTTTAGTCAACTAAATATTGTACCCCGCTGGATCATATTGTCACTAGACCTGATCTTTTGCTGTCTGGGTTTCACGATGGCTTATGCAATCAGGCACAACTTTGATCTTAGCGATATCAACTACACGGAGTTCAGTCGCAATGTCCTGATCACTACACTGGCAAATATCATTGTATTTTTTAACGTAAAAACCTACACCGGTATTATCCGCTATACCAGTGCGCAGGACAGTATTAGAATTCTTTTCGCGATAATCATCAGCAACGGACTGTTTTTCTTTGTAAACATGGCAGCAGTAGCTTTTGGTCATGCGCCATACATATCTAACAGTATGCTGGTTATCAATGGCCTGTTTTGTTATTTGCTGCTTATCACATACAGGGTTCTGGTCAAGTACTTTTTCATGTATATCAAAAACCTCAAGTTAGATACGGTGAGGGTAATGATCTACGGAGCAGGAGAAGCCGGGGTAGCAACCAAGCGAACCTTTGATCACGATAATAAAGTTAATAAGAATATTGTTGCCTACGTTGATGACGATGAGCGAAAGGTAGGCAAATCCATTGATGGGGTAAAGATATTAAGTGCAAGAAATCTCACCCATCTTATTGCTGAACACGAGTTAGACGAAATTATCTTTGCTTCATATACAATCCCGATCGAACGCAAAAATCAGATTGTTGACTTGTGCCTGGCACAAGGAATCAAAGTACTTAACATTCCTCCTCCGGACGTATGGATTAATGGCACATTGCAAACAGCGCAAATCCAGAACATCAATATTGAAGATCTCCTGAATCGCAAGTCAATTAACATTGATATAGACGGGATTGGGAAACAACTTAAGAAGCAACGTATTCTCATTACCGGTGCCGCCGGCTCTATAGGCAGTGAGATCGTCCGACAGCTGATGAACTTTGAAGTGGGGCTGGTTATCCTGAACGACCAGAATGAATCTGCGTTGCATGAGCTGTATCTCGAACTGCAGGAGACCTACAAAGGGCAAAACTTCCACTGCTTTATCGGCGATGTGCGCGATGAAAAACGCATGGACAAACTCTTTGCGGAGTATAAGCCACATTACGTATATCATGCTGCCGCATATAAGCATGTGCCTATGATGGAAGACAACCCTTGCGAGGCCATCAAAGTGAATGTCTACGGGACGAAAACCATAGCCGATAAGTCTGTTAAATACGGGGTGAAGAAATTTGTGATGATCTCTACGGATAAGGCGGTCAACCCAACAAACGTTATGGGTGCATCCAAACGTATTGCAGAGATCTATGTGCAGTCGCTCAATAACTCCCTCAATTCCGAACAGTATATCTTTTCAAACGGACTGAGCTACATCAACGATCTGGACGTAAAGCCAATCACTAAGTTCATTACCACCAGGTTTGGAAATGTCTTGGGCTCTAACGGCTCCGTTATACCGCGCTTCAAGCAGCAGATTGAAAAAGGCGGACCAATTACCGTTACACACCCTGAGATCACCCGTTATTTCATGACGATACCCGAAGCATGCCGCCTGGTTCTCGAAGCCGGATGTATGGGAAAAGGTGGTGAGATCTTTGTGTTTGATATGGGTAAATCGGTTAAGATCATTGATCTGGCCGAAAAGATGGTACGTTTGGCCGGGCTTACGCCGCATGAAGATATTAAAATAGAATTCTCCGGACTCAGGCCAGGTGAAAAACTGTTCGAAGAACTGCTCAACGACAATGAGAATACCCTTCCTACCCATCATGAAAAGATTATGATCGGGCGGGTTCGCGAATACGACTTTAAGGATGTACAAGTAGCCATTGGCTCATTGATAGAGTCGGCCAGAGCAGGCGACGACCACAAAGTAGTGTCCAAGATGAAAAGCCTTGTACAGGAGTACAAGAGCCAGAATTCCAAATTTGAAGAATTAGACTATAAACTGTCAGAAGCACAGTCTTAGCCCATTACCGAATGAAGCGAATACTTATTGTTATCCCTTTTCTGCTGTCGCAAGCCCTATCGTCATTTGCGCAGGAACCGGCTACCCCTAACCAGATCATCCCGTATAACTTTCAGTTCTATCAAAAGCTCAACAAACAGGTTTACGATACGGAGTCTCGATTGCATAGTTCCATAAAGGGCTTCTATGCCGACGAACCACTATTAAGAGCGCGCTATGAACAGCTCATGAAAATGGGTACCGATAGCATGAACCAGCGTTCCTGGCTTTGGAGGAAACTTGCGGAAGAACACCTCATTCAGGTAAGGGATACAGACTATACTTTTTATGCAGATTTCCTGGCCGACTTTCAAATCGGCCGAGAGTTTAACGAAAGCGAAACGGTCTGGAAAAACACCAGGGGTGTGCAAATAGGCGGGACCGTAGGCAGTAAATTTTCCTTCTATTCTAATGTTTTTGAAAATCAGGGTGTTTTTGCAAATTATCTGAAGGATTTTATCAATGCTAACCAAGTTGTCCCTAGCGAGATGACCGGGAAATTCTGGGGAGAAGTTGAAGATTGGTCATATGCGACTGCCTTGTTGTCTTTCACACCTAATAAATACTTAAGCCTTTCGTTGGGATACGACAAGAACTTTATTGGCGACGGCTACCGGTCACTACTGCTTTCAGATGTAGCGGCAAACTACTCCTTCCTGAGAGTACGGGCCACACTAAGCAATGTTCAATACCAAACCATTCTGGGCTACATGTTAGATCCAGGAGCTCCCCTTTTAACAAACGATAGGAGACTTGGATACCGCGGGAAATGGGCCGCGATTCATTATTTAGACTGGAATATAAGTAATAGGCTTTCATTTGGTTTTTTTCAAGCAGTGACCTGGGCTGATGCTGAACCGGAAGGAAAGCGTGGTTTCGACTTTAATTATGCGCACCCGTTCGTATTTCTCAGAGCTGTAGAGGGTGCAAACGCACCATCACCCGACAAAATGCGTCTGGGTTTCAACGCCAAATACGAAGTCACACCCAAAACCGCCGTGTACGGACAGTTCATGTTCGACGAATTCACCGCCAGCGAATTCTTTAGCAACAAAGGATATTGGGCCAATAAATGGGCCGCACAGATCGGATTCAGGGGCTCAGATCTGTTCAACGTAGAAAATCTCAACTACCTGGCAGAATTCAACACCGTGAGGCCTTATACCTATGCGCACTTTAACCGGCTGTCAAATTACTCGGCATACAATCAGCCATTGGCTCACCCGCTGGGGGCCAATTTCAGAGAGGTTCTGGGTATCATGAACTACAGTTATCGGCGATTTGATCTCCAGGGCCAGCTCATGTACGCACGTTACGGATTAGATCGCGAGGGACAAAACTTCGGACAGGACATCTTTAAAAGCTATGAAACCAGATCGCTGGACTACGGCAGCAGGGTAGGTCAGGGCTTAAAGACCAACCTGTACTTTGCTGAAGTAAAAGCCTCCTACCTGCTCAATCCAAAGTATAATCTTCGCTTCGAACTTGGTGGTGTATACAGAAGGGAAAGCACCGATGTTATCGGTACGCAGAACACGCAGCTCATTACTTTTGGTTTAAGAAGCACATTTAGAAATCTGTATCAGGATTTCTAATCCAACCTCACCACAACCGCCTCGTCGCCCGCCAAACTCAAACTGCCCGACACCCTTGTGCCTTCCAGTTCCGTATTGGTCGACACCACAACAACGCCCGAATACTGACGCTCAACTGGCCGGAAATACGCAGGCCTGTGACTCAGATTAAGCGCCACCAAAAATGAGGCACTGCCGTCATAGCTGCGCAAATAAACAATCATCTGCTGATCAGCAAAAACCGGCGTATAAACACCCAGTACAAGCGAAGGCTCACGCTGCCTTAGCGCAATCAGCTTTCGGTATAAGGAAAGAAGGGAGTCAGGATCATTCCGCTGCAATTCTACGTTATTCCGCACATAGCGCGAATCTATACGCAGCCAGGGCTTGCCGGAGCTAAAGCCAGCGTTGTTGGAGTCATCCCACTGCATAGGTGTGCGGCAAGGGTCGCGACTCAAATTCTTCTCGGGCATGTTCAGCCCCTGCGGGTCCTGCACTTCATCAAAAGGGATCGGGATATCCCGCATGCCAATTTCATCACCGTAATACATCGTCGGCGTACCACGCAAAGTCAGCAGCAACATCGCCGCAACACGCGCCTGGTCTGTACCTATCCGGCTTACTATGCGCGGACGGTCATGATTGCCCAGCACCCAGTTTGGCCAGCCATCAGCAGGCAAAGCCCCCTCATATTCATCAATAGCGGCTGCGATCACCATCGCATCCCAGGGTAGGGAAATCAACTGGAAATTAAAGGGCAGATGGGCACCCTTGTTGTCCACACCATAGTAGGTCATCAGACGGTGTACAGGCAGATAAACCTCCCCAACCATCATTCGTTCCTCATAGCTATCCATTAGTTCACGCATCTCGCGGATCACTTCATGCACCTCCGGCTGATCCGTACTGTAAACCGGAAGCAGTCGGTCGTACGTCGGCATATACTCGTTATAATCCGGATTCACCGGGTTATCGCGCAACTGAGCATCCTTAATCATATACCAGATCACATCCACCCTGAAGCCATCCACGCCGCGGTCGAGCCAGAAGCGAAGCGTATTCAGCATAGCCTCGCGCACCTCCGGGTTACGCCAGTTCAGGTCGGGCTGCTCCTTTAAAAAACCATGATAATAGTACTGACCTGTCACCTCGTCCCATTCCCAGGCGCTGCCACCAAACACACCCAGCCAATTGTTCGGAACCCCACCATCGGCCGCTGCATCCTGCCAGATATACCAGTCGCGCTTCGGATTATCTCGTGAAGAACGCGACTCCAGAAACCAGGGGTGCTGGTCCGAAGTATGGTTAGGTACAAAATCCAGGATCAGCTTCATGCCACGGCTATGCACCGCCTCCAGCAATTCATCAAAATCAGCCAGAGAACCGAACAGCGGATCGATGTCCTGGTAATCAGAAATATCATAGCCAAAATCGGCCATCGGCGAAGGATAGATCGGCGAAAGCCAAACTGCCTCAACGCCCAGCCATTGCACATAGTCCATCCGCTCAATAATCCCCTTTAAATCACCAACCCCGTCGCCATTGCTGTCCTGGTACGATCGCGGATAGATCTGGTAAATCACGCTTGTCTTCCACCAAAGTTCTTTTTTCATATCCGAATAACAAACCTTAGTATTTTATTGTGTTAACTTATTAACTTCGTGATATGAAAGCGCTGGCCGTCATCATGACCATCCTTGTATTCCTTTCGGGGTTCGACCTCTGTGAGGAAGAAACTCGTGCGGACGTCACTGATGAAACCGTCTTCAGCCTCGCTCAGGGAACAGACAATGGGCATCAGGATACAAGCGATACCTGCAATTCCTTCTGTCACTGCGGGCACCACCCTTTTTCAGTACTCCTGCCCCGATGCCTGGAGCCCATCGCCAGCCCTCAACCTCTAAAGCAGGCCCACACCCTTACCGATACCGGTTACCCGGTGCGTATCAGCGGTGCCGTTTGGCAGCCTCCGCGGATGGTTTAAGAACCACAGTTAATAAAGCATTTCTTAAACCGTCGTCAGACACAATTTACATCAATGAAAAGATACATCCTGCTGTTTCTTGCAGCGGCATTTGCTATGCATGCCTCCGCACAGAACAGTATAACCATACAATTAAAGGACGCAGAGACGAAGCTGGCCCTGCCCGGCGCCACTGCAAGTCTGCCTCAACTTAAACTGCAAGCTGCGGCCAATGCGGAAGGTACCCTAACCTTCGCTGCTCTCCCCGTAGGAATACATCAGATTCGCTATAGCCTGATCGGCTATGAAACGAAAACCGACACGCTTAGCATAGCCCCGGGCGGCAATGCCACACAGGTCATTTTCTTACAGCCCGCCGAAGGGGAAGAACTCGACGCCGTGGTCGTGTCAAGCACCAGGAGCAGTCGCACCATAGCCAATATCCCCACACGCATCGAAGTCATCGCCGGTGAAGAACTCGATGAAAAATCGAACATGAAGCCCGGCGACATCCGGGTGCTCCTGAGCGAAAGTACCGGCATACAAACCCAGCAAACCTCGGCCACAAGTGCCAACGCATCCATACGCATCCAGGGGCTAGATGGCCGGTATACCCAGATCCTGAAAGACGGCTTCCCACTTTATTCCGGGGCAGCCAGCGGACTAGGTTTGCTCCAGATTCCGCCCCTCGATCTTCGGCAGGTCGAAGTTATTAAGGGCTCTTCCTCCACTTTGTATGGTGGAGGGGCCATAGCCGGTCTGGTCAACCTCATCAGCAAGACACCTGGCGAGGAACGCGAGCTGAATTTCCATCTGAATGGAACATCTGCCGGGGGAATCGATGTGAATGGATTCTTTTCACAAAAGTTCGGAAAAGCCGGTCTTACGGTTTTTGCGGCGCGAAACAGTAATAAGCCTTACGATCCGGCCAATATCGACCTCACCGCTATTCCCGAATTTGCCCGGTACACTTTTAACCCCAAACTGTTCCTGTACCTGTCCAACCGTACATCTCTGAACTTTGGCATCAACAGCAGTTTCGAAACACGCAGCGGCGGCGATGTCCATTACGTTAAAGGCAAGGGCGATGATACGCACAGCTTTTTCGAACGGAACAAATCCGACCGGGCATCTACGCAGTTCAATCTTGACCATCAGATAGGGGAGCAGTCACACCTCAACGTTAAAAACAGCTTCAGCTACTTCAATCGCAAAATCACGGTTCCCGGTTATGAATTCGATGGCAGTCAGTACGGCACCTTTACCGAAGCCAGCTATACGTCCTCCGGCGATAAACTGGAGTGGGTGGCAGGAGTCAACCTGTTGACCGACCATTTTAACGAAAACAGGCCTACTGCGGTCGACCTCCGGAATTACCGGCAAACCACCGCAGGGGCTTTTATACAGCAGAATCTGAAAGCTTCAGGCTGGCTTGATCTCGAAGCAGGTCTGCGTGGCGATTACGTGGTCGACTACGGCTTTGTTGTGTTGCCCCGGCTCTCTGCCTTGTTTAAGATCAGCGACCGGCTGAATTCCCGGCTTGGAGGCGGACTTGGATACAAGACGCCCACTATATTCACAGAAGAGAGTGAGCGCATCCAATACCAGCATGTCTTGCCTATTTCCACCGATGTCAATAAGCTGGAGAGAAGCTACGGTGCAAACTGGGACATCAATTATCGCACAGCCCTGTTTGGCGACCAGGTAGCCTTCAGTATCAACCACATGCTGTTCTACACCTTTCTGAATCACCCGCTCCTCATGCAGCAGGAAATTGGGGGCAACTACCGCTTCATCAATGCTGCGGGGCATATCGATACCCGGGGGATGGAAACGAACGTTAAGCTCAGCTATCAAGATTTTAAACTGTTCCTTGGCTATAGTCTCACCGATGCCAAGATCCATGAAGGCGATGAACTCCGCCCTAATCCGCTCACGGCCAAACACAGGCTCAACAATATACTCATGTACGAAGCCCATGAAAAGTGGAAGCTGGGTGCAGAAGCCTATTACTTCAGCAGGCAAAACCTGAACGATGGCGCCACGGGCAAACCCTACTGGATTTTCGGATTTATGGCCGAGCGGCTATGGGAGCGCTTCTCGCTGTACATCAACTTTGAGAACTTTACGGACACCAGGCAAACACGGTTCGACAGCATTTATACCGGCAGCGTTTCCAACCCCGTATTCCGGGACATTTATGCGCCGCTGGATGGATTCGTGGTCAACGGCGGACTAAAAATAAGGTTGTAGACTAACGTGCCAGGGGTAGGTCAAACGAAAAGGCCGAGCCCTGGCCTAATGTGCTTTCGGCCCGGATGTGGCCGTCATGCCTTTCAATAATCTCCGCACAGAGGTACAAGCCAATGCCAAAGCCAGAGGCGCCGAACTTGTTGGTATCTTCCACACGGAAATAGCGTTCAAAAATTCGTGGTAAGTCCTCCGGCTTAATGCCAAAGCCCTCATCCTTCACCCTAACCGTAGCTTTGCCGCCGCTTACCCTGCAGGTCACTTCCACCCGGGTGCCGGTTAAGGAATATTTCACCGCGTTCGTCAAGAAATTACTGATCACCTGGCCAATCTTATCCCTGTCGGCCAGCACCATGGCCGATGGGCCCGGATCGAATATGAACTGGTGACTGTCGAACATGGTATTCGCTTCATCCTCCAGCTCAGACACCAAGGCACTCAAATCGAACTCCTGCGGATCCAGGTGCAGTTTGCCCGCTTCCAGTCGCGATATGTTCAAAAAACTGTTGATCATCCTGGTCATCTTTTTCAGCTGCAGGCCAGATTTCTCCAGCAACCCTTCCGCATAGGCATCTTCCGTTTTCCGTGCGCTCCGTTGTAAAAGCTGCAGGTATGCATTTAAAGAAGTAAGTGGTGTTTTCAGCTCATGGCTTACCATCCCGATAAAATCATCCTTGCGCTGCTCGTCCTTTTTCCTTTCCGTAATATCCTGCAAGGTACCGTTAAGGCTCAGCGGATTACCGTTCTCATCAAAAAGGGTTTTGCCCTTTGCGCGCACCATCCGCGGTACGCCTGTCAGTTGATGGATAATGGTATATTCAATTTCATAGTTGCCTCCCGACTGCGGGGTCAGTGCACGTCGTATAGCAGCATCAACACGGTCACGGTCCTCGTCTGCAATGGCAGCTGTAGCTGTTTCCAGCGCCAGGTGTTCAGCATGGCCCAGCCCAAACCAGGATTTTAGCAGATCATTGCCCGAAAGCCGGTTATTGGCCGGGTCGTAATAGAAGGCGCCAAGCTCGCCCGACTCCATGGCCAGGTTAAGCATCTCCTTTACCTTCGTGGCCTCCTGCCTGGCCTTAATCATATCGGTGATTTCGTCCAGGATAACCAGTACACCAGTGGTATTTCCCGAAGCATCCTTAAGCGGCTGATAAGCAGAGTTTACATAGGCCTCCCGCAAACCCCCATTGTCATACAGCATTACCCTGAACTCACTGTTAACCCGTTTTACGCCTGTCCGGAGCACCTCGTCCAGCCAATCATATACGGGCTGTCCTTTCAGTTCCGGGCGGGCTATACGGTGCGGCTTCCCCAACACCTCTTTAGCCGTACGCCCCCATATCTTCAAGATCATTTCATTGGCCTGCTCTATGATATGATCAGGCCCAGTCAATACAGAAATGCCAACGGGCGACCGCTCAAAAATAGATTGCAGCCGGGCCTCACTCTCCGCAAGTTTATCGTTATAATGTTTAATATGTTCAGGAATTTCCGCAGCAGCATTGAAAGTCAGCACCAGGAAAGACGTCCGTCCCAGGCTGTCGGGAAAAGGTATAGCAGAAAGACCAGCCTCATTTAAAGGAAGCCCCGTGTCCCATGCATCCTGTAGCCTCAACAAAAGTTCCGGGCTTACCTGACCGGAAACAGCCTCCGCCAGCTTTTGTCCTACGAGGCTTCGCTGATGGTTCCACCTGGCCAGCATGGCATCATTTACATATAGGATATTCAAGTCGCGGCTGTTAAAAACAACCGTTTCGTTGGCCGACTGGTTAAACAGTTGCAGCAGCAGGTCTTCGCCGGAAAACATATCTGAGGTGATCATTGGGGGCGGCCAAAGATAGCAAATTCCCGGTACATCCTTCTTGATCGACTAAATCGGCTTAATTCCGTTGGTCTTCAATTCCCCAACAATATGCTCGCCAATAGCCCGGCCTACGTTCACACCATTTATAATGCCGTCCATAAAATGGATGCCGCCCCAGTACCGACTCATGGCAGCTTCTTTCGCGGCAGCGTTAAAGGAAGTAAAACGTCTTGGCTTCAAGCCATAAGGCTCCTCCACATCATCCGTATAGCTGTAGTTGTCGCCAAAGTAATAAGTCAGGATCGCAGCCGTGGTTGCCGAAATATGCGAGTGCCCGCTCATGTACTCCGGAAAGGGAGGCGTTTGCAGCATAGGCTTCCACTTCTTGTCTATCAGTCGCCTGATGGCCGTTTCCGGACGTATCCTGTTGCTGCGGTACTTCTCATCCCAGCAGCTGATAAAGCTATCCGTTAAACCAGCGGCCACGATCGTATAGATCTCCATCGTCTTCGCGAAGCTGAGTTTCTCCTTCTGGCAGGCTATACCCGTTATGCCTACCCAGTGTGCTCCCGGCGAAATTTTCTTCAAGCCCACCATCAGGTGACCCTCATTCTTCAGCGCAAAAGGATTGCAATCCCAGAAAGCCGCAATCTCGCGGTTTTCCTGGGTTAATCCCGAGCCCCCATCAATATAGTTGGCCATAAGCAATTTATAGAACTCCGAATTTTTATCCGACGAATAAGGCACCGGGGGTACCGATTTAAAAGCCTCTGCCGAATCGATCAGGAAAGGTCTCACCGTATTAAAGTAGGGCTCAACCGGCGCAAAATAAGCAGGTGGGGTAGGGTGCCAGCTGCCTTCATCGGTTGTCGGCGTATACCTCGGATAATTGCTGATCCGGTTATACCGGTCCTTCTTTGCATAGCCCATGATCTGCTTTACCACCTGGGTGGCGTACGACTGCGAGCGGGTTATCACGTCCTCCGGGAAGCCCAGTCTGCGACACGAATCCAGGAAACGTTGTTCAAATACATCAAATTTCTTTCCCGATGGCTGCATCCGCTTAGCCGTTCCCGTCATTGCCAATATTGCACTAAGCTGGGTTGAGTAAGCACCGGAGTCGGGCGGACTGCTGATCTCGGGAAATTCATTGAATACTCCTTTCAGCGACACCACCGAAGAGTCATTTAAACTTAGCACGGTATAGCCCGAAATACACGAGTATGCATAGAAACGCGCAGCAAGCGGCGGGTTGGATACATCGTGGATCATCAGCTGGGTCATTTGCTCCAGCACACCTGCAATATCTTTGTTGGTGAGTTCAGGATACTTGCCCTCCCTCTTGCAACTGCCCAGGCAAAGCAGCAGCGCTGCGCATAGTAAAAAGTGTTTCATGGTTATGTTTGGTTACTGCTAAGTTATATATTTAGGCGTGAATACCGAACAAAAAATCTTCTACCCGCAATTGGGTTTCCTCAAATCAGTAGAGCCGCCCCAATCCCCGATAATCGGCAAGGATTTTGCATTGGAGCAGTCAATCAACTGACCGATCTTCAAGATGCCGACCAAACTGGAACTTTATGAACGCGTAACGCCACTCGCCGGCCTGGGGATATGGGAGCGAAACCTGGTGACCGGAGAAGCCTACTGGAACCAGATCATCCGGGAAATATTCGAAATTGAAGCCGCAGAGACGCCTGCAATGGACGAGGTGATCATGTTTTATAAAGACCCGGCCCGGATCCGCGCCATCCTCGACGAGGCCATGCGATCGGGCCAGCCACATACCGGCACCTTTGAGATCAGCACAGCAAGTAATGAGCAGAAATGGATAAGGCTGCGCGTGCAGAGCCAGATCGCAGGCGGTGCATGCGAACGTATTTACGGAACCATCGAAGATATCACCGACAACGTCAGGCTGCTCAACGAGCTCCAGGAGAAGGAAAAGCGGTTTTCTGAAGCTTTCGATCACGCGCCTATAGGCATGGCACTGGTATCGCCCGAGGGCCACTGGATCAAAGTAAACGAGAGTTTGTGCCAGCTGCTGGGGTATAACGAGCAGGAGTTCATGAACCATACCTTCCAGGAGTTTACCTATCCGAAAGATCTCGACTCCGACCTTCGGCAAATGACCCTGCTGCTCAACGGCAAGATACAGCGGTACAGCATGGAAAAGCGCTACTACCGCGCCAATGGCGTCCTTATCTGGGCCCTGCTTAGTGTATCGCTTGTGCGCGATGCGGCCGGTAACCCCCTGTATTTCGTATCGCAGGTTAAAGACATTACCCAGCGGAAACGCAACATGGAAACCATCCGCGATCAGAACGCCCGGCTGTTGAATTTTGCGCATATAATTTCCCATAATCTACGTTCTCACACGGGCAACATCCGGATGATGACGAGCATGATCTCCGAAGAACAAGATGAAGAGGAAAGAATTAAACTTGTGGAGATGCTCGACATTAATGCCAACAATCTCCTTGAAACGCTCAACCATCTTAATGAGGTCGTTAAAATTCACGACAAAGGTCAGGCCGATGTTGCCGAACTACACCTCCGGCAGCAGGTAGAGCGCGTCATGGAAATACTCGGCCCCTCGTTCCGCGCCGCCAGGGCAAAAGTAGACCTGCAGATAGATCCTGCGCTGGTCATTAATTACAGTCCGGCCTACCTCGAAAGCATCCTCATCAACCTGCTTACCAATTGTTTAAAATATAAGCACCCAGAACGCAAGCCCGAAATATCCATATGCGCGGAACTAGCCGATTCCTTCATCCAACTCAGCATAAGCGACAACGGCCTGGGCATCGACCTCGAGCTGCACGGGCATAAACTGTTCGGAATGTACAAGACCTTCCATAAACACGAAGACGCGCGCGGCATGGGGCTCTTTCTCGTCAAAAACCATGTCGAAGCCATGGGCGGAAGGATCCATGCGGAGAGCAAGCCCGGAGAAGGAACCAAATTTACCATGGAAATCAACACCCACACATACACACACGAATGAGCAAAATTGATATTGCATGCCTGATCGACGACGACAGGATGTTTACCTATTTGTTGAGTAAACAAATGAAGCTGATGGATTTTTGTGAAGGCGTACTTGTTTTCAACGATGGTCTCGATGCACTCAAATACCTCAAACCCATAATTGAATCGCCCGAATCTTTGCCCTCGGTTATCCTTTTAGACCTGAATATGCCGGTGCTCGACGGATGGCAGTTTCTCGACGAGTTCACCAAATTCAAGCCCAATAAGAAAATAACCATCTACATTGTTAGTTCCTCTATTGATCAGCAAGACCACCTTCGGGCCGCGCAGTACCGTGAGGTGTCGCGTTTCTATGTCAAACCCATATCCAAAGAACACCTGGTAGAGATGCTGGAAACCCTGAACAATAACGACATCAACTCTTAGTAAGCTTTGCGCGGTTCGACAAGTACGCCGCTACCAGGATAATGGCGATGCCCAGGACCTGGCTTACAGAGATATGTTCATTGGCCACCAATACGCCCAGCAGCACCGCAATAATAGGGTTTACATAAGCATAGGTGCCCACTACCGCTGGTGGCCGTACAGACAGCAGGTAGTACGAGGCGGTGAAAGCGACAACCGAACCCGCAACGGCCAGATAGCTGATGGCAGCCCAGGTGCGCAGGGATACCTGGCTGAAGCTAAACGAGGCCAGCGGATCGGCAAACAGACTCACCAGCAGGCAGGCCACCGCGCCGCCCAGCAACTGCCAGCTCACATCCGGGAAAAGGCGGCCAGCCTGCGCATGGTTCTTATAATAAATTGAGCCCACCGCCCAGCTTAAGCAAGAGCCCAGCACAGTAAGCGAGGCGATCAGCTTCATCGTCCCGTCTTCCGAGCCGCCCGAAAGCTGATCCTTAAATAGTAACAATATGCCCGCGAGTCCCAGCGCAATGCCGGCAAAAGTAAGCCAACTGTTGAAATAGCCCTTCCAGTTTTTGCGGTCAACCACAATATACCAGATAGGTAGTGTAGACACCAGCACCGCGGTAAGTCCGGACGACAAATACAACTCGGCCCAGAACAGCACACCCTGACCCAGCGTAAGCATCACCGCCCCCAGCAGGATATTCCTCCACACTGTATTATCAATAAGTTGCTGTCGCCGCACCACACAAATAACCGCCAGCAGCAAGCCGGCAACCACGTACCTAAAGCCCGCCATCAGAAAAGGGGGGAAATCTTCCAGACCGATCTTAATCGCCAGGTAGGTCGTCCCCCAGATAATATATACAGCCGCAAAGGCTAAAATAACCTTAAGATCAAGGGATCGGAACCAGTTGTTCATTGCGCCGGGTCAAATACTGCCACGGCAACACGCGAATCAGCACAGCCATAATACAGGAACCATTTCTTCTTAAAGTACACCAGGCCTTCAATAAAAACGGTGCCTGCGGGGTACTGACCGCTCTTCTCGTAGGCTTCCCTCGGGACCAGGAAAGGCTCGTCGAGCCTGTTCAGCACTTTTGTAAAATCTTTGGAATCGAACAGGATCTGCCCGGCAGCATAAGTATTCGCTGTGTAGCGCTTGTCGCGGGTCTCGCCCCCCGAATTTTTGCCGTTGTATAAAAGAAGAATGCCCTTGTCGGTCATCACAGCAGGCGGACCGCATTCCGTCAGATCGCTGTCGAAATAACCTTTTCTGGGTTTAGCGATATGGAGCAGGTTGCCCGATTCATTTAGCAAGGGTTCCCAGTTGATCAGGTCGGTCGATACAGCCGGGTTAATAAAACGTTCGCCCCAGTACATCAGATACTTGCCATTCACCTTGGTAATCACCTGCTTGTTGCCTTTCAAGCGCGTAACCACCGAGCCCGATTTGCTGGCCATGTCGGCAAACCGTCCGTTATGCGCACGCTTAAATGCCGGCCCGTGCTTTTTCCAGGTTCGCAAATCCTTTGATGTAGCTACCGCAAGTCGGGGCACTTTCCTGTTCCACTGCGTGTATAACATCACAAAAGTGCCATCCTCAGTCCGCGCTACCCTGGGGTCTTCACAGCCTCCCGGCCATTCCATTTCCTTCTGGTCGTCATTGGCCGGATAAAGCACCGGTTTGCTGTCTCTCCTCATGCTGATGCCATCGGCGCTCGAAGCGATCCCAAGCCTGGAAGTACGCTTGCCTATCCCGATGCCCGACATATCTTCCGCGCGGTACAGCACGTAGATGCTATCGCCCATTACGGCCGCAGCCGGATTAAAGGTGTCGCTGGCCTCCCAATGTACCGGCTTTCCCGACATCGGATCAGGAAATACGGTAGTCGTGTCGGGTAAGATAACCGGCGCGCTGCCGCCGCGGACAAACGGCGTCATGGTCCAGTTGCCGCTTTGCTGCGTGAGTTTTTGAGTAGTACATCCCGCACTTGCTACGGTAAGGAGCAGCGCGAGCACAGGTTTAAAAATTATATTCAGGTTCATCCCGTCAAGATATCATCTTAAAACGAATTACCCAAGCTTCCGTTGTCGTTAATTTTTCCCATCATGGTGTGAATTTTCCCATCAAGTTCCCCGGCAGCCGTACCAAGCATATCTATATATTCCGAGAGTTCATGATGAGGTAAGGTTTTGATCACATTAACAAGGCCGAGGATAGAGGCAACCGGCCGGCGTATCTCGTGCGACTGGATCCTGGCGATTTCCGTCAGCGCTTCGTTCTGCTGGGTGATCTTAAGTTCGTGCGCCTTTCGGGCAGAAATATCCGTTGCATTATAAGACACCCCGATAATACGTCCGTCTGTAGCATACACCGGATCATAATCTATTTGCCACCAGATATCCTCCTGCGCATAACTTAGCCTAACATCATTGCTGACGCTCTCGCCCTTCATTGCCCGCTCGAAGTTTGCTTTGAAGACATCCAGGTGCTGCGGATGCACATAATCCGTGATCTTGTCGCCAATGTTGATCCTCATAACTGAGTTGCGTTTCACAAAATCGACAACAGCCTTATTGTAATGCAATACTTTATAGTCGGGCCCCAGAAACAGGTGGCAGGCCGCTGAGCTTTCAAAAAAGGCCCTGATTTTCGATTCCGAGCGCTTTGCGCGCTCAAATTGTTCCTTAAGGATGTCCACACTCAACTCAAAGTCGAGCAGCATCATAGCCTGGTCCCTCAGAACACCGAGCATCAGCCGCTGCTCCTCGTTCAAGTCGTTCGGTTTCATGTCAATCACGCACAAGCTCCCCAGCAACGCCCCGTCGGCAGCCCTCAGCCGCGCACCCGCGTAGAACCGGATATTCGGATGGCCTGTAACCAGGTTATTCTCCGCAAACCGGCTGTCCTTCTCGGCGTCCGGAACAACCATGATCTCCTCCTGAAGTATAGTGTGATTGCAAAAAGCGTCCCTACGTTCGGTATGCGTTAAGCTGGTTCCCGATCTCACTTTGAAATGCTGGATATCCTCATCCAGAAAAGTAATGAGACCAATTTCGCAATGGCATATCCTCGCTGCCAGGTCAACAATACGCTGAAGCTCGGCCTCCCGCGTTATTTCAAGATTTAAGAAGCGTCGGAGAGACTTGAGGCGTTCGAGTTCTGATAAGGGCATGCGTTAGTGTTTGTTTGAACATAAGCAATATCCAGACCATAAAATTGTTTAAAACCAGAGCCTAAAGCTTTTCGATTTCTTCTATAGTGAGGCCAGTAGCTTCTGAGATGATCTTGATGTCGATGCCTTTGCTTTTCAAATGCTTTGCTATCTCCACCTTTTCTCTTTCAGCACCACGAGCTTCCCCTCTCCGATAAAAGATATCGTTTTCTTCTTTAAAAAATGTACTTACTGACTGCATAATTTCTTCAAGTTGATGTACAAGATTGGATCGCAACTGTACAAATATACGTAATTGATAATGCTGTACTCTGCCATCCTGTACACCATCTCTACTTCGTTGGCTACCTGAAACTCCAGATGTAAAACATAAATATCTCCTGCGCTGTCGGTCACTTTCTTAAGCGCATCAGGTTTACGTTCTTTTGTATGCTGGATATCGTCTGGCAGCTCCTCACTGGCTACGATGTCGAGATGAAGCAAGTCCTTCATAATCGCTGGCAGGGTAGCTTCCAGGTTTTCCTTAATGATCTTGTCGTACTGGCTCGTCTGTCCTGAATTCTTTCGCATCTGTATTTTTCAGCAGCAAACTTAATCAGGAATAACCATCCGCTGGTAGTCACACAACAAATTTATTTACAGTTGGTTACGAAATATTTTGAGGTGATAATCAAGGATTTGAACAATAGCTCAACATCACGAGATTTCACCTCAAAATAATTTAAATGATTTTAGCAAATAAAATCGCAGACAACCGTATACCTTACGTGAACAACCTTATATCATACGTGAACGTCGGTATAAGCCACGTAAAATTCTCCATCTTCCACCTCCCTTTCCATTTCGCGGAGCAGCTATCCAATCGGCATAGCAATGCACCGTGCGCACATGCCGGAGGCGGCGATACACCCCATCGCCCTCCCTGCCGCCCGAAGCGTTCGTGTTGCCTTCCACCGTACCAATCCAGGACTCGCGGCGGTCGGTAACCAAACCGCAATGCGCCACACGCTTCAACGCTGGGAAATAGATCCCAAACACATTGCCCGGTGCCGCTGCCTTGGCTAGTCGCGCGGCAGGAAAGAGGGCGGGCGACCAGCCCGTTCGGGGCTGGGCATGCCCTGCTTGTTTAAACACCCAGGAAACAAAAGCCGCGCACCAGGGCTGTCCCTTCTTCAGGCCCGCCGAAGCCAGATAGCCCTCTACACGCGGTCCGTCATTTTTGCCCGAAGCCTCCCGCACCCAAAGCTCCCCGCAGGCTATCTCCACCACACGCTTGCGTTGTTGCGCGTCGGCAACATGCGGCTTGCTCAAAGGCGTAAAACTGCCATAAAAACGCTCGCCCAGCCAGTAGCCCGCCCTTGTATGCGGCGCGGCGACTTCAAAAGAGCCTTTGCCTAGCATACTACCGCCAGGCATCCCAGGCCTGCCAGCAAGAGCAAAGCAAAAGAAAGCCAGAAGAAACTTAGCTGTTGCCATAATTCCAGCGTATTAAAGCGTGAAACCATCTCGCCCCGGTCGGGCAAACCCAATACAAACCAAAAATGGTTCAGCAGCCACCAGGCGATGCCTACGATCAGCCCGAAGCAGGCCAAACCAATCATCACCAGCAGCCAGATGCTGCCATCAATAAAGCCGCGCGTCGGGTCGGCAGAAAATACAAAGCCCTGTAACAGCGGCCACAGCCAACATATTGCAGTAAGCAGCGCGCCGATCTTAAACGCCTTTATCAGCACAGGCGTTCCCCATCCCGGGTGGGCCTGCATATTGAAATCAAGAATATTCATTTTGAAAAAAATAAGATGCAAAAAAAGAGGGCGCCATCACAGCGCCCTCAACTTAACATTAGACAATGACCAGTTCGCCAAGGTATTGCGACCGGCTCACGAGGCGGCCGTCGACAGCCTTGGCCAGGATATACACCTGAACCTCATCGCCGCTGAAGTCGAGCGGCAAACTCATGTCGTACGCCACCGCGCTGCGGGCCACCACATCCTGCGCAATCACAAACCTGTCTTTGGCCGGATTAAACACGATGACAGACACCCGGTCGGTCGCATCCCTGTCGGGAAGCCCCGGCAAATCCGCCGCCCAGCTAAAGTTCAGCTCCGCCTCATTGTCGGCCGCCACCTGCACGGCGCTCAGCTGACCAAGCTTGCCCTCGCTAAAGCGGATCTGCGCAAAGTCGATCGTGTAGTTCGGAGAAACCCCCGCAACTGCGACCTCCAGATTGTAGGCCACGCAAGCGTTCATTGCGCTTTGGTTAGGCTTGCGCACCAGGTCGAAACCCGGTTTGATAATCGTTTTCGCCCAGCTCAGGAAGCCCGAAACCAATTTCATTTTCAATTGCACTTCGATCTGCTTCACCGTTGGCGGCCGGTTCGATTTGCGCGGCATCGCCTTAATCAGATCCATTAATCTCCAGAAGCAGCCATATGCCGTTCCTAATTGTCCCTGGAATCCACCCAGGAATCCTCTTGATAATTTTCCCATTTTAGTAGGTTTTTAAAGTTTAAAAAATTTGTTTATTCACGTTGTCCTTGCAAGTCAACACGACAAACATATAGCAGCTTTCAAACAAAACCTACTGGCTCACAGTAATTTGCCGAACTTTTCCGGTGATTTTCCGGAGTTCCGGAAAATTTCAGGGCAGTTCAGGGCGCCAATTCACCCAGCCAAACACTGTTCGAGATCTGCTGCCGGTTGTCGCTCACAAAGCCGATGTACACCTGCAGCGCATGCCCGCTAAACTCGCGCGGGATCTCCAGCAAGTCGGCACTTTTATACCTCGGCGCACCACCAATCTGGAAGGCCGAACGGTTCAGCGCCTGGCAGTACACCAGCAGCATCGTTTGCGAACGCTTTAGTACATTCTCTGCGTTCGGGTCGGGCCACCAATAAAACGCCACACCCTGCAGCGTACGTTCGGCCCCAAGTCCAGACGGCATAGGCAGCGAACCCTGGGTAAGCCGCACCTTCGGGTAATCTATCCTTAAGTCCGGATAAACGCCCGTTACCGCATGCAGCAACTGGTACGACTTCGCCGCATTGTTGGCCGAAAACGGCTCTCCCCGGGCCGTGAGCTCGAAGCCCACCCTTACAAAATCCGTCATCGTGTCTACAAACCGGTTTACCACCGACATTGCACCGCGTGTCGCCCTAACCGGTTCAGTAGCCGGCTTCTTCGTTTTCCGTCGCTTAGCGCGCAAATACGGAATCCCGTTCCTGATGTAACACTCATAATCGCCCGCCACCCCTGTGGCGCCGCCGAAAACTCCCTGAGTTAATCTAGCCATAGTTTCTAATTCGAATATTAAACCAATATTTACAGGTTGCTACCCGCTCCAGTCCGTACAACATCCGGGTAGCAACCGGGCAGTATCCGGGTAGTATCCGGGCAGCAACGCCTCTCTAAACCAAAGCTAAGCCGTGTAAGGAACACGTAGTTGTGACGGTTTTGCTTTTTTAGTCTGTGAAGGTTTGTAACATTCAGATTAACAAGGAGAAGAATATAATTTCATTCAATTTTTTGTGAAATCCTATCCATTTTTTTGCAGTTAATATGTTTCAAAGCGGTCGTTCCAGGCAAAAGCAAACGTAAAAAACACTGTGTAAGTAATGCCTTTCCTGCCGGAAAACCGCAACAAGCTAAATTCGTTAACCAAACATCAACAAACCCGCTCTATGAACGAGAATGAACACCACAGATGGATCGTACCCACGCTCATGAAGAACCGGTACGCTCAGCAAATTGAAGACCTTATTGTTACCCGGATCACCAGGGGCATCCTGCAACCAGGCGAATCACTCCCCTCATGCCAAAAACTGGCCCACATCAACGGCATACACCGCAACACGGTATCCAAGGTGTACCAAAGCCTCAGTGCCTGCGGCTGGCTGCACATAGGCCGCGGCGGCAAAACCCTCGTGGCGGAACACCCGCCCATACCCAGGGGAAGCCAAAGCGGGGTGCCCGATCGGGTGCCGGCCAATATGCGGCCCCGGCAGGAAGTGCTTGCTGTGCCTGCGCCGCAAAACAAGCGCGACTATGTGATGATCGGGCCCCAGCAGCTCAACGAAACCTATTTGTCCTATAAGCTCATCGATAAACACAGTCGCTCGCATATCCGCTCCCGCATCAACGCTGCGCAGATAGAACTGCTGCGGGCCGACCGTGCAGAGCCCCTTGCAAACCCGGTATGTGGCTATCTTAATCAACGCGGATTTTCCATCGGGCTGCAAAACCTGCAACTCATCCGCGGTAAGGGCGCCGCCGTAGCCCGGCTGCTGCAACTGCTCCTGCCTCCGCAAAGCACCATCATCAATACCGTGCTAGGCTGTCAGTTTACCGAGTACATGATGCAGCAGAGTGGGCATACCATTATAGAGTTCGATATTACCCGATACGATGCACTGAGCCAGCTCGACGCGCTGCTCAACAAACAGCCCATCAAAGCCATGTATATCAGGCCGGGCTGCAGCTTCCTTAAAGCACATACTGTCGACGAAGCCACTTGTCTGGCCCTCATAGCCCTTTCGCGAAAACACAGGTTTTACCTCATCGAAGATGACGACGATCATGAGTTCTGGTACAAAGCCGAGCCCTTCCGATCGCTGATAAACTACGAAAACGACGGGCAGGTGGTGTACTGCGGCGCGCTGAGCAGATTGCATCCATATCTGCAAAACCTCCGTACCATCGTTGCTCCGGCCGAGATCATTGCCATGCTGAAAAACATGCCGGGCAGTCCGCATGAGTACCGCGACCATGTGATGGAGGTTTCCATAGAATATATGCTGAGGAGTGGTGAACTTCAAAAACTGGTGCGGCAAACCCGGCAGCAAAAGCAGCGCGACCTGATGAACATGCACGAGATACTTAAAACCCAGTTGCACGAATTTATACGATACAAACTGCCCGATCATGGCACGAGCGTCTGGATCCGCTTCCTGCCGCAGGTTAACCTCAAGTTGATGCTCGACATGCTGGAGCGCAAAGGCGTGCAGGTACCCTACTTTCCGGAAAAGCAACTGCTCCAGCAGCATGTACACCATATGCGGCTCGATTTCAGTCAGTACATTGAGGAAGAATGTTACCAGGCCGCCATAAACCTACGACAGATTTTACACCACAGGATTCGTTAGCCATGAAACACTTGCTCGAAAAAATTATTCAGCTGCTCGAAACACACTTTGAAGAATTGCGGCAGGAAAGGCAAGAGGCGCTGCTTGCGCGCAACAAAGACGTTTGGCTCGACTCAGATACCGTCCAACGGATGCTCCGGGTAACGGACCGCACACTTTTCAACTACATTAAACAAGGTAAGCTCGTTTCCGTTAAACGCGGTCACGTAAGGTACTTTCAGGAAGCCTCGGTGCTGGCGCTTATGGAAAAGGGGAGGTGAGTGTAAAGGTTAAAGCTTTTCGATTTCTTCAACAGAAAGACCAGTAGCTTCCGAAATGATCCGGATGTCGATGCCTTTGCTTTTAAAGTTCTTTGCAATGTCGCGTTTTTCCTGAGCAGCCTTCGCTTCGATCTTCGCACGTTCCTCTTGAGCCTTTGCACGCTCCTTTTCAGCGCCTCTAGCTTCACCCTTTGCGATGCCCTGTTTCTCAGCCCTGTCCAATAATAGTTCTTCTAAGCCCATGGTTTTACTCCTTTCAGTTATCTTATCAAACTCTTGTTCAAATTTACGGTAATTTTCCGGGTTTGAAAAACGTACGTAGTAGCGCAGAAAGTTTAACAGTACCCTGATCTTTGTTTTGCCTATTTTTTTGGTTAACAGATCTTTGGCCAATTTTAGTTTGATATCCAGCAGAAAGCCGTCGAGATCATTCACACTGGTTCCTTTTCTTGATAGCGCTGCTTTAGCCGTAAGCACCGCCAAGGCAAAAGGGTTGTCGCTTGCCGCCAGTTTAGCCTCATCCTGAAGGGATATCTGATAGGTGTTGTATCGATAAGTCATCTCCGTACCCAGGCAAGACAGTTTAAAGCAGTTGTCCCTGATGCGGGTGACACCATCCGTCAGTATTGCAAAGGCGGTTACGGGTTTCTGATACCTGTCAAAGATCCGGTAAAAGTAGGTAAACATGCGCTTGGCGAAGTCTTTTCTGTAGGCTGACTGAAACTCGATATGGATCAGCACCCACTCTTCCTGGCCGTTTTTACGGAACACCTTGACGAGTTTGTCCACTACCTTCGGCGCATACAGATCTTTATCAGGAGGAAACAATTGCTCCAACTCCTGGTTCAGGAACACGAAACCTTTAGAAAAATCAAAGATCTCCGATGCCTCCGGAAAAAAGAATAGCAAAAAGTCGTCAAATATATCTTCCAAAAGTCCCTTCCAAAGCAGGTCATCTTTTCGGGGACCTCTTTCCCTTACCTCAGCCGGTATCAGTTCCTCGTCTTGTTGCATCAACTAAATGTTCAGCGGCAAACTTAATCAGGAAACACTATTGACTGGTAATATCGCAATAAATTAATTTACAGGTAGTTATAAAAAATTTTGAGGCGATAGCCAAGAAATTGAACAAGAGCTCAACGATCGAAATCAAAGCACATTTTCTAGCGTGCTGATTTTGATCACCTTCTCACCTTTACAGTAGGGGAATTGGCAAAGGGACAGCTTGTTGCAACTGCCGTTCCAGATATAGTCGACTTCTCCCGACACCAGTACGCCTATAACCTGATGGGTTTTCATATCAAATACCGGTGAACCGGAGTTGCCTTGGAAGGCATCAAGGGAGGAATAGAAGTACTGCGGATGCTTGTTTTCCTGCACGTCTGCGTTGAGCGCAATTTTTTGAGGTATTCCTGAGGGGTGGCCAACCATATAAATTTCCGTCTTCAAGGCCGGATCACTTTTTAGCGCCAGTTGGAGCGGCTGCCTGCTGATTCTCTCCCTCACCTCGAATACCGTCAGGTCTACGTCCGTATCTTTATGCACAACCTTAATGGGGTGATAAATGTTCCGGTTTGAAATTAGCGCATTGTATTTGCCCTTTGCTGATTGCATAACGAATCCGAAAACCACTACATAATTCTCCACAGGCTCTGAGAAAACATGTGCGGCAGTCGCCATCTTGTTCTCAGCAACAATAAATGCAGTGCCAACGCCAGCCACCGGTTGCTCAGCAAATGGTTCACCGGGACATAATTTGTATCTGGTGCCGAGCGTAATGCCGATGTCCAGTTGAAAGGTCGAATCGGTAACCGCATGTAGCTTATCCTTTTCTACCACAATGCCCACAGAACTGGCGTTGTCGCCGATCTTTTTTTGCCAGGGGGTTTTCAAATCGAGCACATGAGGCTCCACACGGCTGTCAAACTGCGAGGGGCCACTTAAAAGGGGCTTTTTCAGCTCCAGCTCGCTTTTCGAAATAGTCAGCGATTTTGCCGCGCTTTCAGCCGCACGTTGTATCCTACGAAGTTGTTGCCGTTGCCGCATTTGCTGTTGCCGCATTTGCTGTTGCCGGTGTGCCTGACTCGTCTGCCTGACCAGCTGCTGGCTGACCTGATTTTGCTGCGTCTCCATGGCGGCCGTTTTCAATTCAGCCATTTCGTGACTGATGTTGTCGCTGACCATTTCACTGACAGTTTCGCTTATTCTTTCCTGATACAGATCCTTCAACTGCGGAAAGGCCTCGAATGCTATGTGTACTGTGTCTAAGCTGGCAGGACGCCTGGCGCGTTCCGGCAATCTTCCCGCTGTACGTACCATACACGAGCCAAGCAGCAGAACCCCAGTTAGCAAAACCGTGTGCAAGAAACAAACCCGCTTCATCTTTTACAGCCGAGATTTTGTACTCAGGTTGAGCAGGGGAATGTCCAGCACGAGTCCGACGCCAAGCCTTACCGACTGATAGCTTTGGGAAACCTCGGTATTATCTGCGTTTCTCGAAACCTCCCTCATATCAGGGCCGTACTGGCCGCCCAGATAAAAGGTAAGAGGGCTTTTCCGGAAGCCTCGAACATAATATATGCCCGGTGAGAAGATGTTGCCAAACTTAAATTCAGGTAGCGTTTGAGTGTCGTTATTGTTGTCGAGCCTAAACCGCGTTAATGCCCCAATATCTATAACAGGCAAAAAGAAACCATTCGTGCTTTCTGTTTTCTCCCGTCCCCAGGTAAAACTTAAACCCACCGGTGCCGTAAATCCTACGGAAGGCGCACCATAGGCTACCTTGTTTTTCCAGGTAATCTCGAGTGCGGGTAGCACACCGGGGTAGGCGCCGAGCGACATATTAAACCTCGATTTTCGTTTAATGGAATAGCTGCCCGCCGGCAATGCGAAGGCTTCAATGGCTTTCTGTACCCCCTCCGCATCCTTAGCCGTGGCCATGCCATTCACAAAGTTGATCATCGAGATCGCCCTCGGATGAATGCCTAGGTCGGTCCGCTCCCCGGTTTTTTGCATTATGTCGGAAACAAATTGAAGCAATTCCTGCCTGCGCGCAAGGGCAGCAGCGGTGCGTTCTTCTTTATTCGCTTCCATAACAAAGTTATCGTACAAGGCTAAACTGTAGTCGTCAATCAGCTTTGTAAGCCTTGCAGCATCAGCCTTGTCGAACACTTGAACACCACTGATGGTAAAGCCAACGATCCTGTTACCCAGTTCTTCCGCCGCTTTGTCGACCGCTATATCTGCATAATAAGACACGAGCAACTTCTGGAAGACAGGGTTTTTCAGAAAGCTTTTCGCCTCGTTGATCCCGGAGATATCAAGTGTTTCAATTTTGAGCAGCATCTCTCTCAGCACACGTAACCGGGTAGCGTTCAATGCTAAGTCGGGATCACCTTTATAATTTACCAGATAAAAGTAATTCATATCCCGTACTTCCTGTGCAAGCACAAGCGCTCCCTCTTTTATCTTAGCTTTCAAATCCTCAACCGTGTTATACCGGTTATTGATCAACGTTTGAGCGAGTGTGTGCCATTGCCGGATATTCTCATTCGGTTTAATCAGCGTTAATCGCGTCAATGCTGCAGAAATGGTTGAAATGTCTTTAGAAGGTGCAAATTCTGAGGCTGCCTGCAATGATTTGGTCAGCGCGGTAGCATAACGCTTCTTTTGCAGATCGTAAATAATGTCGTTTGCAGATCTTGCCATGCTTAGATAGGGCATGATATCTTTTAATGGCGATAAAGAAGCTGTGTTGATTTTCAGGGAGTCGGCCATCAGGTTCATGGCTAAATTGTTGCCAGATGTGAGCACTTCGTCAGACATGTCGATCACGCTGTTTACAAAGTTATAGACCGTATCTGCACCAATTTTTCTTCCCGTCTTTTTAGACTGCCTGATCTCGAGCGCGGTTGTATACACTTTTTCTCCTTTAGTCGCGATCGCCGACATCATCGATTGGATATTGTCGCGATATTTATCGACGTAAGCGGGGACTTTACTTGTGGTAACCTTACCCAGAACGGTCCCGAATGAGAATGCAGGCTGCGCGTTAGCTGCTGTTTTAAAGGAGATCTGATAGTACTTTTTGTCCTGCTGATACAAAAATCCGGTATATAATTCGAAGAAAGCCCTTTCACCTGCATAATTTTCCAGAAAACTGGTGCCGGCAAACTTCGGTTCTTCGTTATCGATTACAATCATGCTATAAGCAATCATGTTCGACAGCTCAATAGCGTTGATCAGATTGTGCTGCCAATATATACCACTTCCTTTCCATTTTTTTAAAGTTTCACTGTTCTCCAGCAGCTTAAAATAATCAATCGGATATTTGATGCTCGCCAGTTCCGGAACAATCCTCAGCGCGTCGAAAGCAAATTCCAGGTTGGGGTGTTCAGCTAACAATCTCCTTGTCCGGGGCGTATATTTTAGCTCAGCGGCATTAGTCAAAATGTTGTTCAGATCATTCTCGATATGTTGTTTAACCTCATTCGGAAAGCTCGTCAGCCGGTCGGCGCTAAAGCTTTTAATAAACATTGTGGTTCCCGGGAGGATCACCTTGAATTCCGCCAGCGGATCGTTGGCCGCAGGATTTTCCAGCCAGGTCTTAATGTTTTCAATAGCGTAAGTGGTTAATTCATCTTTAATCCGTTGCGCCATAAAACGCGCCAGTCCGTCAATGTAAGTCTCGAAGCCCATGCTTCCGCCCAGAAAAGGGATGCTCTTTTGCAGGGAAGAGTTAAAATTGGCCGCCGCGTAAGGATCCGGCAGTCCGTCAACAACATTGTTATATTTTTTGATGAACTTTTCGATGTTGTTGCTGATAAAAACGTTTGTACCCTGGTAATTGCGTTTAAGACGTCTCATTTCTATGGAATCGGCTGCATTTTGAAATTCATAATATTTCGCTAATCCACTGTCAATATCCTCAGAAAGCTTGCTGACCGGTCTGGGCTGAGTTTCACCGTCTACTTCGACTTTTAATTCGTTTGCAGCCATATAGGAAGTTAGTTGCTTCTTTAGACCCGTCACCGATTGCTGCCTTCGCATAGCGCTGTCTTTAGCCTTTTTATATTCCGCAGCCAGAGTGGCATCCATAGTTGAATCTCTCTGATCATCCGTTAAATAAGATTTGAATATGGATATCACCAAAGCCCGGTCGCGCGCAATTTCTTCCTGCCGGGTTTCCGGATCCAGGGAATTATAGTTCTTTTTTAAAAGATCAATTAGCGTTGCAGCATTTCCTGATACAGGCAGGTTTTTCTGGGCAAGGGCAGGCAATGCCAACATGACCAGGGAGAGGAAAATAAGACGTTTCATACAGTTTGTTTGTTCGGTATTGCGCTAAAAGTAAGCACTTTATGCCGAAACAACACATACCTGTTTACGGGTATTTGAATAGATTAAGATCGAGCCGCTTGGATTTCGTGGAATTACAGTTTTTCGATTTCGTCAACTGAAAGACCAGTAGCTTCCGAAATGATCTTGACCTCGATGCCTTTGTTTTTCAAGTGCTTTGCAATCTCTGCCTTTTCTTTTTCAGCGCCTCTAGCTTCACCCTTTGCGATGCCCTGTTTCTCAGCCCTGTCCAATAATAGTTCTTCTAAGCCCATGGTTTTACTCCTTTCAGTTATCTTATCAAACTCTTGTTCAAATTTACGGTAATTTTCCGGGTTTGAAAAACGTACGTAGTAGCGCAGAAAGTTTAACAGTACCCTGATCTTTGTTTTGCCTATTTTTTTGGTTAACAGATCTTTGGCCAATTTTAGTTTGATATCCAGCAGAAAGCCGTCGAGATCATTCACACTGGTTCCTTTTCTTGATAGCGCTGCTTTAGCCGTAAGCACCGCCAAGGCAAAAGGGTTGTCGCTTGCCGCCAGTTTAGCCTCATCCTGAAGGGATATCTGATAGGTGTTGTATCGATAAGTCATCTCCGTACCCAGGCAAGACAGTTTAAAGCAGTTGTCCCTGATGCGGGTGACACCATCCGTCAGTATTGCAAAGGCGGTTACGGGTTTCTGATACCTGTCAAAGATCCGGTAAAAGTAGGTAAACATGCGCTTGGCGAAGTCTTTTCTGTAGGCTGACTGAAACTCGATATGGATCAGCACCCACTCTTCCTGGCCGTTTTTACGGAACACCTTGACGAGTTTGTCCACTACCTTCGGCGCATATAGATCTTTATCAGGAGGAAACAATTGCTCTAATTCCTGATTTAAGAACACAAATCCTTTCGAAAAATCAAACATTTCCGTTGCCTGAGGAAAAAAGAAAAGCAAAAAATCGTCAAATATATCTTCCAAAAGTCCCTTCCAAAGCAGGTCATCTTTTCGGGGAATCTTTTCATTCACTACATCGGCCTGTATCAGTTCCTGGTTTTGTTGCATCAACTAAATGTTCAGCGGCAAACTTAATCAGGAATTATAGTACGGTGGTAATGATATAAGAAATTTATTTACAGCTAGTTAAGAAATATTTTGAGGTGATAATCAAGGAATTGAACAGGTATTGCAGAATACGTGAAAGCTATTCCAGGACTAGACAAGGACTAGACAAGGACTAGACACAAACCCGACTCAACCTTACGTCGTTCGGGATTTGTTCGGGACTGATTGGGGGTTTCTTCGCAAAACAGGGTACCTTTTGCGAACAAATGGTGGACCAGGGCCGGATTAAGGCCGAATCAGCCGAAGCGGATATTTCTGGTAGATAGCCAGAAAAACGAGGTTACACACCTATAAGTTGTGTAAAATGCTATTTTTGCGGCATAGGGTAAGTTTTATGGATTTTAATGAACGGGAGGTCTCCGAGGGCAAAGACGACTTTGATCTGGAAGCTTTCGTGAATATTTCTTTGGATTGGATTTGCGTAGCAGGTTTCGACGGATATTTCAGAAAGGTTAACGACGCGGTGTGCCGTACACTTGGCTACACGCGGGAGGAGCTTTTTGCTAAGCCAATAAGTTCGTTTATGCACCCGGACGATAGGGAACTGACTGCGAAAAGGCGTGAGAAACTGCTTGGGGGTGAGCCGCTACACAATTATGAAAACCGTTACATCACCAAAAGCGGGAATACCGTGTGGCTTACCTGGACTTCCGTAGCGATGCCGGAAAAACAACTGGTATTTGCCGTTGCCAAGAATATTACAGAAAAGAAACTCGATTCTTACCGCAGACTAAAGTCGATAGAGAAACAGTTTAACGCTGACCCCATTGGTCTGGCAGGTGTAGGGCTTTCTGAAGCAGACAAGCTGTGGCTGCAAGAACTGGAGGCTAAAGTCGCATCGGCCATTAAAAACACCAATATTAAGGTGAGTACGATAAGTGATGCAATGGCTATGAGCGAGCGGCAACTATACCGACGGCTTGACGATCTGCTGCAGGCTACACCCAATAATTACATCAGGGGAATACGCTTAAAAGTAGCCAGGGAAGCTATAGAAAGCGGCAAGTGCCGCACCATTGCTGAGGTGGCCTTTGCCGCTGGTTTCAAAACCCCGTCCTATTTCCGTAAAGTCTTTGCCGAACACTTCGGCTATGATGTAAATAATCTGTTTTTTTAATTAGCTAAAACGATACTGTTTGCTTACACAGTTGTAGCAGATATAACGCTTCAGCGGAAGCCAGCCTAAAAATATCTTTACAGCCTTGGGCCTTGGAATTCTTTCCAGCTGTGTTGATTTGCAGTACATACAAGTCTTTCTGTCTTCTGTTTCATAGCTTTTCGAAATATCTACCCTTTTGCCTTCCATTGTTCAATACTTTAGTTATGATTGGTTTGTTGTGTGTGGTGTAATAGGGAAGGATTGTGACAAATGTACCCCCTCTCAGGTTAACAAAACTGACATTGATGTCAACAAAACTGCCATTCCGAATGCCTAAAGTGTACGTTTTACACTATCTGAAGTAATATTTTGTTCATTTATAGCGTTTTAGCGCTAAATACACAGAATATTTATGAAAAATTAATATGAATAGTTGTATAACATTTCCTTATATTTGTTCGAATCCTTAAGTATTATTTAGTATTGCAGTGAAAAATCAGGTCCATTTTTAAAGTTTTCAGTCAAAATCAAGGGAATGTTTTCATTTTTTAAGAAAAAAACACGTGTAGATAATATAGAATGGCTCGGAATTGATGTTCATTCGCATTTATTACCCGGAATTGACGACGGATCACCCGATGTTACGCAATCTGTAGCCTTGATTAAGCAACTAAATGAGCTCGGTTTCCGTAAATTCCTTTGCACGCCGCATATTTTTAAAGAATTGTACCCAAACACCTGCGATACCATTAACCCGGCACTGGCCCAAACCAGGGAAGCCCTCACCAAAGCTAAAATCAATGTAGAGCTTGGTGCGGCGGCTGAGTACATGATTGATGAAAACTTTGAGATCAGCGACGACCTGATGTGCCTGCCAGAGAAGTACCTGTTGATAGAAATGTCGTACCTGAATGAAAGCCCTAATATAGAAAAGACAATTTTCGACCTGCAGATTAAAGGCTATAACATTATTCTGGCCCACCCGGAGCGCTATGTGTTTTATCACAAAAGCTTAACCAAGCTGGAACGCTATAAAGACATGGGCGTAATGCTTCAAATGAACCTTCTTTCTCCGACAGGATACTATGGCAAAGAAGTGAAACGCGCTGCCGATTATCTGCTCGAACGCAGGTACTATGACCTGACCGGAACAGACCTGCACCACGATAAACATTTGCAGGCCCTAACAGATGCCGTTAAAAGCGGTTATTTATACGAAAAACTAGGGGAGTACCCTTTTAAAAATAAGGAAGTGTTTTCGTGAACGTAATACCCAAAAATAGTGATGCCCGATTAAGCAAGAAAAAAGCTAAATTTGCAACTCTTTTTTACTTAAAAATGAGAATTAACCTTCATCACAACCTATGATTTTAATTAGACATCGAAAAAACATTAGCTCCTTATTAATCCTCTCAGTTTTGTTTCTAGGCTCTTGTACGAGTACTAAGAACGTCCCTTATTTCCAGGATATCAGTACAGAAGCGCAGTCAGAACTAGCAAATACCGCCAAGTTTACCGAGCCTGTTATTCAGACAGATGATATTTTGTCAATTTCAATCTTCACCATAGATCCTAATACGAATATGGTAGTCAATCAAGCCGCAAGTCAGGCTATTAGCACTAATACCGGACCTGTATCCACACTTGGTGCAACCCCCCCCACTGCTGGTTTTCTGGTTGATAAGAACGGGGAAATAGATCTCTCAGTGGTCGGGAAGATTAAAGTAGCCGGGTTTACTACCTACGAAGCAAGAGATCTTATTAAGGAGAGTGCCTCCAAGGTATATCAAAATCCAAATGTTCAAGTAAGATTCGCAAATTTCAAGGTAACAATACTTGGAGAGGTAGCGAGGCCAGCTTCCTATGTCATCCCGAATGAAAAAGTTACAGTGCTTGATGCGTTAGGGCTAGCCGGAGACTTAACCATCTTCGGTAAAAGAGAAAATGTCACTCTGATAAGAGACAATAATGGGAAAAAAGAGTTTGCGCGGCTAAATCTGAATTCTAAAGAAATTTTCAACAGTCCATACTTCTATTTAAAGCAAAATGATGTGTTGTATGTCGAACCTAATAAGGGTAAGGCAGCCTCATTGAACCAAGCTCGGACGCAAACATTCGCTATAATTGGTACAGCGCTATCTGTATTAATAGTTTTATTAACAAGATTATAATAAAATGGATACTTTTTCAGAAGATAATACGCAGGAAGATTCGGGGATAGATTTCAAGAAGCTATTCGGTAAACTCATTGCCAACTGGCTTTGGATTTTATTGTCGCTTACCATTTCCTTGTCCTTGGCATATTTTTATTATAAATATAAAACACCAACATATACAATATCCGCACGGATATTGGTTAACGATGAAAAAAAAGGTGCAGGAATGCTTGGTGGGGGTGACTTACTGGGTGACTTAGGAGGGCTTCTCGGATCTAAAAGTACAGTAGATAACGAAGCTGAAGTTCTCAAAACTAGGTTTTTATTGGAGCAGGTTGTTGAGGATATGAAATTAAATGTAACCTATTACTCCAAAACTCCTTTGAAAAACGTGCAACTTTATAAGTCCCCGCTCATATTAAATATTCTCAAAGAGCAAGATACTATACGAAGTACAGATGTTGATCTTAAAATCTCGAAAGGTAAAACCTTGTCTGTTGTTACTGATGAGTTAGATACAACTGTAGAGTTGGGTTCTCCCTTTAAAATCCCTGGTGTCGGCGTCGTCCAGATTTCTAAAAACGACAGTATCCCATTGCACGAGGACGACTTTATGATAAATGTGAAATCTGTTGATTCTAAGGTCGCTGAGCTAAAAGAGAATCTGAAGGTAGAGGTTACAAATAAACTCGTAACAGTCATTGATCTTTCTCTTAATCATGCTATCCCCAGAAAAGGTGAGGATATAATGAATAAGCTTATTGAAAAGTACGTCGAAGCTAATGTCAAAGATAAAAATGAGGTTGCAGACAGTACCGTTAAATTTATCCAAAGCCGTTTAGGGTTTATCGGAAGAGAGTTGGGCGACTTAGAGGGAAATATTCAAGGTTTCAAGCAATCGAACAATCTTGCTGATATGACTGAACAGTCAAAACTTTTGGTACAGACCACTAGCCAATATTTGGATGAATTATCAAAGGTAGAGACACAGATTAGTATCCTAAAAAGCTTGCAGGATTATCTTAAGGACGAGAATACAAATAAGCGGGTGTTACCTAGTTCGGTAATTCCAACTGATATGGTTTTTAGTGGAGCCGTGGAGCGTTACAACGAACTGACTATGGAACGTGCCAGGCAGTTAATTGGTGTCACAGAGTCTAACCCTAGCATTGTATTAATTGATAAGGAGATCGCTAATGCCAGGGCAGATATCCAATCCAATCTCTCTAACACATTAAGAGGTTTCGAGATCACCAGAAATAAGATCTCGGCACAGATGAGGAAGGCCGAAGCACAGGTAAAGGATGTCCCTCAGATCGAGCGGCAGTACTTAAACTTAGCAAGGCAGCAGCAGATAAAGCAAGAGTTATATATCTTTTTGATGCAAAAGTCTGAGGAGACTGCTATTTCTAAGACTTCCAATATTGCAAATTCTAAGACGATTGACCCGCCTAAGTCTGAATTTAAACCAATCAGCCCTAAAAAAAGTATGGTGCTGATGCTGGGATTTATTGTCGGTTTAGCGGTTCCCGTCGGGTTAATATATATACTAGAAGTTTTAAACAATAAGATTCAGACTAAAGATGACATCATTAAGGGCACTAGCACGCCTATAGTCGGGGAGATTAGTCATAATCAGGAAAATGACAACTTAGTTGTTTCTAACAGTTCTCGTTCCGCAGTTGCTGAACAATTCAGAGCATTAAGAACGAATTTGTCTTTTATGACGAACACTGTTGATGAAAAGGTCATCTTATTGACGTCCAGCATGTCAGGGGAGGGGAAATCTTTCGTCGCGATAAACCTTGGTAATATCCTTGCTCTATCCAACAAAAGAGTTATTTTGATGGAACTTGATCTTAGGAAACCCGGGCTTTCCGCAAAGGTCAATATCCCAAATACTAAGGGTTTTACCAATTTTATTATTGACTCTTCCTTAACTTCGAAGGATATTATTCAACCTCTAAAGCTTCACAAAAGTCTTTTCATAGTCCCTTCGGGTCCCATACCGCCAAATCCTGCAGAGTTGCTGCTTAATGGCAGGACCGGCGAATTAATAGAGGAGTTAAAAAAAGATTTCGATTACATTATAGTTGACGCTCCGCCTATTGGGGTAGTAACCGATGCGCAGCTGATAGCACCTCATGCTGATACCTGTTTATACTTAGTACGGCAAAATTATACATACAAAGCTCAGTTAAATATTGTGGAGGATTTGAGGAAAAATAGAAAAATAAAGTCTATCGGAGTTGTTGTTAATGATATTCAAGTTTCTGAGGGCTATGGTTATGGCTATGGTTATGGCTATGGTTATGGCTACGGTTATGGATACGGTTATGGTAACTACGGTTCCAACGAATCCAAAAAGACACCAATTTGGAAACGTTTAATAAGAAAATAAAATTCTATTCGAATGGCATATAAGATACTTATCACGGGAACTGCTGGTTTTGTCGGGTTCCATTTAGCAGAATCACTTCTTAAGGAAGGTTATGAGATAGTTGGCTTGGATAACATAAATGATTACTATGACGTTAATCTGAAATTCGCTCGTCTCGCGCAAAGTGGCATCGACCAAAGTGAAATTAATTGGTTCCAGATAGTTCAGAGCTCTGTGCACAAGAATTATCGGTTCGTGAGAATGAATTTGGAGGATAAGTCTGAGTTGATGGAACTATGTGCTAGTGAAAACGTTGATGTCATTATTAATCTTGCTGCGCAGGCGGGTGTAAGATATTCAATTGAAAACCCAGACGCGTATGTTCAGTCAAACGTTGTCGGTTTTCTAAACATATTGGAAGTATCTAGGCGTTTTAAGGTTAAACATTTGCTATATGCCAGTTCATCCAGTGTTTATGGACTTAACAAGACAATGCCTTTTTCTGTGCAGGATAGAGTAGACCAACCGGTTTCATTGTATGCAGCTACAAAAAGGTCGAACGAGCTGATGGCTCACACCTATAGTCATTTATATAAGATACCAACCACTGGGCTTCGTTTTTTCACGGTGTACGGTCCTTGGGGCCGGCCTGATATGGCTTACTTTTTATTTGCAGACGCAATCAAAGAGGGAAAAGCGATAAAGGTATTCAATCATGGCAAGCTGAAGCGTGACTTTACATACATCGACGATATTGTGAACGGTATAAAGAATATGGTCGAAAAGTATTTAAATGGAGTTCCACCAAGCGATGAGGATACTTTATATAATATATATAATATAGGAAACAATACGCCGGTAGAGCTCATGGAGTTTATAACAATAGTCGGTGATTCTATGGGTATGAAGCCGGAAATGCAAATGCTAGATATGCAACAGGGGGATGTATATGCGACATGGGCTGACGTCACTGAATTAATTGAAAACTTTAATTACCGTCCTGACACACCACTGCAAATAGGGATAAGTAAGTTTGCAGATTGGTATAAGAATTACTACAAATTATAAATACACGTTCATGGCCAAGATAGCCATTAGTAAAAAGTCGGATCAATGATAAAATATATTTACAGAATTTTAGCTGAACTAAAACGTAGAAAATTGAAGTCTAAGTGCACGTTGAAGGGCAGTGTATATTTTTCAGATAGTTCTGATATTCGACTGTATTATGGTTCGGACAAAGGTGATGTCGTGATTGGGAATCACGTAAAAATGTATGGAAAACTTACAACCCAAAATCACGCCAAGATAATTTGTAAGGATAATGTGACGATCGGGTCCAATACTATCGTTCACGCAGTAAGCGGTGTCACTTTTGAAACGGGGGCCACAATTTCATATAACGTTACTATTAGCGATAACAACAACCATCCTGTTCATCCTGAAGACAGAAAATTGATTTATTCTAACCCATCGCCAAAATACCTTTATAGAAGTGTGTGGGAAATATCAGATAACGCACCCGTAGTAGTAGGAGAAAATGCTTGGATAGGGGCCCATGCTATTATTCTTAAAGGTGTCACTATAGGTGAGAATAGTATTGTTGCGATGGCATCAGTTGTGACTAAGGACGTTCCTGCAAATTCCATTGTTGCCGGTAATCCCGCTAAAGTGGTAAGGACAGACATACATCTTTTGCCACGGAAACTTGTTATGAAAGATGGAGATATAAGCATACTATAAATATATTCCTTATCTAGTAAAGACTTCATGCAATCTTCATTAAGAGTATTCATTAACACTGGGACATTATACATAAATCTCATAATAACTACCGTAGTCAGCTTATTTTTGACAAGTGTTGTGCTTCGTGAATTAGGCATCGACAATTTCGGTATCTATAACTTGATTGGCGGAATTATTAATCTTTTAGCCTTCTTTAGTGGCACATTAATGATTGCCACACAAAGATATATGTCCATTTCTATCGGAAAAAAGGATATTAGTCTTTTGCGTAAAGTCTTCTCAATAAGTTTAAAGCTACATTGGATATTCGCTGTTTTCGTCCTATTATTTCTTGAAGTACTTACGGCGATACTCTTTGACGGTATGCTTAATATACCGGCAGATAAAGTCGGAGCTGCAAAGGTCGTCTATCAAATTATGGTGGTATCGGTGTTGTTTACTATTATGTCAACTCCTTACAATGCTGCGCTTAATGCGCACGAACATTTGTGGTTTTTTGCGATCGTCGAGATTATTACTAGCATATTAAAGCTGTCCTTAGTTTTTTTATTGAAAGAGGCATCTGATCCACTCATTTTCTATTCGGCCTGGATGTTGTTTACCACCGTCATAAATATGGTGATAAAAGTAGTATGGTGCAAAATTAAATATAGTGAAGCTAAGAACGTTGTAAGTGCTAAGTTCGCTGATAACAAAGATTTAGTTAGAGAGATGGCGGGTTATCTTGGATGGAATTCACTAAGTAGTTTTGCTGTTATAGGCCGGACTCAAGGTACTGCTATCATACTGAATGTTTTCTTTTCTACCGCTATAAATGCTGTGGTGGGCATTGCAAATCAAGTTCGCAGCCTTCTCTCTTATTTTTCACAAATGCTAACAAACTCAATCACACCGCAGATTATGAAGAGTAAGGGTGAAGGTGATATGGATAAATTTTTGTATCTATCCGTGTTTTCATGCAAGCTAGCTTTTGGGTTATCTGCATTGATAGCGTTGCCTATTCTCACTAATTTACCATTAATTCTTTCTTTATGGCTTAGGCTCGTGCCTGAAAATACGGTAATCTATTGTCGGTTGACTTTAAGCGCTTTTCTTGTCATGCAGCTATACCCTGGATTGGTTAGAGCTATTCTTGCCGACAGGAATATCAAATATTATCAAATTTTTACATCAATTATACTTCTTTTACCATTAGCCATATCACCTGTCTTTTTCCGACTGGGATTTATTCATTATACGATCTTTTATATAATATTTGTCGCCGAAATATGCTCGTTAGTCATTACGGCGTTATTTACGTATAGATTATACCGACTGGATATTGTAATGTACGCGAAGTATGTAATGATATCTTCATCCCTCTTCATAATATTATATTTTATCTTCATCAACCTTAATCAGTATTTGAGTATGGGAATTTTCGTTTCATTGGTTATAGGCGGGTTGTCAGCACTGACATTCGTTCTATTCTATTATAACTTGGTATTTAGTAGAAGAGAAAAGGAATCCGTAATGAATCTGTTAAGTAATATTAGAGGTAGAATTCGCAGATAGATTATGTTAGAAAATATTAGATTGATTCGCTTTATTTTCCATTTGCTTGTTTTTATTTCTTCGAATAAAACTGTGAAAGATCTTATAACTTCAGACGTAGAGATGGTAATCAAGAAGCGAAGGTGGACAGATATTTCCCTTTATAAAGCGTTACTTGTTACTCTCAAGAATGACAAGTACTATAGAACAATCTTTTATCTTAGAATTGGACGGAAATCGAGGTTCCTGAGATTACTTTCCCCTGGCTCTAACAGTTTCTTTCTTAATACGAACCAAATTGGTGGAGGGATTTATCTGGCACATCCATTCGCAACATTCATCAATGCAGAGCGGATTGGACGAGATTTTTCATGCCGGCAATGTACTACTATAGGAAATAAGACAGATGGGAGAAATGACCTTAGACCTACAATTGGAAATAACGTGCAGGTAGGTGCGAATGTGGTTATTATCGGACATGTTAATATAGGTGATAACGTAATAATTGGTGCAGGCTCAGTAATTGTCAAAGATATAGAAAGCAACTCTATCGTAGCTGGCAATCCCGCTCGAGTTATACGAAAGATATCTTAGTATGGTGACAAAGAGAAATCACTTTCATTTTAAGATTGCTACAAATACGTTAGTGATAATGCTATTGTTCCCAATTTTAAGTTTGTTGATTAATGTTCCTGGCGGGACAAAAGTCCCTGTGTTCGTAGGCTTGTTTTCATTATTATATCTTTCACGAGACTTCTCTTTTAAAAAGGCGTTTTTTTCGCGACCGCTTAAGATATATGCCGTATTAATGACATATCATTTTTTAAATGCTGTGTTCTTAAATGTGCCGGGTACCGATATGGACGTCCTTTTTACATGTGTATTAACTCCAGTATTGGCTATGGGATTGACAGTTTTTATGGGAAGATCAAATATGAACAAGACAATTGCAGTTCTCTTTTACACATATTTAGTTTATACCGCACTTGTAATTTTGGTTTTTAGAACCTCGGGTATAGCGAATGATGAAGGGCGAATTCAAACAGCTACACTTCACCCTAATATTATTGGCCAATACGCGGGTTTTGCTGGGGTCTTGCTTTCCATCTTTTGTGTCTATAGAAATAAATCGATTTTCTTTTACGCAAGTGTGGCTGCACTACCATTAGGAGTTATACTATTGACTCAATCACGTAACTCGATTTCTATTTTCGCATTATCGATACTAATTTATACAATTGGTCGATTTGTAAAATCGAAAGCGAAATCTCACGGAATTATAATCTTGGTTGCTATTGCTATGCTTGTTGTCCCGGTTGGACAATATATTTTGGACAACACAGATGCCGGAAAGCGTTTTGTTGAAGCTAGTAAAGGTGAGAGCATGCAGGTAAAAGACGCTTATGCAACAGGTACCGTTTTTGATGGCTTCCTAGGCGAGCGTATAGTATATTACATTATAGGATTTGATAACTTTCTTGACCATCCAGTCAACGGTATAGGGTTATGGAATTATAGCGGTTATAATCGGTCGGAGTATCCTCTTCATACGGAGTACATGGTTCACCTGGCAGAAGGCGGCTTAATAGGCGCAATACTTTATCTCTTTTTTATATATTCAGTAATTTCCTCGTTTATCAAATCCAAAGCGAAGTCTAACTTTCTCTATTGGCAGTTACTCCTCTCCTTACTTGTGATACTATTTGTTGGGATTACGGCAAGGCAATTTCCGTACGTGCAGTTCTTTCCTATATGGGGATTGATAATTGCTTTTTTAATGTATAACGAGCCCGGATATTCGAATAAAAAACAAACTCAATACAGTCTGAATTATGAAGATAGCATTTCAAATAGATCGACTCGTTTACGGAGGCGGTGAGCGTGTAATGAGGACTTTAATGTCAGAATTTAAAAAAAGAGGGCACGAAATTGTTTGCTTCTCATGGAATCAGAACTTGCGAAATCAGCCATTCGAATTTGATATCTCCATCTTTGAGCCTGTGGAAAATCTTAATAAAGTCCACAAATATCTCAAGAGGTATAATAGTCTCTCGAAGTTCTTTGAAGAAAAGCGACCAGACTGGCTCATTAGTTTTTCTCCAGATGTATTGTTATTTCACGCTGCGAAAAGTCATCAAGTAAAATCTTTGTACTCTTTGAGGGTAGACCCTCGTCAAATAGGCTCTGGTCTATTCACCCGATATCTCAGTCGTTTATTGTTAAGTCTAGCTACTGCTATCGTTTTTCAGACCGACAAACTAAGAATGCGATATAGAAAGCACATATCTAAATCTGTTGTTATCTCCAACCCTATCATGGACGAGCTAGACGACTTCAGTGTGCATAGGAGGAAAAGGATTGTTGGAGTTGGCCGTCTCTCAGAGGAGAAAGGTTTTGATCTTTTAATACGGGCGTTTTCTCAGTTGGAAAATAGACACCATTATAGTTTAGAAATCTATGGTGATGGCCCCCAAAGATCAGTACTTGAGAGCCTTATTAATTCACTTGGAATGAGTGAGCTAGTAGAACTGAAGGGAAGGGTTGATCGTGTGGTCGATCACATAGCTGATGCTGAAATATTTGTGTTAAGTTCATACTTAGAGGGGATGCCAAATGCATTAATTGAGGCAATGTCCATGGGGTTGGCTTGTATTTCTACGGATTTTCCGTCAGGAGGAGCTCATGTCTTAATTAAAAATAATATCAATGGCATTATTATTCCGACTGGGAGCGTTGAACACATGACGGCAAGTATGAATCGAATCATTGAAAATCAAGAATTTAGAATGATGCTACAAGAAAATGCTGCTAAGATCAGGGAAGATCTAGATAAAGCAAAAATTGCAGACTTGTGGATCGCACATATGAATAGATTCTGAGTTCGCAGACTTAGGTAAGTTAAAAGTATTTCATTTATTTGAGCACAAAAACAGCATATGAAACCTTTAAATGTGATTTTTACCGGTAGATTGTCTTTTCCAAACGGAATAGCTAGCGTAAAAAGACGGAAATATATTATCGACTACCTGAATGCTACTGCTGTCAAATGTAGGGTCGTTTGTCTAAGGCAAAGCAAAAAAGATTTGGAAAAATTTAATAATCCTGATCATGGATATTATGGTGCTACAGAGTTTATCAATTTTTCTTCTGTCTTTTATCACGGGTTAACCGGAAAAGTGAGCTATTACAAACAAGTGTCAGCGTTTCTCAAAAAGTGTTACGATGAAAATTCGACGAACGTCTTAATTTTTCATACCAGTTTAGGTATTGACGACCTGCCATTTCTGCTATATGGTAAACACCTGGGGTATAAGATTATTTTTGATCAGGTGGAGACTAGTTATGTAGCTAAAGGAGTTAATATCTCATTGAAGTCGAAAATCTATGCTACTATAAATGATGTAATTACCAAGTGGGGCTATAGACAGGCTGATGCTTTTTTCGTGATATCTACTGCACTTCAGAAGTGGAATAGGGAGCGCTACAACCAGCCAATATGTTTGTTGCCCAACTCTACTCCAATAATAAGGTCAGTAAAAAAAGAGGCCTTCTCCAACCCGGTAAAAATACTTTACGTGGGCACATTTACACCGAAAGACGGGGTGGATTATTTAGTGAAAGCGTTTAAACAGCTCGTCTCTTATCGTAGTGATGTTAGGTTAATACTTATAGGGAAGGGTATAAAACGGGATATGGATGTGATAATGAGCCTTATTGAGAACGAAAAAAATATTGAATACAGAGGTTATGTAGATGATGATGAATTGTATACTGTACTAAGAGAAAGCGACATTCTTACTATGACCCGCTCGAACTCCGTTTTCGCTAATTTTGGTTTTCCGTTTAAACTGTCGGAATATCTAGCGACAGGTAACCCGGTAATAGCAACTAACGTAAGTGATGTGTGTTTATACCTGGAGGACAAAAAGAATGCCTGCATAGCTGTTCCCGAAGACGTTGAAAGTATTTTCGAAAGCTTGAAGTATCTAGTAGAAAATGAAGAAAAAGCTTTAGAGATGGGAGATAACGGTTTGATGGTGGTCAAGAAACATTTTGATGTCGATAAAAATGGGAAAAAGTTCGTTGAATTCTTAAAGCAACTTTAACATATGAATAAATTGATACTACTCTTTGCTAAGCTCGGTAATTCTACTGTTAAAAGAGTCATTTACACAAAATATCTTGGGGTCCGGATAGGCGATAACGTCAGGTTTACTGGTTCACCCGATTTCGGTTCAGAACCTTATTTAATATCGATTGGTAGCAACGTTACCATAACACAAAATGTTACATTTCATACCCATGATGGCGGTCTATCGGTTTTGCGGAAGAAATATCCGCGTATAAATAAATATGGGAGAATAACAATTGGTGATAACGTTTTTATCGGTTCAGGTGTAATGATTATGCCGAATGTAGATATAGGAGATAATGTAATTATTGCAGCAGGGAGCATCGTTACGAAAAGTGTGTCTTCAGATTCAGTGGTCGGCGGGGTTCCCGCCAAGTTGTTGAAGACTATACAACAATACGAGAGGGATGTTATTAGTCGTAACGATCACATAATTATGCCTGAGGGATTAGAAGGTAAAGCGAAAGAGAAGTTTATAATTGATAGCCTTAAAAAATGATAAAGTCCAGGGCGGAATATAAGTACTACCTAAGTCAAGATAAAGTTGCATTAGGGATTGATCGATGGTCATTTAAACGAAGAATTCTGGAGATTTTTGTGCCACACTACACGTGGCGTTTTCAACGAAGATTAAGAAAGGTTGAATACTATGGAAATTGTAAGAGGGGTCTTTTTAATAAATTAATATATTATATTCTCAAAAGGAATTGTAGAGATTACGGAATCAAGATTGGAGGAGTTTCAATTCCGGAAAATGTTTTCGGCCCGGGTTTAGCAATTGTTCATGCTGGAACAATAATCGTCAATCCGCAAGCAAGAATAGGTCGAAATTGTCGAATCCAAGCCTGCACTAACATCGGTGCTTCAGGTGGACTCCCAGACGCACCGATAATTGGTGACAATGTTTATATTGGGCCAGGCGCGAAGATCTACGGAAAAATCTCTATACCGAATAACTGCGCTATCGCGGCGAATGCGGCAGTCGGAAAATCTTTTTATAATGAGAATATGATGATTGGTGGAGTACCTGCAAAGGAGATAAAGCCCATCGACATATCAACGATCATAAAGCATCTCGATCACAGTGGTCATCAGGTGTAGTAGTGCTTACTTAGATTACAAATGTGTTTAAAATGAAAAATGTTTCAATTTTTGTCAAAAACCTCACGAGTGGTGGTGCTGAGAAACAATCGGTCCTTTTAGCAAAAGCACTTTGTGAAACCTGCAACGTTCATTATATTATCTTGAATTCTAAATATCAAGAGGCAAAGTACATGAGGCTTTTGGCGGATACCCCGAAGATAACTGTAGTCACTTTTAAAGGCAGTTTGCTGAGAAGGTTTATAAATTTCACAAAGTACCTGCGAGATAAGAAAATCGAATATATATTTAGTTACCTGACCGCAGCAAATTTCTATGCAGTGGTCGCCTCTAGAATCGTCGGGGTTAAGAATGTATACACAGGCATCAGAAACGCCTACCTTCCGCCAACCAAGGCACTAATAGATCGGCTTTTATGCAACCATTACTCCAAGGGAGCCATTTTGAATTGTTACGCCGGCGAAAGATACTTTCTTACTCAAGGTTTTGTGAAGGATAAACTTACAGTTATTCCAAACTGCTTCGAGAACATAAAAGAATACCAGCAAAAAGAATCAAATCCTGAAATACTAAATATAATAAGCGTTGGAAGATTTGTTGAACAGAAGGACTATTTTACAGCGCTAACAGTCGTCGACAATCTTCGAAAAGCTAACCTGAACCTTTGTTATCAAATCGTAGGATATGGCGAGCTAGAGACGGAGATTAGACAAAGGGTACTGGAACTCAATTTAGAGAACCATGTTAAAATAGCTATCAATCCGGATAATATACCAGAGCTATTAGATCAGGCGGATGTTTATTTATCAACATCGCTCTTCGAAGGCACAAGCAATTCTATTATGGAAGCGATGAATGCAAATTTACCAATTGTAGCAACTGATGTAGGGGACAACTATATGTTGATCAAGCACGGACAGAATGGATTTATTGCTGGTGTTAAAGATGTAAAGCAGATAGAGTCCCACATAAAAATGTTGCTGGAAGACGAACAACTTAGGATTGAGATGGGGAGAAAAAGCAAGGCTCTGCTACTTGAAAATTATTCCATCGAAAAATTTCGAGAAAGGTACGAGAAGTTAATAGACTAATTATGAAAATATTTGTAACCGGGACTAGGGGAATACCCAATATTCTAGGAGGTGTTGAGACGCATTGCGAAGAGCTTTATCCGCTTATAGCGGAGGAATTTAATTGTGAAATCACCGTTATCCTAAGGTCTAGTTACATAGTGAAGACAGAGCTAAGAACTTACCGGGGAGTAAAACTAAAATCAATTTATGCTCCAAGGAGTAAGATGTTTGAAGCGATAATTCATTCTTTCCTCGCTGTTTTATGGGCAGCAATTTGTAGACCTGATGTATTACATATTCATGCCGTCGGACCTAATTTAATGGCACCGCTTGCTAGAATATTTGGACTGAAGGTCGTAATGACTCATCATGGGCCTGACTATGAAAGAGCAAAATGGAGTAAGGCTGCTAAACTATTTTTGAAGCTAGGGGAATGGGCAGGAGTTAAGTTTGCCAATAGAGTGATTGTCATCTCGGAAGAAATCAAAAAATCTTTAGTAGACAAGTATGGTCGTGCAGATTCTATCCTTATACCAAATGGTGTTTCGATCACAGGAAAACCCGTGGTAAGATATGAAATCCTAAAAAAGTTCGATCTAGAGAAACGCAGTTACATATTTACATTGGGTCGATTTGTTCCTGAAAAGGGCTTTGATTATTTAATACGAGCCTACAAAAAGACAGGCCTTTCAAGAAAATATAAACTCGTCATCGCGGGTGATGCAGATCATGAGACGTCTTATTCTCAGGAGTTAAAAAAGCAGGGGGAGGTTGCCGGAGTAGTATTTGTAGGTTTTCGGAAAGGAGAAGAGTTAGCGCAACTTTTTTCAAATTGCAGGTTGTTTGTTCTCCCGTCTTTTTATGAAGGGCTACCAATTTCGCTATTGGAGGCGATGGCCTACGGTCTGCAGATATTAGCATCTGACATTCCAGCTAACTTGCAAGTTAATATGCCTAGTGAAAACTACTATCCGGTGGGAGATGAAACTGTACTAGCTCAGAAATTGGTTGAAATTCTAGAAAACAGTGTGGTTGAGGATAAAACTTATGATTTGCGGCCATACGATTGGCGGGTAATTGCCAAATCAACTTTCGAAGTGTTCAAAACGCTTAAATGAGATATGCACTGATTAAATATGCGGCGGTTTGCTTCCTGTTACTTATCTCTATCCGCTTTGCTTTAGCTCAGCAAAGAGTGGTTGATTACCGTAATTTTTATGGTGTATGTTGGCGAGGTGGCATTGAAGAGAACTTAGCCTATGCTAGGCAGATGGGATATACACATGTATTTTATCAGAAAGGTATGGAAGATAATCCCTTGTCCAAGGGATTGTATTTCTATATAGAGAGTCCAGAGTATACAGTTTATCAGAGGATTATAGATAAAACCAGACGTTATAGCAAGGAGGACAGGGATTTCTACGAGAATTATTGCAGAATTAAATTTAGCCGCAAACCGTTCCCGAATAACTTAGCAACTGGATGGTTCTTCGACTCAAACCGCTTCTCTGCCGAACTTGACTTCCAAAAGCAATCTGTCGTAAATTGGGCGGTAACACGGATTTTGCAAGAGGTCAAAGATATACAATCTAAAAATCCTGAGTTCCGTTTTGCTGGATTTGCATGGGATGTACCCCAGTTAAGTGGTGATTTTTGGAGTGGGCCTCGTTCAAACAGTGGGCAGCAGCTTAAAAATTCGGATGTTATATTTGGGAATAGTTCAGATGCTAAGAACCGCTTCATAAACTATGAATCGGGTCGATTTTACTTTTATGAGTTGTTGTTTTCGAAAGCTAGGTCGACATTTCCCGGAGCGCGTTTTATTATGGAGCCGTATCGAATTTATGAGGATTGGTTAAAGCCGATAATATCTCATCCCAGAGTTAAAGAAATTATGCCAGATGTATTGTGTCAGGAGGCCAAGGGACTGGACTTTATTGATGATATACGTATTTATGATAATGGCCTTATAAGTAGAGAACGTGTAATGAGCACTACTCCCAACGTATACGACGAGAGGGACAATAGATTATTAGCTGCAAAAGCGGCTATAAATGGAGCTTGGTTTTCCTGGTACGGTCGTTTTGGTGGCACTGGCGATATGCCTAATTACAAAAGTATCAGGGAGGTGCCGGCAAGGTTGAAACTTATCAGACTATTGACCGCATGGGAAAATTTAAATCATGTTAAATTGAAAGACAGATATTGGGATGGATATAAATACTACAGTACCCATGCAATTGTCAGTGAAGACCTAATCGCAATTGCTCAGCCAAATTCAAAAAAGATTTTTGTAGTTTTTCTGACCATGAAAGGACAGTATAGTGTCCAAAGTAAAAATCGAGTAACTGTTTTCTCGACTTCTGACCTTTTTATAGAGGAAAGGGTTGTACCTGATCTTAAACCTCATAATGGGGTCTTAAAACCACGTCTCAACTTGTTAGGTAAAGGCTTGATTTTGCAAGTTAACTAGTTAAATGACTTTTTCAACTTCACTACAGCGCCAAATGAGTTATCCAGTAGTCTTCCGTGGTCAAAACCAATTCCAGTACCTAATGCCAACCTTTTGCCGATATTTCTTTCGCTCTCGATGTACGCGGAAAACTGGTTAACCCGTCTAAAGATACCATACTCTGGCGGAAACCTCTCGTATCCTAGTGAGTGCCCGATGGTACTGGTGCCATATGTGCCGAAGTTTTTTGAAAACGATAATTTTGCAAACATCCGCCATGCATTTACATCTGCATGTAACCCCAAGTTGAATGCTACAACTCTGTTATTAATAAAATAGTCTCTCGGATCGGAAGCCTGACCACTCTTAACCGTTGTGTGCGTACTAATAAACGGAGTGCCTAAACCTATACCTCGATATGTCCAGCCCTCGGTATAGAAGTAGTTATTATAATAATCCTCATCGCCGGATTTGGTATATTTAGCATTCAGTTCGCCAGCCTGATGCTTGGTATATAAGAATTCAAATAATATACTTCTCCATGTTATTCTCCGATCCTGTTGACTTGTATTTGAAATTGAAATCCCATTTAACCCGTCAGCAATGTTAGCGAGTTTGCTAAGAGCGCCAATATCATAGAAGTGTTGCCGATAAATCGTTAGACGGAGGGCGTCAAAATTATATTCTGCACCGATATCAATGGATCCGAGTTGATTGCCGATTTTTGAATTTGGAACTTCATAGGAGTTTCCATATGCTTTTCCCGTGGCCACGTAAAAAAAGGTCTCAAGAGGAGTTAGGGTGTAGAATTCCTGATATACATCCTTTTCTCCTCCCCAGAAAACTTGGTGATTGAACCCTCCATATAATTTGAAGCGCCAGTCTTTTTTACCAAGTCTTCCGTAAAAAGATTTTTGATGGAGGTATGTGCCCACCCGATCAACGGGCGATATAACTGCATCTGAGATATGCCTTTTTACTGTCTTACTTCCTGACCATCCATGTGCAAAATTGCCTTTAATAGAAATAAGGCCGTTAAAAACAGGTATAGTCCAGTATTCCGGAATTGAAATCTCAATCTTAGGAATTCCTAATGAATTGCCAGAAACTGAGAAATTCCCGGAACTAAGACTTGTGTCACCATTAAGTCCCATAACATCTCTGGTCCGGCCAGCAGTAAGCTGGAATTTCCAAACTTTTAACTTTCCATATGCCTCTATTAAAGAAAAGTTCGATCCATCTCCGCCGTTTGCACGACCCTCAAAGCCGTAACCCCAGTCGATGGTTTTTTCTCGCCCATACAATTTGTCGCTTGGGCTTAGAGTCTCATAGTCTCTCGAAATTCTGCCGATAGCACTTGTGGAGGCGCCTGCTAGTGGTACAGACCCATATTGATTAGACCGCATCCAAAATGGAACAACTCCATTTGTTGTCCCAATTGCTTGAAGCTCCACTTCTGCCTTTACATTCTGATCTAATTGAGCTTTCCCTTGTAGAACTAAAAAGCAAAGAAGAATTAACAGTACTTTTCTCATGAGCTCGAAGTTATGTTTAACTACGCAAATATACTTCCGTAAGTTGAACTTAACTCCTTAACTACTTCTTTTATCTCTTGCTCCTGAGTTTTTGGGTAAATCAATAGTGCATTACCCTCATCAACTACAATAAAGTTATCCAGTCCTTTAATAACGGCCAATTTGTCTTTATTGATATGTATGATGCTATTAGTCGTATCAGCAGTGTACACCTGGTTTCCAGAAATCACGTTGTTTTCTTCATCTTTTGGTGCTGCCTCGTACAGAGAAGCCCAGGTTCCCAGGTCAGACCATCCAAATTCCGCCGGTATAGTATAAACGTTATCCGCCTGTTCCATAATAGCATAATCTATGGAAATGTTTGGGGATGTTGGGTAGCGCTCATCAATAAAGCTTCGCTCACCTTCGGTATTGTAAATCTCCGCCCCGTTATTGAAGAGATCGTAAATCTCTTTGGAATGGGTGTTAAGCGCGCGTAAGATAGATTCTGCTTTCCAAATGAATATTCCTGCGTTCCAAACATAATTTCCTTCTGCAAGGAATGCTTTGGCTTTCTCTAGGTCAGGTTTTTCTCTGAAGTGAAGTACTTTATGAACGCTGTTAGCTGCTTCACTTGCGTATTGAATATAGCCGTAACCTGTATCCGGCCGGGTTGGTGTTATGCCCAATGTAACCAGGGCGTCGTTTGCGGCGGTGAAGTCTAGTGCTTGTTTGATTTTCTCTATGAAGATGTCTTCATACAAAATGAAGTGATCAGATGGCGCAACTACGATGTTTGCGTCTGGGTTTAAGGCATTGATTTTGAACGAGGCGTAAGCTATGCAGGGTGCAGTATTGTTCCTGCTAGGTTCACAGATGATTTGATCGGCGTTTATTCCTGTTAACTGCTCTTGGATGATAGGCGCGTACTGGCCATTAGTAACGATGTAAATATTCTCCTGCGGGCAAAGCTTCAGGAAGCGCTCATAGGTAAGCTGCAGTAGGGATTTTCCTACGCCCAGAATATCAATGAATTGTTTAGGGAAGTTGTTTCGGCTTTTTGGCCAGAAGCGGCTGCCAACGCCTCCGGCCATAATAAATACATAGTTGTTAGACATTAATTCCAATTCAAATTTTTAACATCATTGAATACGCGGGTAATCCCTTCTTCCAGCGATACTTGCGCTTTCCAGCCTTGTGCGTGTAATTTGCTTACATCCATCAGCTTTCTTGGTGTGCCGTCTGGCTTTGACGGGTCTGTTTTTATTTCACCTTCAAATCCTACTACTTTGGCAATAAGCTGGGCAAGTTCCAGTATGGTAACATCTTCACCTACGCCGATATTTACCAAGCCGGGCTCATTGTAAGTTTGCATTAAATAGAAACATGCATCTGCAAGATCGTCTACGTAAAGGAACTCACGTTTTGGCGTACCGGTTCCCCAAATGGTTACCGATGACACGCCATTGTTTTTAGCGGTGATCACTTTGCGGATCAAGGCTGGCAAAACATGAGAGTTGTTCAGGTCGTAATTGTCATTTGGTCCGTAAAGGTTGGTAGGCATTACAGAAATGTAATTGCAACCATACTGTGAGCGGTAGGCATCGCAAAGCTT